>MNXW01000314.1 GCA_001871515.1 Comamonadaceae bacterium CG2_30_57_122
AGGGGGCAAGCGAGAATAACTTGAACAGTTCGGCCGTGCTGACAAGCGCAATGCGTTGTTGCAAACCGCTTGTGTAGCCAGCTACACCGCGCGGCTTGCGTCTAGCCTAGCACTTGCTATCACGACCTCCTTTGTCCAAGTTATTCTCGCTTGTCCCCTAAGGCCTGCTGCAGATAGAGCTGATTCAGGTCTGCGCCGCCAACGGCATGGCTGAACTGAACCACTCGGCGCTGGTCAAGGCCCTTGAATTGATGGCTAAGCATGAGGTGGCCAAGATTTGAAATTGGTCGCAATTGCTATATTAAAAATAGCTTCTTGCCCATGTTATATAAGGCCTAGCAGCCTGTATGACTTTCGGCGTCGAAGCGTTCTAGAAGAGCAGCGTAGCCAAATTCGGCCCCAGCGAAGACAGTTTTTACATAATTTGCAGCCGCATAGCCGTAGCCATGGGGCAAAAAGGTGGTGAAAAATGGATTGCTGCAGTCGGATTGCAGCCGATGTACCGAAAGTCCGACAGCCTCCTAGAAGTCGATTTGATCCTAGATTCCTCAGTTGGACGCGCCCGAGTGGACCGCTGGCAACGCGCCTGGGGTCGTTGCGCCTCCTTGCGGGCAAGTGGCCCGCTACGTCGTCACCCTTGCAGGGCGCAGCCAGGCCAGAGGCTTGGCCTCTTCGTGCCGTTCCATTGTGCGCAGGCACAATTGAAGCTGCGGCACTCAGCCTACCCAGCCGCAGCGCCAGCAGCCCACTCGGGCGCGTCCAACTCAGCGGCTCAGTCCGTTGACCTGCATCAACCACGGCACCGCCCACAGGCCTTGAATGGCCATGAAGCCGCCCACGGCCAGACAACCCTGCGGTGCAAAACGCCAGAAGCGGCGGTCGGTATAAATCTGCCGCAAAGTCTGCAGCTGTTGCGAGATCGATTCGCGCTGTGCCTGCACCGGTTTGTCCGGCGTGGTCATCAGGTAAGCGGCACAAACCACCAGCAAGGCAGCGCACAACCCGCAGCGGCTAGCAGCAACAATGCCGACTCAACCCGGCGCGGGTCAAAGCGATCCAGCAGCAAACCCAGTGGCAGCTGAAACAGGCCAAAGGCCAGAAAGTAAGCCGAGGTGAGCAAGCCCAGGCTGGCGGCGCTCATCTTCAGTTCGCGCATCAGCTCGGGCGTAATCACCGCGTTGACACTGCGCAGCGCGTAAGACAAAAAATAGCCCACTGCGTAGGCGGGCACCAGGCGAAACCACAGGGCAGCGGGGGCGTTCATGGGTGAGATTGTCGTGTCATCCGCAAGCAAAGAGAGCCGCGCCTGTCCAGTCCCGTGGTCGTCGTTGTTTCATACCGTAACATCCCCGCCATGGCCAAAGAAAAAACCCACTATGTTTGCACTGACTGCGGCGGCAGCAGTCCCAAATGGCAGGGCAAATGCCCCAGCTGTAATGCCTGGAACACACTGATCGAATCGGTTGCCGAGACCGCAGCTGCACCCACCAAAAACCGCTTCGCGTCCCTTGCCAAAACCGCTGAAGTGGCGGTATTGGGCGAGATAGATGCGGTCGACTTTGCCCGCACCCCTACCGGTCACGAGGAGCTGGACCGCGTGCTCGGCGGCGGCATGGTCGAAGGCGGCGTGGTGCTGATTGGCGGCGACCCCGGCATTGGCAAATCCACCTTGTTGCTGCAGGCGCTTGATTCGCTGCAGCGCAGCGGCCAAAGCACTTTGTATGTGACGGGTGAAGAAAGCGGTGCCCAGGTGGCGCTGCGCGCGCGTCGCCTTGGGCTGGATGGCTCACAGGTCAAGGTGCTGGCCGAAATTGGCCTGGACAAAATTCTGGCCACACTGGAGGCCATGCAGCCGGACGTGGCGGTGATCGACTCGATTCAAACCGTCTATTCCGAGCAGCTCACCTCAGCGCCCGGCTCAGTAGCTCAGGTGCGCGAATGCGCTGCGCATCTGACACGCTATGCCAAAGCCAGCGGGCGTGCTGACGGCCCCAGCCGTGGCCGCGCGACGTGCATCGTGCTGGTCGGCCACGTCACCAAAGAAGGCGCATTGGCCGGCCCGCGCGTGCTGGAGCACATGGTCGACACCGTGCTGTACTTTGAGGGCGACACACACAGCAGCTTCCGGCTGGTACGCGCCATTAAAAACCGCTTTGGCGCAGTGAATGAAATTGGTGTCTTTGCCATGACCGAAAAAGGCCTCAAAGGGGTCAGCAACCCGAGCGCCATTTTCTTGAGCCAACACACCGAACCGGTGCCCGGCAGCTGCGTCATGGTGACACTGGAGGGCACGCGCCCGATGCTGGTGGAGATTCAGGCCTTGGTGGACAGCGGTGGCCCCAGCCCCCGGCGGTTGAGCGTGGGTCTGGACAAAGACCGCTTGGCGATGTTACTGGCGGTGCTGCACCGCCACGCCGGTGTGGCGTGCATGGATCAAGACGTGTTTGTGAATGCGGTGGGTGGCGTGCGCATCAGCGAGCCGGCGGCAGACTTGGCAGTGTTGCTGGCCATTACTTCCAGCTTGCGCGGCAAGCCGCTGCCCAAAGGCTTCTTTGCCTTTGGTGAAATCGGCTTGGCCGGTGAGGTACGCCCTGCGCCGCGGGGTCAGGAGCGGCTGAAAGAAGCCGCCAAACTGGGTTTTAGCATTGCGCTGGTACCCAAGGCCAACGTGCCGAAAAATCTCAAGTCCAAAGACTTTGAAGGCCTGACGATCCACGCCGTAGAGCGGGTCGAACAGGCCATGGAAGTGGTGCGATCGCTGTAAGCAATGCTATTTATTATATAGCTTGTAGCCCTTATAAATAAAGGGCTACAAGCTCAATTTACATTAATTTCTGATCACACTGTTGCCTGAATTCTTAACCTGCGTGCCCACGCTCAGGCCAGGGTCGTGGTCAAAGGTGAACTTGCCGCTGCGCCCGTCGGTGTATTCCACGCTTACCGTCCAGACTTTGCTGGCGTTCATGTTCTCCTGAATTTTCTTACCCGCGTAGGCACCCCCCGCGGCTCCGGCAATGGTGGCGAGGTCTTTGCCAAAACCGCCGCCTACCTGGTGGCCCAACACAGCACCGGCCACACCACCAGCGATCATGCCCACGGCGTTGCTGTCACCGGCTTTTTCGCCGATTTGTACGGCAGTCACACGGCCGCAGTCGGTGCAAGTGGCTTTCGCAGATTGGGTGGAATACACGTTGCTGGCTTTGCTGGCCGCCAGGGCCTTGTCATACACCGCTTTGGCATCGCGGCGGCATTGCAGTCGGGCTTCTGAAGAGGCTTCGTCGACACAAAGTTTGATGTCCGCGTTGTAGCTTGCCTTGGCTTCTTTGGCTGTAGGTATTTTGTCCGGGGTGCTGGACCAGAATTGTGCCTGCGCGCTCAGGCTGCAAGCGCCCCATAGCAAGCCGGTAGCGCACAGGCGAATCAATGAACGGGGGGGGAAAGCTGAGATCATGAGGTACTCCTGAATGAAAAATGACGCATGGTGATTATTTACCGACCGTCATGCGCCGCCCTTAAGAATCGCTTAATTGACACTGTCTACAGTACGTCCATTGAACCACTTTTGAAAGCCCCCCATGTCCTACACGCACACGATTTTAAAAACCACGCTGGTGATTCTGCTCGGTGCAGGCAGCCTTCAAACTGCTTTGGCAGATGACGACGAAGGCAGCGGCCGCTGGTTCAAGTGGGGCAACAGTGAACACGACGAAGGCGGTCGGGGCAGTCGTGGTGGCATGGCTTCCTCGGCCCCGCCGCAATACCAAAAAGAATGTGCGTCATGCCACATGGCCTACCCGGCCGGTCTGCTGCCCGCAGGCTCCTGGCAACATTTGATGGGCACGCTGGATCAGCATTTCGGCAACGACGCGTCACTTGATGCAGCCAGCGCCAGTGCCATTACCCAGTACCTGACCAGCAATGCCGGTAGCTACAAGCGGGTCAGTGAAATGCCGCCGCAAGACCGCATCACCCAGTCCTACTGGTTCACCCGCAAGCACGACAAACATGTCAACGCCAGCACCTGGTCGCGCCCCAGCATTGGCAGCCGATCCAACTGCGTGGCCTGCCACCAAGGTGCCGAGCAAGGCAACTTCAATGAGCACAGTGTGCGTATTCCGGGATAAATGATGCGCACCTTGGCAGTAGAAAAAACAAAAATTTTGGTATGGGATGCGCCCACCCGGGTGTTTCACTGGCTGCTGGCACTGAGCTTTGCCGGAGCCTACGCCACCTCCGAAGGCAGCGGCCTGATGGGCGTGCACCTGACGCTGGGCTACACCATGGTGGGCTTGGTGGCGTTCCGGGTGATTTGGGGCCTGATCGGCACCCGCTATGCCCGCTTTAGCAGTTTTGTGCGTGGACCTGCGGCGGTGGCACGTTATGCCAGCAGCATGCTCAACCCCAAAGCGGAGCACTCGATGGGGCACAACCCGCTGGGCGCGGTGTCGATCGTGCTGATGCTGCTGTGTACGTTGGCCATTGTCTTCACCGGCTGGGTGTATTTCAACGGAGGTGCCCATGCCCTCAAGAGCTTGCATGAAGGCGCTGCGGCTCTGATGGCTACAGTGGTGGGGGTGCATGTGGCTGGTGTGGTGTTTGCCAGCCTGATGCAACGCGAAAACCTGGTGCGTGCCATGTTCAACGGGCGCAAACAGGGTCGCCCGGAGCAGTCGATCCGCTGGTCTTGGTGGCCGGTGGCGGTGCTGGTATTGGCCGGTGTGCTGGGGTTTTGGTGGCTGCAGTGGCAAGCCCCCAACGCCATCGGGCTGGGTAGCAATATGAGCCCACAGAATGCAGGCCAATGGTCTGGCAACTGGCGTGGTGGCGACGACGATTAAGATCGATGACGATCGACAACGCAAAGGCAAGTGATGCGAATTTTGTTGGCTGAAGACGATGCCATGCTGGGTGACGGGCTGCGTGCCGGTCTGCGCCAGCAAGGCTTTCAGGTGGACTGGGTGCGCGACGGCATGGCCGCAGAGCGCGAGCTGTGCAGTGGCGATTACCAGGCGGCGGTGCTGGATCTGGGCTTGCCACAAAAAGACGGACTCGACGTGCTGCAAGCCATCCGCAGCAAAAAAGTGACCACCCCGGTGCTGGTACTCACCGCACGCGACGCGGTGCCGGATCGCATCAAGGGGCTGAACCTGGGGGCAGATGACTACGTGCTTAAACCCGTGGATTTGTTCGAGCTGGGCGCACGCCTGCGTTCACTGGTACGCCGCGCGCATGGCCAAACCCAGGAGCTGTTGACCTGTGGCGCTATCCAGATGAACCCGGCCGGCCGTGGGGTCACGTTTGAGGGGGAACCCGTCACCCTGTCCACGCGCGAATACGATTTGCTGCACGCCTTGTTGCTGGCGGTGGGCCGGGTCATGTCGCGCGAACAACTTGAGCAACAGCTCTACAGCTGGGGCCATGAGGTGGAGAGCAATGCGGTGGAGGTGCATATTCACCACCTGCGCAAAAAGCTCAAACCCGAGCTGATCCAGACCGTGCGCGGCATTGGCTACACCTTGCTGCGGCCCAAAATACAGGCTTAACTGGTTATGACCTTGCTGCCCCGCCTGAAATCGCTGCAAGCGCGCCTGCTGACGCTGCTGCTGCTGTTGGTGACGCTGGTGTGGATGGGTGCGGCCGTGTTGACCTGGGTGGATGCCAGTGACGAGCTGGGTGAGTTGTTGGATGGCCACCTGGCGCAATCGGCCGCGCTGCTGGTGGCCCAGCAAACTGGGCATGGCAGTGACGCGGGGGCGGCCCACGAGCACCCCGACGAGGGCGACCATGTGGAAGACACCCCCATGTTGCATAAATACGCCCCACGTGTAGCCTTTCAGGTGTTTCATGAAGGCCGTTTAACCTTGCGCTCAGCCAACGTGGGCAACACGCCCTTGTCGCACCAAACCACGGGCTTTGAAACCGTCAAGCTCGGTGATGCCTCTGAATGGCGGGTGTTTGCCACCCATGGCAGCGAAGGTGATGTGCAGGTGTTTGTGGGTGAGCAAATCAAATCACGCGATGCCATTTTGTGGGCGGTGCTCCAAGCCGTGCTGATGCCGCTGATGTACGCACTGCCCTTGCTGGCGGTGGTGGGCTGGCTGGCGGTGCGCAATGGCCTAGCCCCCTTGCGCCACTTGAGCCAAGCCCTGACCCAACGCCAGCCGCAAGCCCTTGACCCGGTGGCGCTGAGCGACATGCCCACCGAGGTCGAGCCGGTGGTGCATTCACTTAACGCCTTGTTTGAACGCATCCAGACCATGGTGGCTCTGGAGCGGCGCTTTACTGCTGATGCTGCGCACGAATTGCGCACGCCGATTGCCGCTATTCGTATGCAGGCGCAAGTGGCCCTGGGCGCGGTTGCTGACGACGCGCAGCGCAACCGTGCCTTGAACTACACCCTGGCCGGGTGTGACCGGGCGACCCATTTGGTGGAGCAACTGCTCACGCTCTCACGCCTGGAGTCTTCGGCCAATGCTGCACCCAGCGGGGTGGTGGATGTGTCGGCGGTGGCGCAGCGGGTGGCCGCTGACCTGGCCTTGGCTGCGCTGGGGCGCTCACAAGACTTGCAGCTTGACGCTGCACCGCACGCCATGATCCAGGCTGACGACATGCTCACCAGTGTGCTGGTGCGCAACCTGCTTGACAACGCCTTGCGTTACAGCCCGGACGGTGCCCGCGTGGCCTTGTCGATCAAGGTGGAGGCAGGCCAGGTGACGCTGCAGGTCGAAGACAGTGGCCCGGGCCTGGCCGATGCCGACTTGGCGCGCTTGGGTGAACGCTTTTACCGCGTGCTGGGCACCGAGCAAACCGGCAGTGGCCTGGGCTGGTCGATCGTGCAGCGCATTGCCAAGGTGTACGGCGCGCGGGTGAATGTGAGCCGCTCTGCGGCACTGGGCGGCCTGTGCGTCAGCGTGCGTTGGGCGGCCTGCGGGTCGGCCAAGGCCTGATCGTAGAATTCAGGTTTTGCCGCTGCAAACCTCTACTTTGAAGGAAACTTGATGAGCCCTATGCCCCCCGACCTGTCGGATCGCGACGGAAAAATCTGGATGGATGGCCAGCTGGTGGACTGGCGCGATGCCAAGATTCATGTGTTGACCCACACCTTGCACTACGGCTGTGGCGTGTTTGAAGGCGTGCGTGCCTACAACACCGCCCAAGGCACAGCGATTTTCCGGCTTGAAGAGCATACCCAACGTCTCTTGAACAGTGCCAAGATTTTGCGCATGACGATCCCGTTTACCAAAGCACAGATCATGCAAGCGCAATGCGACGTGGTGCGTGAGAACAAGTTGGAGTCTTGCTACCTGCGTCCCTTGAGCTGGATCGGCAGCCGCAAGTTGGGCATCAGCCCCAAGGGCAACCACATCCACCTGATGGTGGCGGCCTGGGCCTGGGGTGCGTACCTGGGCGACGAAGGCATGACACGCGGCATCCGCGTCAAGATATCCAGCTACACCCGTCACCACGTCAACATCACCATGACCCAGGCCAAGGCGGTCAGCAACTACACCAACTCGATTTTGGCCAACATGGAAGCGCTGGACGACGGCTACGACGAAGCCATGCTGCTCGACGCCAGTGGTTTTGTGTCGGAAGGCTCGGGCGAAAACCTGTTTGTGGTGAAAGACGGCGTGGTCTACACCCCCGATCTGTCTGCCGGTGCCTTGAACGGCATCACCCGCAACACCGTGCTGCACATCTGCAAAGACCTGGGGCTGGAAGTGGTGCAAAAGCGCATCACCCGAGATGAGGTCTACATCTGCGACGAGGCTTTCTTCAGCGGCACGGCCGCCGAGATCACCCCGATCCGTGAGCTTGACCGTCTCACTTTGGGCAGCGGCAGCCGCGGTCCGATCACCGAAAAAATCCAGAGTGCGTTCTTTGACATCGTCAACGGCCGCAACCCCAAATACGCTCATTGGTTAACCAAGGTCTGAACATGACGAACGCAACTGTTGAACTCCTGGCCAAAGACCTGAACCACGCGGGTGGCGTGCACTGTCCCAGCCCGCTGGCCAAAATGGAAGTCGCCAACACCCACCCCAAGGTGTACCTTGACGTGGCCCACACCGGGCAAGCCAAGTGCCCTTACTGCGGCACGGTTTACCAGCTCAAAGCCGGTGAGCACTTTCAAGGGCATTAATTGGGGTCAGATTCCAATTAATTTCAGCGCTTGACCGCCTTGACGCCAACGCTCGTCATTGCCCCGCAGTGGATTGGCGACGCGGTCATGACCGAGCCGCTTTTGCGCCGCTTGCAGGCACGCGGTGAGCGCCTCACGGTGGGGGCGTTGCCCTGGGTGGCCCCGGTGTACCGGGCCATGCCGCAAGTGGCTAAGGTGATTGAATTGCCTTTTGCCCATGGCGGCTTGCAACTGCGTGCACGCCTGCAGCTGGCTCGGCAGATCAACGGCCAGTTTGACGTGGCTTACCTCTGCCCCAACTCGCTTAAAAGCGCCTTGCTGCCGCTGTTGGCGGGCATTCCCAAACGCGTGGGTTACCTGGGTGAAGCGCGGGTTGGCCTGCTCACCCACCGCCTGAAGAACCCACCCAAAGGCCAGCGCCCGCCGATGGTGGCGTTTTACTCGGCTCTGAGTGGCGACACCGACGTGGCGCAAGACCGACCCCAACTTCAGCTTGATGCCGCTGAGGTAGATGCCACCTTGTTTCAATTGGGCGTGCAGCGCGGTGGCTACCACGTGTTGGCTCCGGGTGCCGAATATGGCCCGGCCAAACGCTGGCCCACCCGCCACTTTGCCGAGCTGGCCATGCAGCTGGATTTGCCGGTGCTGCTGCTGGGCGCGGGCAAAGAGGCCGAGCTGTGCGCACAGATTGCCGGGCCAGTGAATGCCAAGCGCCCTGGGCATTGCCTTGATTTGTCAGGAAAAACAACGCTAGCCCAGGCGCTGCATGTGATAGAAGCTACAAAAAGTATAGTGACCAACGACTCCGGCCTGATGCATGTGGCGGCCGGTTTTGGGGTGCGGCAAGTGGCCGTGTTTGGCTCTAGCAGCCCCTTGCACACGCCACCTTTGAGCGACCAGGCCACCGTGCTGTGGCTCAAAAATCAGCCCAATTACCAGCCACCACTGGACTGCGCACCATGCTTTGAGCGGATTTGTCCGCTTGGGCACACCCGCTGCCTGAATGACATTCAAGCCCAAGAAGTGCTAGCTAATTTGTAGCTGCTTGCCCTTTATTTACCTGGGCTAGAGGCTTATTTCTTATATGAAATCTGGGCACGCAAAATGGCCGCCCGCAGTGCGTCAAACTGCACTGGTTTGAGGATGTAGTCCGACGCACCGGCCTCCAGCGCGGCTTGGCGTTCCTCTTGCATGGCACCCGCCGACACGCCAATGATGGACGCCTTGAACCCTTTTTGCCGCAGGATGCGGGTGGCTTGCAGGCCGTCCATCACCGGCATCTGGCTGTCCATCAGCACCAGGTCAAACGGCGGGTTGGCCGCATCCACCGCATCCACCGCTTGCTGCCCATTTTCAGCCACGCCAGCGCAGCGCAGCCCCAACCGTTGCAGCATGTTGGTCATCACCAGGCGGTTGACCGCATTGTCTTCAACCAGCAAGATGCGGGTGGCGGGGTTGAGCTCGGTAGGCGTAGGCGCTGGTGTGGCGTTGGGGTCAGGCAAGGCCTTATTTGCAGACGCTGCCAAGGGCAACGCATCAACCACACCCATGCGCACGGTGAACCAAAATTCAGAGCCTTGCCCAGCCGTGCTTTTGACACCAATGGCGCCGCCCATCATTTCGGCCAGACGTTTGCAAATCGCCAGCCCCAGGCCGGTGCCGCCGTACTTGCGGGTGATGGTGTTGTCGGCCTGCTCAAAACTGCGAAACAGCCGCCCGGCTTGCTCGGGTGTGAGGCCAATGCCGGTGTCGTTGACTGAAAAACGCAGCAGAACCGTCTTGGCAGGTGCCGCCAAGTCATCGGGCGCGCGGCTGACCTGCACGGTGATCTGGCCATGCTCTGTGAACTTGAACGCATTGCCCACCAGGTTGAACAGAATTTGACGCACCCGAACCACGTCGCCACTCAAGGTTTGGGGCAGGCCAGCATCGGCTTTGCAGGTAAAACCTGGGCCATCGTCACGCAGGCGAAAGCGAAACAGCTCGGTGATGTCGGTCAGCAGGGTGTCCAGGGTGAATTCAGTGGCTTCCAGCTGCAGCTTGCCAGCTTCAATTTTGGAGAAATCCAGGATGTCGTTCAGAATTGACAGCAGGGTCTGACCGCTGGACTGGATCACCCGCAGATAGTTGGCCTGCACCGGGTTGAGCTCAGTGCGTGCCAGGATGTCGGCCACACCCAACACGCCGTTCATGGGGGTGCGAATTTCATGCGACATCATGGCCAAAAAGTCGCCTTTGGCGGCAGCGGCTAGCTTGGCTGCATCACGCGCGGCAATCAGCTCTTGCTGGTGGCGGTGGCGCTGGGTGACATCGCGGTAGGAGTAGACACGGCCAATCACCTCATTGGCATCGGTGGCGGTGCGCACCGCGCATTCAATCACCCGGCTGTCGCGCAGGTAAACCGTCTCGGTGCCTTCGCCACCCTTGGCATCGACCCGTGCTTGTGAGGCCTCCCCAGCTACCGGTTCGCCGCGCAGGCACTGCGTTTGCAGGTGCGCCAGAATGGCCGCGTCGTCATGGCGCTCCAGCATGTCTTGCGGCAGTTGCCACATGTCAGAGAACTGCTGGTTCATGTTGATGATGTTGCCTTCTTGGTCCAGCAGCAGCACGCCATCGGCCGTGGCTTCCAGGGTGGCGCGCAGGCGTGAACCCATTTTGGACAGGTCTTCTTCAATGCGGTTCTGGCTTGACAGTGGCGTGGCGCGCCAGGTGTACACCAGCGGCTCCTGGCTGATGCGGCGCACGGTTTTGGACACCTGCAGCACGCTGCCGTCCACGCACCGCAGGGCACTTTCCACGTCCACGGCAACATCACGTTGGCGCATGTCGTCCCAAAAAAACATGTCACTTAACGCGCATTCGAGCTCGCCAATGGGTTGACCCAGCAGCTGTTCCAGCGGGTAGCCCAGCAGCTCGCTGGCGCCGGGGTTGGCAGCGGCAATGGTGAGTGCATCACCTTGCAAGACCAACAGCACTTCCTGACTGGCTTGCAGCAGCAGGGCGTTGAGATCAGCGGTGGGCAGCGTCATGACCATTTAAGTGGGTGGGTTGGCATCGGCACCGTCAAAGAAGTAGGTGACCCGCTTGCGTGGGTTCAGGTAGGCCATGGCTTTGGGTGGCAACAAAGCCGGCGCGATGGCTTTGGTGATGGTGATCTCGGGCGTTTCTTCCAGGTTGATCACCAGGGCTTCATCTTTGGGAATGGTTTCATCAAAGACCAAAATCCAGGGGCGCAAGGGTTTTTTGGGGTTCACTGCGGTCACCGTGGCCAACATGTCGTTGGACAGGTGAACAATCGAGCCAGGGGGGTACACACCCAGGCTGCGAACCATCAGCTGCAGCGCTTTGGCATCAAACTTGGATTTGCGCTGGGCAAAGATGAACGACAAGGCTTGGTGAGGGGTCAACGCTTTTTTGTGGTTCACCGGGTTGCACAGGTTGTCGTAATGGTTCACCAAAGACACCAGGCGAGCAGCCTCGGTCATTTGCTCGCCTTTGAGCTTGTTTGGGTAACCGCTGCCGTCAATGAATTCATGGTGCTGGTTGACGATGGCCAGCGCGCCAGGTGTCAGCCCCAGCTTGGCGGCGATTTTGCTGCCGTATTCCACGTGCATTTGGCGCAGGCTGCGCTCAGCGTGGTTGTAGTCGTCGGGGTCTTTGCCGAGCACCATGGCCGGGATGTCGATCAGGCCAATGTCGTGCACCATGGCACCAATGCCCAGGTCGCGCGCCACCACTGCGTCAAAGCCCAGGTCTTTGGCCAGCATCATCGACAAAATCGTCACGTTGAGGCTGTGAAAGTAAACCTCTTCGCCACCAACCCTGTCACCCATCACATGCAGGGTGGCCTCAGGGCTTTCCAGAAACGCGTCCATCATGTGACCCACCAGTTCACCCATGTCTAACAGCGTTTCCTGCGGTTTGGCCAGCAGGTTGCGGTTGAGGTTTTTCATGGTGGAAACCGCTTTGCCAAAGGCGCGTTCCACATTGGCAATGGCTTGCTGGCGCTGGGCAATCACCCGTTTGCGTGCTTGCGTTGCACGTTGCGCGTCGCTGGCAACGGCGTGTGTTTGGGCTGGTTCGTCGCGCGGCGCGGCAGAGGGCGCGGGTTGGGTGATCAGAGATTGCAAGGCTTCAGGGTCGCTGCGCGTAGGATCGATGCGGTAGTGCTTTAGGCGCAAGTCACGCAGCTCACGCACCTGCAAGTCACTTCTGATCTTGAAATTGTTGAGCGTGAAATTGTGCCTGAACCAAGGCAAGTCCAGCATCACATACAAGCCCGGGCGCAGGTGGTCTGGGTCAATATACAAAGCTTCGGCAACAGGTGACGTGACGGGCATGGAATGGCTGTGAAGGTGCTTGCGTAAATGCAGATTCTCACACAGCGCCTGTGCCGCAAAAAAAAGCCACCCAAAGGTGGCTTGTAAAAGTTCCCCAAGGGGAACGTCGTTGGAAACTTTTTGCGCTTGAACTGAATAAAACCATCCAAACCGATTCTCTTTGCTTCAAGACTGTGACAGCAGCTAAAGAGTACTGTAGCGGTCAACATTGAACTTGGGTATCCCCCATTTGGGGGATTTTGAAGACTATGTTTTCCAAAAACAACGGGTTTTGAGCTGTCTCAAGCTTTTTCGGACGGGCTCAAAGGCAATTCAATGACAAAACAGGCGCCACCATCGGGTTGGTTTTCGCAAAACGCACGCCCGCCATGGCGCTGTGCAATGGACTTCACCAAGGCAAGGCCTAAGCCTACCCCGCCATCGCGCTCGGTGGCGCCGGGCAAGCGGTAAAACGGCTCGAAGATGCGCTCCTGCAATTCGGGCGGTACGCCAGGCCCATGGTCAGCGACGCGGATCACCGCATGTTGCGCGGTGTGGCTCAAGCTCAGGCTGATCTGGCCTGCGCCGTAGCGACGGGCGTTTTCCAGCAAGTTGCGCACCGCACGGCGCAGCAGCTTGGCCACGCCAAGGACGGTCAGTTCGGTGGCCACGGTCTGCAGGCCATCGGTTGACGGGTTGGCTTGCAGCTCCAGTTCGGCATCGACGCGGGCGCACTCTTCGGCGGCCATTCCGATCAGCTCCACCGACTCGATGCTGCCCAGGTCGGCCTCGCGGGCATCGAGCCGGCTGGCCAGCAGGATTTCTTCGATCAGCGCGTCAAGCTCGCTGATGTTGCGCGAGATTTCGTCTCGAAACGCCGGCGTGGCCGAAGCGCCCATCAGCTCCAGCCCCATGCGGATGCGCGTCAGCGGTGAGCGCAGCTCGTGCGATGCATTGGCCAGCAGGGACTTTTGCGAGGCCAGCAGCGCCTCACGCGACTGCACCAGGGCTTGCACCCGCTCGGCGGCCTGGTTGAAGCGTTTGGCCAGAAAAGCCACTTCGTCCTGGCCGTTTTCTGGCACGCGAATCGACAAGTCACCCTCGCCCCACTGCTGCACGCCATTTTGCAGCCGCTCGAGTCGGCGTGTGAGCGTGCGCACGATCGGGTAGGTGGCCAACGCCACGGCCAAGCCCACCCACACCAGCATCCAGGCAAAACCAAACGGCGGCCGACTCCAGATGGAAGGCGGTGCGCGCATCAGGTGCATGCGCATGGTTTGGCCATTGTGCATGCGCAGCTCGAATTCTGGCGCTCCAGGGGGGGGCGTGCGCTCGGCCACGTCAGTGCGTTCGCCTGTCGGCAGGGTGTCTGCAGGTTCTGGCGTGCCGCTGTTTGGCGATGGGGCTTGTGCGGATGCGCCAGATGCTGGTTCGCTTAGCGTAGCTTGTCGCTGGGCGCGGCGCAACATGCGGGCATGCCGCTCTTCTTCGGTGAAGGGCAGGCGGGCGCTTCCGCGGCCAATCACTTGCCCGGCCTCGTTGCGCAGCACCACGTCGCGCAGCGGTGGCTCGGCGGCCAGCCGCCAGACCCAGCCAACCAGCAGGGTGAGCACGGCCACGGCCAGCACCACCGCCAGCCAGATACGCACATAGAGTTTGTGGAACATAGACAGCCTCCAATCAGTTGAGGACAGCGCAAATTTGCTGCGCAAATTTTGGTCTGTTCCGCAAGGTCTCAATCTTGCTGCCTGGCAAACACATAGCCCACACCGCGCACCGTCAGGATGCGTTTGGGGCTTTTGGCATCGACCTCAATGGCGGCGCGAATGCGACCCATGTGCACGTCAATCGAGCGGTCAAAGGCTTCGAGTTCGCGACCACGCACCGCCTCCATGATCTGATCCCGGCTGAGCACCCGCCCGGCGCGCTCGGCCAGCGCCACCAGCAGGTCAAATTGGTAAGAGGTCAGGTCACAGGTTTGGCCCGAGACGCTGACCAGCCGGGCATCGCGGTCAATCTCCAGCGCGCCAAAACGCAGCACGGTGCTGGCTTGTGGGTTGGCGCCTTCGCCTTGGCGGCGCAGCACGGCGCGGATGCGCGCCAGCAGTTCACGCGGCTCAAAGGGCTTGGGCAAATAATCGTCCGCCCCCATTTCCAGGCCAATGATGCGGTCCATGGGGTCGCCCTTGGCGGTGAGCATCAACACTGGCGTGCGCGCCAGGTTGCCCGGCAGCGCGCGGATGCGCCGGCACACTTCCAGGCCATCCATGTCGGGCAGCATCAGGTCCAGAATGACCAGATCGGCGGGTGTGGCCTGCAGTTGACTGAGCCCACTTTGTGCGTCACCGGCAAGCGACACCTGGTAGCCGGACTGACCCAGGTAAGCGCTGACCATGCTGGCCAGGCGGGCGTCGTCTTCAATCATCAGCAGCTGTTGGTTCATACGCGAAGTCTAGTGCGCTGGCACAACGCTGCTTTGTAGCGAGCGTAAAGTTTGGTAAACCCAGACCAGCGGTAGCAACGCGAATAGCTATTTAATCAATAGCTGGTTGCGCTTATGTAGCAAGGGCTAGAGGCTCATTGAGCATATAAAAACCAAATGACTATTAAATAAATAGCTGCTCGCGCTTATTCCATAAGGGCTAGAGGCCTATTTTGCCTTGAAGTTAACCAAACCAGCAGCAACACAGGCACACCGAGCATGGCGGTGGCGACAAAGAAGTTGGCGTAGCCAAAAGCATCGACATAACGCCCCGAGTAACCCGCCAGAAATTTGGGCAGCAACAGCATCATGGAGCTAAACAGCGCGTATTGCGTGGCCGAATAGTTCACATTGGTCAGGCTTGAGAGGTAGGCAATGAAGGCCGCAGAGGCAATGCCGCTGGACAGGTTGTCGGCCGAGATGACGAAGATCAGGCCGTTGAGGTCATGGCCGTGCGTGCTCAACACCGCAAACAGCAGGTTGCTGGCGGCGCTCAACACCGCACCCAGCATCAGCACGCGCATCACGCCCAGGCGCATGGCCAGCACACCGCCAATGAATGCGCCTACCAGCGTCATGATCACGCCAAACACCTTGGTGACGGCGGCCACCTCGTCTTTGCTGTAGCCCATGTCCACATAAAACGGGTTGGCCATGATGCCCATCACCACGTCGCTGATACGGTAGGTGGCAATCAAGGCCAGGATCAGCACCGCTTGCCAGCGGTAGCGAGTTAGAAAATCGGCAAAGGGCTCGACCAAAGCCCCGCGCAACCAATCGAGTGCGTTTTTGGTCTCTGGCTGGCTGCGCTGCAGGGGTTCATGGGAGAGCAGCACTGTCAACACCCCGGGCAACATGCTCGCGGCCATGACCAGGTAGGCGCTGTGCCAGGCACCGTGCTGGTAGCCCACGGCCCCTGCCGTTTCTGCGCGCGCGGCCAGCCACAGGGCCCCAGCTCCGGCCCATATCATGGCCAGTCGGTAACCGGTTTGGTAAGTGGCAGCCAGTGCGGCCTGGCGATCCGCATCGGCCGACTCGATGCGAAACGCGTCCAGTGCAATGTCTTGCGTGGCCGAGCCAAAGGCCACCGCCAGCGCGCCCCACACCACCGGCAGCAGCGCCACTTGGGGGTCGTTGAATGACATGGCCACCAGGCCCAGCATGATGGCGGCCTGCGACAGCAGCAGCCAGCTGCGCCGGCGTCCGAGCAGCCGGGTCAGCAAGGGAATGGGCAAGCGGTCTACCAGCGGAGCCCAGAGCCATTTGAAGGCGTAGGCCAGCCCCACCCAACTGAGGTAACCAATGGTGGTGCGGTCAATGCCGGCCTCGCGCAGCCAGAAACTCAGCGTGCCCAGCACCAGCAAGAGCGGCAGGCCGGCCGAGAAGCCCAGGGACAGCATGCGCAGGCTGGCGGGTTCAAGGTAGACCCGCAGGCTGTTGGTCCAGGATGTTTTACTGACGGACATCAGGGGCTGAAAGTGGCCTGGTACTCATAGTTACCAGGCTTTAGTGATTCAAAAATAACGCTGACCCGGTAGTTATCGATTTTTTTCACGATCGGTTTGTCGAAGCCAATTTTGGCGGATTCCACTTTGGGCAATATGCCGCGTTGTGGCAACAGGAGGGTGAAGCTGGCTCCTGCGACAGGTTCGTTGCCGGTGACGGTGATATTGATGAGCAGGCGTTTGCCCGAATAGCTTGAAGAGAGTTTGATGCGATCGCGTTGTCGCCACCACTTGGCCACCTGACCGGTGGATGCCAGCCAGACGGTGGCATTTTGCTGTTTCAAATGCACCAGCAGACCGGGCATGGCTTTGACCAGGATGCTGTCCGCGCCAAAATTCTGGCTGTGGATGCTCAGCACACCCAGAGCTCCGCTATCGCGCACCTGGTTGGCATCGTCAATCAGGGCTTGGGTGGTTTGCTCGGGACTGAGTTTTTCCCAGAACAGGTTGATGTCGTCGCGTTGGGTTCTGGGTAACACCACCAGCGCGTCTTTGTTGGCCAAGCCCTCTTGCTTGGCAATCAGGGGCAGGCGGGACTCGGAGCGGTTGGGGTCGGCTGTGTGATGCCTGATGCCCGCTTGTTGCAAAACCATTTCAGTGGTGCTGTCATAACCCTCGGTAGGCGCGCGAAAACCGGTGATCGCCTGCGTGCCGCCAAGCACCGAAGCCATTTCAGAACGCATGTTTTGCACCCGTCGTGTTTGCTCGGCTGCAGTCTGGTCTTTGAAACTGGTGTGAATGTCACCGTGGTAACCAACTTCAGATTCCAGGTTCAAACGCGTCAAAATGTCCGGGAAAGTCTTGCCCACTGAAGTCAAGACATAAAAAGACGTGGGGTAGTCCACGGCTTGCATCATGGACAGAAATGGCAGCGCATTGGGGAATCCCTGCTCGGTGTCCATCTCTATGGTTTGCGCGGCCAGTTTGCCTTGCGGCCAGGAGGCCAGCACCACAGCAGGTTCGCGGCGCAACCAGGCTAGGGTGTCGTCAATCAGGCCATAGGCCAGCAAGGGATGCGACTCCCACACGGTTTCGGCAAAAGCAAAGGCAACCACACGCCCAACTTCGGGTCGGGTTTCGTTAAAAACCACTGCACCCTCGGTGCGCCGTTCATCGTCGGTGATGCGCGTCCAGTTCATGAACCGCGCGGCGACCATCTCCCCTTTGAATCGCAATAAGCGTTCGGTCGTTTTTGACAAACCCAAGCGCATTCCCGCAGGGTGTGTGTGTGACACTGGAGACTCGCCATTGAGGATCAAGTTGTTGACTTCGACCTCGGGCGCGATCTCGCCGAGCATTTGCACGCCCAGGGTGTTTAAAAATGTCCAACCCTGCCAGTCCCCGTTTTCGCTTCGGCTACCTGTGGCCCAGGTGCTCAGGATGGCACCACCTCGATCCCGAAAAGACAAAATTTCAGCACGTTCTTCGGTGCTGAGTGACAACGCAGAAGGCAGAATCAATACGCCTTCTTTTTGTTGCCTCAAGTCAGCCACGTCAGCAATTTCATTGAAGCCGAGTTTGCGATCTGCAAAATAGCCGCGCCACGGCACCAGCAGGGTTTCGTAATTGCCACCAATGCCAGCCAGGTAACGTTTGGTGTTGGCGGAGGCGTATAGCATGACCTTTTGACTGCTGGGTGCCATGAAGCTGATGACTCCGTTGGCACTAAATACCGGCGTGCGCCAACCCAGGGTTTGCATGACTGCGATGTAAACCAGTATGGATATCGCCACGCTCAATACAAAAAGGGTTGGTAAATAAGGGCCAACCATATTAAAGAAGGAACGGCCGCTGCGTTCTTCAATTTTGGGGGTGCGTTGTAGCATGGTTGGCATGGTGAATGCGCTCGTCATGTGGCATCGGGGTTGGGCGCTGGCGAAGTTTGCGGCGTGTAGCGGGTGAGAAAAATGGGCATTCTTGAGGTGTTGCCCTCCATGGTGTCATCATCCCTTTTTGCGCTGGGTTTTCGACGATCCCGAATTTTGAAAGCTGCATAGGCACCCAAACCGATCACCATGGTGCCAATGGTGGTGACCAGAATCACGGTAGCCAGAATTGAGATGAGATCCATGTCAGAGTTTTCCTTCGCGTTCGAGTTTGCCCCAGGTCATGGCGTGACCGCGCCATTCTTCAATGGTGGCGAATACCTTGGAGATGTCAATGATATTGATGTAGAAAAGTCGGAACAAAACCGCATAAAGAATCAGCGACGGTGATTCTTCCTCAACCACCACACAGTAAGACGCAGCCACAACATCCAATACCGTCAGTTGTAACCACCAATAAAAAAGCAGGGAAGTCAGGCCGTATTGAAGCCCTACATAAACAAAAAAAATATTGCCCAGCAGGGTCGAGAACGGCCACATGATGCCTTCAAACAGCATGTACCACAAAATAAAGCAGTTCATGCCTGCTTTGCGGGGCTGCCAAAGCGCAGATTTGTGTTTGGTGGTGGCCTGCAAAATACCACGCGTCCAGCGGTAACGCTGCTTGAGCAAGTCTAGCAAGCGGCTGGGAGATTCGACCCAGGCGATGGCACTGGCTTCGTAGGCAATGTGCCAGCCGTGCATCAGAATTTTGAGGGTCAAGTCGCAGTCCTCAGCAAAGGTGTCGTCGTCGTAACCGCCGACTTGTTGCAACACCGATTTGCGAAACATACCCAGTGGCCCGGGAATGATGTTGACCGAGCGGATGAAACTTTGCGCCTTGCGTGCCATCGCCAGCCCTTCAACGTATTCAAGCGCCTGAATCTTGGTCCAGATGTTTTCGCGGTTGATGACCTTGACGTTGCCCGCAACGGCCCCAATTTTCGGGTTTTCGAAGTGCTTGATACAGGCACGCAGGGTGTTGCTGGAGAGCTTGGAGTCGCCGTCCATGTTCAGAATGAACTCGCCGCGCGCCAGTGTCATGCCAGTGTTGAGTGCCTGAGCTTTGCCGCCGTTGCGTTTGGTGACCACGCGCACTTTGATGGCGGTGGATTCTTGCGCCACGGTGCTGGCTTTTTCATAGGTGTCGTCGGTTGAGCCATCGTCTACCACAATGATTTCAAAGTTGGGGTAGTCCAGCAGCAGCAGGGAACGAACTGCGGCCTGAATCACAATGCCCTCGTTGAAGGCCGGCACCACCAGAGAAATCATGGGCATTGAAGATTCGTCGCGGTAGCGCTCGGGCGACAGGTCGCGTTTGGTGTGCAGGGTCTCCAGATGTTCAAGAAACGAGTACACAATCAAGACCAGATACCGGATGACCAGCAGTGCCAGAAAAAATAGCAAATAGGTCGAAATGGCAGAAAGCACAAGGCTCTCCAGCAAAATGCTGAACGAACCTTTGACGGCACGCACCGACTGGTAGCTGAAGCTCAATATAAGCACCAGACCCGCCAGGGCTACAGCAGCCCAGAAAAAACGACTGACTTTCTTCAACGCCAAAGTTTTTCCAGATTAAGGTTGACTGACTGCGCTTTATAAACACTCCCATCGCGCCAGCTGGACATGGCCCACAAGTTCATGCCAATGGCCACATCGTTGCTTAACCAGTGTTTCCCCCCAGCAGAAATGCTCCAGCTTGAACCTGCTTCACCATAGATGCCGCTACCCAGTTGTGCAGAAGCGAACAGGTTTGAATTGCTGTCACCCCATTCACCCAATAATCCAGCATAAAGGATGCCAGAGCCCAGCTCGGGTGACCAGTAGTTGCTGGTGTTGAATTTGGCTGACCGGGTTTCAATGCCCGCAAAGGGTTTGAAATGGTCGCCCAGAGGTCGCCACACCGATGCCAGGTGCAGGTTGGTGGTGAAAATGGTGTTGCCGTCGGTGATGTTGTAGTAATGCAGTTTTCCCTGTACCGTGCCCATGGAAAAATCTTGAGTGGCTGAGGCACCAAGATGGGTAGCGGCCAAGCTCGCTCGCAGTGCGTTTGGATTGGTTGCAATCCGGCTCCAATTAACCCGCCCGGCTTCTAGTGTGATTTGATCGTCTGCCAGTTTGATGGCTCCACTGGCATACAGGCTGTGGTCGTAGCGGGTCGGCATGCTCAACTCAAGACTTGGTTTAAGTGCCAGGCTTAGGTCGTGGTGACGCAACGTCACTTCTTGCTGCGCAGCTTCAATTCCGGGCAAGCTATCCTGAACACCACTGGCTTCGACCTCGTAAATTTTTGCTCCACTTTGGTCTCGCCAGCGGTGGTTTGTGGTCAATATTCGGCGTTTGTTGTCTGTTGAGTCTGTTGATCCCCCCACTTCTATCAGGGTTCGGGGACTCAATTCGCGGTTGGCCAACTCCAATCCTTCAATTGCATCAGGATTTTCAGGCTCAACCGCCAGTACTTTGTCGTAAAGAGGTTTGGCGATGTCGTCGCGACCACGCCAGCGGTGAACATTGGCCAAGCCAACTTGTGCGGCGCTGGCTAGTGGCCCGCTTGTCAAGGCTTCATAGGCTGGAATTGCCGCGCGCAAACGACCCGTCCAGGCCAAACTGTTGGCAATGATCAGTTGCAGCTCGTCGTCTGGCTTTTCTTTGGCCATCAATTCCAGACCAGCTGTGCCGACGGTCTGATATTCACCGGCCGTATTCAGGTCAACGATGCGTTGTTGGCTGGGTGGACGCTTGGGCGACTGGGCATCAGATTCGCTTGCTTTTTGCGCGCCAGGGATAGGAATAAATTTAAACGAAGGCAGAGGAAGCCAGCCACCATTGGGTGTACCCAGCCTTTGACTCTCAATCGCTGTGTTGGGTGATAGGCTATTTGGTTGCGCCAGTCCACCAAGCGGAACAGTGGCGAACATCACGCATGGCAAGCAACGCAAAATCAGCCGCCGGTGTGAAACAGCCGTCGTACGTTCAGGTTGATAAAAAGGATGGGGTTGCACCTGGGTTTGAACTTTTTGAACCTTCATTTTTTGCTTTGTGAGCTACGCACCGCGCGAGGTGCTGGTTGTTTTCCAAAAACAGAGGCTGAAGCATCTCCAGCGTAGCTGAACTGCGAATCTGGATTGTCGGGCATGACCTCACGGGGGATGGCCGCAGGCCGTGGTACAGAGCGTTCAGGCACAGGCATTAAAACCCGTGGTGGAACCAAATCCAGCGTGCGTGCTTGCGCTGTCAGGGTCTGGTTGTGGACTAATGGCTGAGTGGATGTTTGAATTTTATTCAAAATTGACGCTATGACCGATGGCTTCGGTGTTGTGTCTTCAGTAGAGGCTTCTTCAGCATTTGCATCAACCAACGTGGTGCTGTGATCTGGCAAACCACCGAGTTCCAGGGCCCGCATCAAGGCTGCCAATTCGGGTTGGATATCTTCGCGTCGTACCAAAAACCGAAGGTTGGTGAACACGGTGTCAACCGGTACACCCAAAAGGCGCTCCAACGTGCTCAACATCACGGCTTGTTGGCAGGCGTTCAGAAAAATATAAGCATGCGTGTTGTCGGCTGTCAGTAAATCACCCGGCCGGGATAAACCAATTTGGCGCAAAACATCGACCATGGATTGACCATTCGTTGGCTGCCCCAGAATCAAGGCGCACGGAATATTCAGCGTCTCAGCGCGGTCAAGAATTAAATTCACCTCGCGTGCAAAGCGCAAAGGGCGCAAGTAGCCGCGCATCCGCGTGGGTGTCACGCTGGCCAGCGCCGCTTCAAAATTGATGTCAATATCACGGGTAAAAGTTTGCCCATGCAGGGAGTCCAGCAACAAGGTCAACCGACTGACTGGTACGTCCCTGTGAACAACCAGGTTGACACCCAGTCGCAAGAGCAGAGCCTCGTTTTGGAAGCGCAGGGAAGCAGCTTTTTCCTGAACCACGATGTGAGCATGACGACCCAGGCTCGAACGCAGGGTATGCGCGGTTTCTGCCAATTGTCGCAAACTGGTATCTGGAAGAAAGCTCAGAATAATGGTGGCCGAACGGGTTGAGCGTGTAGCGTGCATCATGCCCACCAGCGTATCAACATGCTGCCAGATGCCGACGCTTTGTTTGGCCAGGCTGCCCAGGTCCGGATCCATGTAAAAAACATGCAGTTCTTTATCTGAATCCGCTGCTTCAATGGTCTGATCGATGCTGCTTTGGATCTGCTCTGATGACAAAGAAAGCGGTGCAACTTCGTAAAGGCCCGTGTCAAGTGCGCGCAACGGAAAATGTCTGGCAGCTACCGCACCTTCTGGGGATTGCCAGAAGTCAAAGGTAATTTCCAGGCCGCTTTTCTCGCCACCTAGCCGGGCTATGCCGGTAAGGTTGTCCATCAAGGCATTGATGGTGTTGGAATGGGCTTCAGTAACACGGGTAAATACCAGCAGCGCGGTCACGTGTCTGTCGCTAAGCCATTTGGACAGTACCTCAACTTGATCCAAAGCCATGGAAAGATCATGCAGACTTAAAAGTTCATCAGCCTGATCAAATAGTAGAAAGGTGTTTACGGATACATCAAAAAATTCTAATTCTTGAATAAAACTTTCAGCGCCAAACCGAAACATTTTCTTGGAAAATTCATCCTGCATGGTAAAAAGCTGCAGGTGATTGTTGGTCATGCTTTCTTGGGTATCGAGTTCGCCAAAAGAATTGATACGTTGCAAAAACAGTTCCGGATTACTCGGCAGAATGACGTTGCATTCAATACCGCCATCAAGGGCGCTGGCCAGAGTGCCCGCCAAAATGGGGAACCGTGCTGAGGGTATTTCAGCCAGTAACACATACAGTCCGCCATTGACCATGCCACTGCTGAGTAAGGGCAGGGCATGAATCCCAAGTTGTACCAACGATGACGGCTTTGGATTGGAGGTCTTGTCAATCATGGTGAAAACTGCGTGTTAGAGTTGAACCCAAAAAATTCATCACAAGGCACTTTGTGCCTGCATGATGCCAGGCGATTGGTTGGTGTGGTGTCATTTTGCTCATTCATTCATTTATCGTTCATGACGATGGCCAAGAACTTCACTCGGCCAACTAAACTGGCGCGCAACTTCCCCCGCCATGCATTCATGTCCTGAAGAATTGTTTGTGTTAAATGGTTTTATCACAAATGGCAGATTGTTTATCGACAAAAAATGTCGATGATTTCACGGAAAACTCGTAAATTGTTAATAAACCGAGATTGTTCATTAGGCGGTGCTTTCACCTGTTTGAACGCTGGCTGCAGCTTTGCGGTCATTTTGAGCGTCTGCTCGGTGTCCCTAGGAGGCTGTCGGACTTTCGGTACATCGGCTGTAATCCGACCGCAGCGGTTCTTTTTTACCGTCTTTTTGGCCCATAGCTACGGCTATGAGCCAGCAAATCCGGCAAAAACTGCCCTCGCTGGGGTCGAATTTGGCTACGCCGCTCTTCGAGAACGCTTCGATGCCGAAAGTCCGACAGCCTCCTAGCCATGCTATGAACGCCTCACAGCCTTGCATACTGCCTCGCAAACCTGCTCGCCTTCATTTCAAACCCTAATGAACAATCTCGGATAAAAGTCATGAATTTTCTCGCTCAACTTTTTACTCACCTAAGTCGCACATGCGGATGTCTGGTGTTTGTTTCATTGCTGTTATTGCAGGCTTGTGCCAGCAAGTCGCCCGCCAACCCACCAGACATCGCGCAAACAGTGACAAAAGAGGTGATTCCACCGGTGGGATTTTTTGTGCCAGCGGGCATGTTTGATAAGGCGCTGGATAACCCAAAAACGTCCTCTAGCGCAGAATTGCCAAATTCATTGCTGAAGGGAACAGCTCTTGCCCAATCGTCATCACAGGCGGCTGAAAAGCCATTTGTGCCACAGGTCTGGCTTTACGATTCACCAGCAACCAAAGCCTACCTGGCATCGGGCGGACTCGATGGCAAACTGAACCCAGGTCTTTGGGAAGCGTTTCTGCGCAAATACAAAATTCCTTACAAACGGGTGTCCTCTGCAGATCAACTTGAAAAGTCGTTGCCCGGGGTGCTTTTGTTGCCATCCAGTGTGGCTTTGTCAGAAGCAGAAAAACAAGCCATCGTCAGTTTCAGAGCCCGAGGCGGTAGCGTTTTGGCAACTTGGCTAGCGGGTGTGCGGGGCGAGCAAGGGCAATGGCAAGGTTTTGATTTCATGGCCAAGGCATTGGGTGTCAACGTGTTGGGTGACACCCAAAAAGACGATGAAGACAATTTCATGTCCACTTACGGTGATAACCCCATCACACATGCGCTACCGGCGGGACAACGCATCTGGCTCGAGCGGGTGCAGGGCTGGTATCCGTTGCGCTTGGCTGGGGGACATCCTGCTGCTGAAGTGACTGATTGGTCACGTAACTTCACGCCTGGCAAACCTACCACAGCCGTCGTGTTTGATGAACAAGCCATGCCGTCAGGTGCCTACTCGCGTGTGGTGGTACTGGGTTATCCCGAGCGCCTGTTGTTGTCGGCCGATCCTCAGCAGTTAGAGGCTGTTGCGCACAACGCCCTGATGTGGTTGTTGCGTCAGCCGGATGCATACCTTGCTGCATGGCCGTATCCCTATTCAAGTGCACTGGTGATGGCCATTGATGCCGCTGAAGTCATGCTTGAAAGCGATTTGGCGGTGACGAAGCAGCTTGAAGAAACAGGAGGGCGTGGAACTTATTTTGTGTTGAGCGACGCTGCAGAAAAGAGCGCTGCAATTTTGAAAAAAATGCAAGATCGTGGTCACGAGATTGCTTACATGGGCGATAGTTTTATCGGATTCAGAGACCAATCGACCAAGGTGCAGTCCAAGCGTCTGGATACCATGCGAAAGACGCTTCAAAACGCTGGCGTAGAACTTGCCGTTGATGCTGGATTTCATGCTCCTATGGAGTCGTATGACAAAACCACAGAAAAATTACTTGTCGATGGTGCGTTTGGTTATTACGTGGCCTTTATGGATGCCACTGATACACGGCTACCTGCATGGTTTGGGGCAGGTAGCAAATCTGTGTCAGATGCATCTACAAAATCAACGCTGATTTTGCCCAGAACACAGAGTGGTCCTGATGACCTCATGGAAGAAAATGATCCAGACGACGCGATGAAAATGTTTCTGGGCGCACTGGCTTTGTCTGAACGCATGGCCGCTTTGTCGGTGGTGAGGTTACCCAACCAAAGTTTATTGACACCTGAGCAGCTTGGCGAAGTGTTCAGTTATCTAAAAGCGCGAAAGGACAAAGATTGGATCATTACCGCGACCCATGTCACGCAATGGTGGCGGGATCGCGAACAGGTGCAGGTTGATCTAGAGGCGACACACGGCCAACCGATGCTGACCGTCACTGTTAACGGCAGCAAACCTGTAACCAAGTCTATGGCCGTCTGGGTCAATTTACCGCAAGCAGATAGTGCTCTGAAGTTGAAAGCTTTGGACTCTGCTTTGCCCATGCCCAAGGTGGTGGAAGTGGATACTTGGCGTGCCGCGGTTTTGCTGGACGGCTTGAGGCCTGGGCGATATCAGTGGCAGTTGGATTTTGAGCGTCATGCAAATTAAGGTATAAACCCAAACAATCCATTAGGCGGCACTTCGTGCCTGCATGCCGCCTGGCGGCGTGATTTGCGGCCATTTTGCCCGTCCGTTCGTCGTCCATAGCTACGGCTATGAACGCCTCTCGGCCAGTCAGACTGCCTCACAACTCACCGCGTCATGCATTCATGCCCTGATGGATTGTTTGGGATAAATGCGAGTGGCTTTTTTATCGAACTGTTACAAATACAAAGGTCATCACTTAATCATGAAGCTGCTAGATTCATTGCAAAAAATAAGTCGCCAATTGTTGTTTATTTATGCCTGTGCCACGACGAGTTTTATAGTGAACGCGCAGCCCACGGGTTTGCTTTATGACCCGGAGCCGCCGCTAGATTCGGCCTATGTTCGTATTTTGATTGCGGCTCAAGGTGCGGCTGTTGATGTGCTAGTGGACGGGAAAATGCGTGTGAAGCAACTCCCGCCTGGAGTGCCCAGTGATTACCTCGTACTGCCTGCTGGACAGCATAGCCTGACAATTCAGGCTGCAGGCAAACCCAAGCCCTACTTTTCAACTCCTCTTGAGGTGGTTCGTGGCCGCGCCTTGACGGTGGCATACACCTCTTTGCAAGCCGATGCCAAGCCTCATATTTTTGAAGACAAGGCTAACTCCAACAAACTCAAAGCCCTTATTGCGGTGTATCACCTGGATACCAAGGCTGGTGCGCTGGATGTCCTGAGTGCAGATGGCAAAACCAAAGTTTTTTCTGCGGTTCAGTTTGGACAATCCACCAATATCCAGGTGAATCCCATCAGCATTGAGTTGCTTGCCACCAAGTCAACTGACAAAAAAGCGTTGGCTCATACGCAGTTGTCCATGACACAAGGCGGAACCTATAGCATTGTTTTGTTGTCTGGATCAGGTGGCAAACTGAGAGCTTATACTTACCAAAATAAAATTGAAAGATATACCGGAAAATAACGGATTTTAGATGTCAAAGATAGCAACTGTTAAATTCACAAAACTTAACTTTATTAATTAAACCATGATCAAATTAACACTTAACAAAATAGTGGCTGGCATGATGTTGGCAGTTACATTTTCTTCACCTGTTGTACAAGCCCAAGATTCCCCTTATGTGGTGATTGGTAAAGACGGTTGGCTGTTCACAAAATATGAATTTGCCACTCCAGCCGATGCCACAGATACCAATGTCACCATTGGATTGTTGGAAAAAACGAGCAAACTTTTTGAGCGTAGCGGCATTGCCTTGGCCTTGGTGATCGTGCCTTCAAAAATCAGAATTTATAGCGACAAGTTGCCCGACAACAAACCATTGGATGCTTATACCGATGGAAAATACGAAGAAATTTATAAAACCATGCGTGAAAGCGGTGTTCATGTTGTCAACTTGAATCAGGTGTTTTTGAACAGTCCAAAGCGTGACAGTGACACACCCTTGTTTCTGCATCAAGATACCCACTGGGCAGCCACTGGCGCGCTGTTAGCAGCCGAAACCATCAAGAAAGAAATTGATAACACGCCTGTATTGGCCACAGCTTTGCAAGCTGTACCTGAAGAAAAATTTGCATTGACTTGGGGCAACAAAAAAGTCATGAGTCGAGCCAGGGATTTGGTCAAGCAGTTGCCAGCCGGTGCACCTGTTTTTAAACCTGAACAGACCATGTTATACAAGGTGGTGAAGGAATCCAAATCGCAGGCGGGTTTGCTCAGTGAGGGCGATAAAGTGGCTATTACGGTGATCGGCAGCAGCTACACCAACAAAAATACGGGTTATCCAGATGGCTTGCGCTATACCTTGCAACGGAATTTGCTGGATATTTCAATCCCAGTTGACCAAGGGCCCTGGGTTGGAATGGAGGCTTATTTGAAGGATGATGCATTCAAAACCAATAAACCAAAATTAATCATTTGGGAAATCCCGGAACGTGAATTCCGTTCACCACCAAACTATAAATTTCGGGATGCTCGCTATATAAGTGACAACAATGATTGGCTTGCGCGAATAACTGACCTGCTGCATTAAGAGATTGCATTTACTGGTATTTATATGAACAAGATAAGTGTTTATTTTGTCATGGCCAGTGCTTTGACTTGCCATTCGCTCTGGGCCCAGCAGGGAACAACCATCATCGGCAAGAATGATTGGTTGTTTTATCAGTATGAGATGACTGACCCAAGTTATTCCAATTTGGAAAACACCTCCCTGGATTTAATTGCCAAGTTCAACCGGCAGCTTCGTGCCAATGGCATCAACCTGGTAGTGACCTTGGTGCCCTTGAAAATGCGGGTTTATTCCGAGCATTTGCCGGACTCGATCAAACTCAGTGAATACATGATTGGAAGCTATGCCCGCATGAGTGGTGTGCTTGCATCCGCCCAAGTTCACCTGGCCGACCTCAACACCGTATTTTTGGCCAGTCAGTCGCGCAACAGCGACGCACCTTTTTTCTTCCGGCTTGACTCGCATTGGGCTTCTGCTGGAGCCATGTTGGCGGCTGAAACCATTAAATCCAGCATCGATGCCAACTCTGAATTAAAGAAGACTCTGAACGCCCTACCTGTCGAAAAATTCAACATTATTTACGGTAAACGCAAGCGCCCGTCTAAGGGACGCGACTTGGCTGAGCAACTGCCTACAGGGTCTCCCAATTTTGCTGCAGAAATGGTGACACCAGTCAACATCAGCCGTGCCCAGCCGCCTAAAGAGGATCTGCTTGGCAACCGACTCCCCGTTGGAATTACTTTGGTGGGCAGCAGTTATTCACACGAATGGACTGGGTTTCCTGATGCCCTGCGCTACGTGTTGCAGCGTGATGTGTTGGGCGTGTCGGTGGGCGCTGACCGTGGGTCGTGGGTCGGAATGGAAAGTTATCTGCGCGATGACTCGTTTCAGACCAAAGCGCCTGAAATTCTGCTTTGGGAACTGCCTGAGCGCGACATGAAAGCTCCTCCGGACTACAAATTTCGGGATGCCCGTTATGTGACGAACAACACCGAGTGGCTGCTGCGGGTTTCGGCATTGGTACAGGCCAAGTGTGAAATTGCCGAGCCACAAGCGCGTGTAGTAGCTACTGGACTGGGCTCAAAATCAGGGCAGTTAAAAGGCAACGATCTGGTCGCAGGACCAACGGTTGATGGAGATTTTGTTGAAATCAGTTTTGACAAACCGCTTGAAAAACTCGACTACCTGTCGGCGCGCCTAACTTTGGACGGCCCCAAGCTGGTCACACTGGAAGGCTCAGGTGCAGGTGTGGCCTCACGTCAGCTGGTGTACCCAGTCGCTGGGGACGATGCTTCGCATGTTTTTAAGGTGACGGTTCCTTCCGCCACCAAGGGGTTCAGCAAAGTGCGAATTTTTCCTGGAAAAAGCAATGGATTTGCACTGCAAAACCTGCAGGTTTGCCGTCAACCGGCAGAGCTGTTGAAATAGTTCATATGCCCAGTATGGCGCACGTGAAAGCGCGGCTGATTGATCAGTGAAGTAAACCAACGCTGTCTAACCAAGTCGGCTCCTTATCCAGTTTGTCGTATAAAAACCTTTCTGGTATTTCCCAAACGATGAGCTTAGGTTTGTTTTGTTTGAAAGCGTCATTATTTAGATAGGCGGTGGTGGCATCCAGCAAGCCGCCGCCGTCTTTGGCGGTATTGAGTACTTTGGTCATCAGGGCTTGTTGTAAAAATCCATGAAAATTCCCACGCATCGAATACGATGTACCGGTCAGAGTCACTGCGACGGTAGCGTCGCCAAACAAATCGGCTGCTGTGTCGGCTTCGGCTTGTGAGGTGGTTAGAGGTGTCTCCCGATCCGGTTTAGGCCGCAAGCGATTTGGCATGTCGTCCAGACCCATCAAATGGATCAGGTCGCCAGCGCGTTCTGACTCTAGTCCGCTGGGTTCCGTCTTGAACCCGGTAGCTTTCAGCCCGAGCGCTAGTGCTTTGACTTGACGCGCGATGCGTTCAGCTGCAATTCGTGCTCCGGTCTGATTCCAATGGGTGTCAGTAAGGTAATAAACGTCGTGGTGTTGGGCTGCCTGTGCCAGGGGTTCAAATAAGTCGACTGCGACCACCTCTTGTTGATTTAGTGCCGCGATAGCGGATGAATAGCGTGATTCGTTATAGCTTGGGTAGTGCCCATTTTTCAGAAATTGTGCATACACACGCGCCTTGTCTGGTACGAGTGCTACGACCAATTGCACCTGCTGGTTCTTTAAAGCACGAGCAGCGGCACCCAGAAGTTGCGCTCGGGCTGAAAGGTTTGCTTCACCATCAGGTTCGTACTTGAGTTCATCGGTCAAAAAAAGAAAATCGTTTTTACCGACCCGGACTTGGTCGCCTGCACCGCCTGTCAACAGGTAGCGGGTGCTGTTGGCAGCAGCAATCAGTGTGGAGCGAATTGGAAGTTTTTGATCCAATTGTTTTTCTAGTCCACCGGTCATGCGTCCGGCGCGAAAATCCGCCCAGGTGGAAGGGAAAGCAAGTCCATCGGGGTGCTGTGCGGCGGCGATCATTTGCCAAATTCCGACACTCATCACCGCCATAAAAACACCAAAGAACGGTGCGCATATCAAGGTTGATTTTTCAAGTTTCATCATTCGTGCTTGTTGGGCAGTTTAAAACTGGAAATACAGAAAAGGAGTAAAAGACTGGGACGACAGCGTGGCTACCGCCCAGAGAAAAAATGGAATGATCAGGTAACGCAAAAAAACATTCTCCTGTCTTTTCAGCCAAGGCATGGCGTAAACCAGGGCAATGCCCAAGCCCAGCACCAGCAAACGGTCTGGGGTGACTTGCCAGGCTACAGCAGGGCTTAATTCGATGCCGTTGTACCCCATCATGCCGACGAACATGCGGGCAGCGCCGGAGCTATCGGTGGCTCGGAAAATGACCCAGCCAATCATGACCAGCAACATGGTTTTAATGACGCGCAACCAGCCGGGTAACACCGATTTACCCCATCGCTGTTCCCAATAGCGCTCAAGTACCAGAATGCCACCGTGCCAGGCTCCCCACAGAACGAAGGTCCAGTTGGCACCGTGCCAAAGCCCACCCAACAGCATGGTCAAAAACAAATTGATGTAGGTACGAAGAACCCCTTTGCGGTTGCCACCCAGAGAAATATAAAGATATTCACGTAACCAATTGGACAAAGACATGTGCCAACGTTTCCAAAACTCGGTGATTGAACGTGACACGTACGGGTCATTGAAATTTTCAGGAAAGACAAAACCGATCATCAATGCCAGGCCAATAGCCATGTCGGTGTAACCACTGAAATCAAAAAACAACTGGATGGTGTAGGCCGCTGCACCCAACCAGGCATCAGCCAGTGTCGGTACAGAAGCACCGAAAGTGGCATCGACCAAAGGAGCAACGGAGTCAGCAATGAGTACCTTTTTACAAAAACCCACCATGAACACAAAACAACCACGGGTAAAACGGTCAACGGAATGAACCCGGCATCTGAACTGTTCGGCCAACAGGTGGTAGCGCAACACCGGGCCAGCGACCAAATGCGGAAACAAGGCAATAAAGGCAGCAAAATCGATGAGGTTACGCGCTGGCAAGGCCTCGCGCCGGTAAATGTCAACCAGGTAGCTGATGGCATGAAAGATGTAAAACGACAGTCCGATGGGGAGCAGGACATGGGCGAAAGGAACTGGTTGAAACCCCAACGCGAGCAATGCGGTATTGAAGCTGTCGACACCAAAATTGGCATACTTGAAATAAGCCAATGCAAGTAAATTAGCGGTCACACCCGCTGACAGCAAATGGTATCTGTGTAGTTCATGAACAGATGCGCCAATTGCCAGCGCAAACGCGTAGCTGATCAGGGTCACTCCGACCAGCAGGACTAAAAAATCCGGACGCCACCACGCATAAAAAAAATAACTGAACAGCAAAATCAGCAGAGACTTCGCACGCCATGGGGTCAGGTAATAACAGACCAGGAAAATTGGAAGAAACGCAAAAAGGAAGATGTTTGAGCTAAATACCATATTTAATTCAGAATGCCTGTATCGTCAAGAATTGAATTGATTCGCATGGATTGATCTTGTCGCGCGCGTTGACGGAAAAAATGGTCAGTCAGTTCACCTTGATCGTAACCGAGCAAGAAAAATGCGATGCCACCAAGTTGTTGGTCAATCAAATAATCGGTCTTGCGCTCCAGCGCCCACCAGTCTTCAAACCAGCCTTCAACATAACGACCATTGGAGAGTTTGAATCTGTACGACGATGAGCCGCTTACGGCATCATGCGAGGCACCATACTGCTTGACACGGTCTCGCACGTTGACCGGGATGTCAGGCAAAAGAAGATGCTCTACAGGTGCAAACGTGGTGCTGGCTCCCTTGCCCAGCGTTGAACTACGGGGTGCATGTCGTAAGACGCGCCACTCATAACCGAACAATGGGAAACCCAATATCAGGCGTGATTTCGGGACACCCAGTTTCAAAGCCTCTGCAACAGCTTTTTCCCAAGTCAGAGCATCCTTTCCGGACAATGGCGCTACGGGGCCTGCGGTTTTACTACCAGTCCAGTGTGCGTCATAACCTTGCAATACGACTTGATCCACATCGGTCAAAGTGACAGCATCGTAGAGGACACTTTTGCCCCCCAACGGGAAAAAAATCGACAAGTTTTTTACTGGCTGCTGTTGATGCAGTTGCTGAGCAAGCGTCCGCACAAACTTTTGGTAACGAGCCAGCGTGGTCATTTCGACCACTGTGTAAACTTCAAAATCAAGCTGTAAGCCAGCGACATCTTCATGTGCAACCAACGACATGCATTGTTCAAGCAGGTATTGTGCAGATGCATCAGATGCAAACAATTTCTCAAACGTAGGGCTGTCCAGTAAAGTCAGCGTCAAATCTAGTGGTGTCCCGCTTTCCCTGATGGCTTGGCGCAATTCAGGCCATTCATCGGGCCATCCATGACGTGGCTCAACAGAACCATCAGCCGCAACCTGAAGTTCAAAAAACTGCAATCGATCAAACTTTTCCAAAGGAACAGAACGCCAACTCTCTGGTAACCACCAGCCCAGATATCCCCATGCTTTGGGGGTTTCTGCCAGGGCACTGACCTGAACGCATAGCAGGGCTATCAGCAACATATGCCATGCACCTCGCAGTCTCATGGCTCGGTACAGTCCAGTAGCCAGTCAGTCACATATTGGATATCCAGACTGGCTTTACAGCTTGGGTCGTATTGGAGTACCGGGCGTTCAAACGCCAGAGCATGCGCGACCCGTGGATCCTTGTGAATGGACACAGGGATCACTTGTTTGGGCTGGCTTGCACACAGAGCCAAACGAACCTGATGCCCAAGTTTGCTGCTGGTAGGCATTTGATTGATCAGAAAGTTCAAACCAATGAACTCTGTGCGACCCGAGGTGTAATCTTCGACCAAAGTCTTGATTTTTTCCACGGTAGCAAATGAAGCTGCGTCAGCCAACAGTACAACCAACGCTCGTTGAGCAATTTGAAGCGCCTGTTTCAAAAAAACACCGGGTCCTGGTGGCGTATCCAGGATGACAAAATCAAAACGACTATCAGACAAAGATTCAATGCCTTCAGCAACCCAATTGGGGTGCTGTTTTAGTTGGGCTTCAAATTCTTCCAATTCAGTCTCGGAAACACGACCAAATGGAATGAACCCAACCCCAAAGGGGCTTTCAAAAATGGCTGAGGACGTGATGCCTTCGCGCACCAGCCCAGCAATTTCGTCTGGTTCAAGTCCCAGGTGTAACCTCTGTGAATTTTGTGGATCCAGGTCAATCAAGAGTACTTTTTTTTGACGTTGAGCTAGTGCCACGGCAATGTTGGCTGCAAGTGTGGACTTGCCAACGCCACCTTTGCCAGAGATAAATGCGATAACTTGCATACAGTTGATTGAAAGTGTTCAGCGGCTGTGCTGTGGTGAAGACAGAATGAGCGAGTCAGATAGCTTTAATTTAAGTCGCTCCATTTTGTGATGAATACCAACTTTTTCATCGTGCTGGTCAGCGGGTTGTGCTGGCATCACACCGGAAGGATGCGGCGTTGGAGGAACGGCTTGGTTTTTGACAGTGGTTTCCTCTGGTGGCGTGACTTGGTTTGATGGCGGTGGGGTTATTACTTTGGGGGTAATAAGCACAGGTGAACTCACCACATTAACGGGCACGGTTGGTAATTTGGGTTTGATTGGCAGGCGAATAGCGGCGTTTGCCTTGGGGGTCGCCGGCGCAGCAGGTTTAAAAGGAAGCTCCGATTTCTGGACACTTGCGCCTTGCCTTTTGGAAAGCCCAAGTTTCATCAATGCTTCCTGATGGTTAGGGTCATGACGCAAAATTTTGCGCCAGAGATCAAGAGCCATATCGGCACGATCCTTTTGTTCCCATTCATGAGCCTGATCCACCATATAGCTCATCATCAAGTCATCAGCAGACCAAGCAGGCACGGATAACATAACAAAAAATGTTAAAAAATACGCATTCGCCTTCATGCTCAACATGGTTACTTTAGGCTGTTTTGTTGAAACGTCGATCGATCACGCGTCGTAGTGGGCGGTACGCAACGGTAGCCAACAGGATGCTAATCAACAAACCCAGCAGTGCAAATAAAAGTGGCTGGTCTGAAAAAAACCAGGACACTTTGCTCAACCATGGCAGTGAGCCAAAGTAATAAGTGGCACTCACTTTTGCATGGTTGACGCTTTTGTCGTCAATGACAGCAAAATCACCATGAACGGAAGCTACACGTTCGGTGTCGGTCAGCAAGTCAGAAATTTTGCGCAACCCAACGGGCTTGTCGGCATACAAGAACACCACGCTGCGTCCAGCTTGCAAAGGGGATTCAAACGCCATGAGTGCCGTCAAATCTCCCACATCGCTGATGTTCAGCGTGCTCTTGGGTAGCGGTGTGGTCTGAATATCATGTTGCTCCCAGCGGTATGTTGGCCGCCAGATCGCGTCGGGTTCTCTGACTTTGCGTTCACCATTAATTTTGACCATGGGCAAGTAATCAGCCCATTTGTTCATCAGTGCCTGGTTTTTAGCAGAACCAATCACCAGTAAATCGCGCGATGCCATTTTGTCAACGTCAAGAGAGGAAACTACAGCGTGTTTTAACGCGGGAAAGCCAGTGGCCTCTCCCATGCGTCCCATAAGAGTCAAATAAAGTCCCATTTCATCAAGGTTGGGGCTCTCAGGTAAAACCACAGCAGTTTCCGAGAGGTCGGCCATACGGGTAAACGGGAATCCGATGTTGGCAAAATAAGCCAGATTTGGGAGCGCTGTGTAATGTGGGAAACCGCTGAAATCAATGGTTGATTCGGCATCAATGGCAGCTTGCAGGTTGTCGGGTGGCAAATCTTGGCAGTCACCCTGTTTCAGGATGTCAAAGTAATAGGCCATCTGAAGTTGATCACGACCATTAAGAGCATAGGGTGCTATGTGGAGCAGCTCTTGGTTGGGTGTGACGTTTTGAGTGCTTGAACTAGAAGGCTCCAGAGGGTTACCGGGTTTACTTGGTTCATTGAGCGCCAGAGCTTGCAAAAAATGATTGTTCAGACTGATATTCAGACTTGAATTGTGTTGGTTTGGCAAGCGTGTTGCCCGGTATTTCAGCTTGATGGGTGTACCGGGCGTGCGCCAGGTGAACAAATCGGGTGAGACACGGTAATTGAGTCGAATGACATCCGGGTAATAACCTTGCACGCGTAACTCTTCAGGGCGTGCCAGCTCACCAAAGCGTACTGGGCGATCTGTTGGAATCCAGGCGGGTGCATCATAAGGTTGGCGAGGTGCTGCCTCGGTTTCCTTGGTGACTGTGACTTGTTGACCCGACAACGTTGGGCTTATCAAAGCAACAGCACGAGCGGCGCGCATCAGTTCATCATCGGTGCCGCCAGTGATGACCAGTAACCTGGCCAAAGAGTTGTTGGGGTGTGGCTGGATCGATACCGTCGCAGCTGAGGTGGCTTTTATGTCAAAGACGCTTTCACCAGCCTGCAAAAACACCACCGCATTACCTTCAGGCAACGCGTTTAGTAAGACCGGGAATTGCGCCCCACGTGCGCCAGCCTGCAAACCAAACCACGACGAAACAATACCTGCAGCTCGAAGTGTGCCTAACGAAGGTGCAGATGCAAACACAAAAGGTAAGCGCAAGGAGCCTGTTTCCCGCTTGTCCAGGAAGGGTGACGGTAATGTTTTCAGATCGGGCGTGGTAGGAATGCGAGCCAGTGTCAGCTCAAGCCGGCCCAGATCGCTCAAAGTAAGCCATAACGAAGAGTGCGTGGGATCCTCGCACTGCCGTGTGTAATGGCCGATCAAGGTAAAGGTTAAAAAATTCATGTCGTTAAACATGCGAGGGTCAAGGCGAATCTCACGCGAGTTGCCCAATTCTTTGTCTTTTGGCAGCGCCTCAATCATGGCAATCCGGTCATTAAGCGCAATTTTCAGGTGGCTTAGCTCTGGGATCAAACTGGGTGAATAATCGTACGCAAGGCGCAATTTCGCAGCCACCACTATCTCATCGGCACGGATAGGGAACGCCAAAGTTTGAGAGCCACTGACACCTCTCAATTTAATCGCTGACCAGGCTCCCATTTGTTTGAAGGTCAGGGACACAACGCGTTGAGATGCAGCAGCTTCGGTTTTTCCGCTTGGGACAAGCACTTCTTCCTTGGGCAGATTTTTTGTAGCTTTTGACGGGAGTGATTTGGACTCACCACTGGCCATACCGAAAATCATGGCCACAACAAAAAGAGCCGATGCCAAGCATTGCACAGGTTTCAGTCTGAAACTTGATGGTTGGGAATTGGTCATTTTTTCTTCCATTTTTGAATCAAATTGCGAAAACGAGCGGCTTTGCCCGCTAAAAAAACACGCATGTCGGCAAGGCTTTGACTTAACCAGCGCGGCCACGGTTGATCAGCATGTCGACCTGGTAACCACTTGGGCCAATCAAGGCCGCGAGAGAACACGGCAACTGCAAGGGCGTTGTAGTCAGTTTGGGCTGAGGCATCAATACGCACCTGCAGCGTCTGTTCATGCAATGAGACGATTTGGGCAGGAAAAGAAGATTCTTGCCGACGATGAAATATTGAAATTTGAACAAACGATTCAAGCGGCAAAGCAAGTCCAGTTGGTAATTGAATGCTAAGTTGTGTGTTTGGAAAGTTTTGTGTCAGGCAAGAAAGTGAACGTCCGTAAGGAAGTTTGACCATCACCGGTAATTCCTGGCATGCTCGCTGATATTTTTGAATGGCGCTGGCTTCTTCGGTCACACAAAGCATTGCTGCCAAGCGCATCAGGTTGAAGGCCGACCACAAAAGGTAGAGTGATGTGAGGTCGTTGGGGATTTCATTTGAATTGAACCAGAACCAGCTGCCTACTACGAGCCCACTCAGGTTGAGCCAACCGATCAAGCCGTAGGTTATGGCCAGTATCCTGTCGGATGGCTTGACTGAATTACTTGGGGTTTGGCTGGGCACGCTCCAAAATTGATGCACCTTGGTACGAATGAATGTCAGGGTGGTGGGCAGTAAAAGATACCAGGCAAGCATGGTTTCCCGAATTTCAGAAAAAAGACCCCATCTGCTCCCCGTGTTCAGCCTGGCCAGCGCGATGTATCCAAGTAGCACGTGAGGCAGCGCATAAAGTGCCCAAAGATCGGAAGCGGTGTTGATGATGTGAAGGCCAGTGAGCAAGTAAGCTACTGGTGCAGTCATAAAAACAAGACGAACGCACGGATAGTAAAACTGCATGGCGGCAACCAAATCATTCAGGTATTTTTGCCAACGCAAGATGATGCTGTTGAATGGCTGATTAACACAAAACATTTCAGTGTCAGCATCAGGGTTTTGTGGTGGCAACGCACCTGCGCGCCAGCCGACGTAAGCGCAGCCAAAGCCGAGGGCTTGTAAATGTAGCGCGGTATGGCGTTGCTTGGTGACGGGATTACTTGAAAAACCTCCTGCTGCAATCAGCATGGAGCGGCGCGTAATAGAAAAAGACAGACGATCTCGGGATTCATTGAACAGCATCCGGTTGTGTTCATCGAGTCCAGGAGCCAAAAAATGATCAGGTGTTTCAACCATGCCCAATGATTGATGGCGCACCAGCCAGCCCATGGTTTGTTTTAAAAGCTTTGCCTGTGGCCGTTGATCACCATCCAGCACCAGAATGAAATCGCCAGTGCTTTGGTTCAAGGCCTGGTTGACACTTTCGAATCGGTCTTGCCCTGGTTGCTCAGACGCAAAATAATGAACCTCTGAGCTGCTGCACAGTGACTGGAGGTCTGCGCGCGGGTATGCATCCAAAACATAGACAATCATTTTTTTTTTCGGCCAAGACATCGCCAGGGAAGCCAAGATGGTGTCATTGGCTATTTCGATAGATGAATTGGAAGCCACAATAAAAACATCCACGCTGGGCCATTCATGCGTGTCCTGGGGCATGGGTTGTTGCGGCAAAGTGAGAGGCCAGATGCCCTTCAGGACATGCATTCCAGTCAGTAAAAAAAGATACAACTCTGCTACGAAAAAACCAAGGCTCAATAAAAAATCTGCAGTGGAACGGGTATCGAGCGTGGCACTAAAGCGCCAATTGAGATACCTCAAGCTGACCATACAAGCCATGGCAGCAAGCATCAGTGTGAAAAAAGTTCCAGAAAATCGCCTGATATAAAGCGCAACAGCGAGTAAAAAAATGGAAAAACCAAACTGGCCTAGCGGTGACATCCGAACCTGCAGCAGCAAACCAAAAAACAATAGGCAGATGGCCGCAACCAGGACGTTGCTCCCTGGAACAGACCAAATCCTGGCATGGGTCAACCGGTTCGACCAATGGTTGACCTTGCCGCGCAAATAAGGCAGTGCGGAACTGGCGACCCTCGTTTTCCCCCAGCGTTCACGCCAAAGTGAAAGCAGCAAGCGCGGACTTACTGGTTCAATGTATTGATGACCCATAGCGCAAGTTGTGCAAAGTCATGGCTGGCTTGTCCATAAGGGGCATAAGCCAGTACCGGTTGCTGAAATGCAAGTGCTTCGCTGACTGCTTCGTCGGCATGAATCGCGATCGGAGCCATGCGCTTGCCCAGACGTTGTTGCAGCCATTGGGCGGCATCGCGATTTAAGGGCTCGCCTTGGTCGGTTTGATTGAGTACGTAATAAACGAGCGCAAGTGGGTTGCCACATTGCCCCTGTTCCAGCCACGACTCCATGGCAGGAATGGTGGCGTAAGAGCCGGCATCCGGTAGCAGCACCATTAGAACAAGGTCGGCGCAAGCAAATACTTGATGAAGGTAAACACTGGGACCCGGCGGCGTGTCAATCAGCACCACTGCATCGTGGTCAAGTTTTGCACGCTTGATTTGTGAACCAATCCAATCTGGTTGTTCTGCCAGCAACAACTCAAAAGTTTCCCGCTCTGTTTCTGTCGCGTCGCCATAGGGTAGGCAGACCACATTGAATGGCGTTGAGATAGCCGCGTTCGTCCAATCCCCTAAGTTGAGGGCTCTTTGGGAAATGCCGGATGTCTGCCAATTGTCTAATCCAAAATGCCAATGCAAGGCATTTTGAGGGTCTAGATCCAGTGCGGCGACGCGATGTTCGCCCAACTTTGCCGCCAATGCTGCTGCAAGATTGGCTGTGGTTGACGTCTTGCCGACGCCACCTTTCATCGAAACAATGCCAATGATGCTCATCGTTTGCCCAGTCGACTAAAGATAGAGGAGATTTTGCTTGCAGGCTTGACGACCAGATTTGATTTGCCTTCAAGCCGATTAAATAACTGACGAAGTGAATCTGTATCGGTCACTGGTTGCGATGTTGTCGTTCGGTTGGCATGTGAACGAAGACCGTTGCCTGCAAACAGGCTCCCGCTCACTTTTTCACTGGTGTCTTCTGTACCTGCAGCAATGGGATTTGCGTGTTGACGAGGGAGAGGGGGAGACGGCTCGGTCTCTGTGGCGTGGGCTGTTCGATTTGGCAACTGCGCAGGGGTGCTGTAGATCGGCGTGCTGACTTTTGCAGATATCGGCTTTGAATCTGAATTTGAATTTGAATCTGAATTTGAATTTGAATTTGAATCGTGGCGAGTACCAGTCATGCGCTTCAGGCTTAATGCCAGATCCATGGTTTCTGTTGGCAAAGACAGAGCAGGCTTGCGTACGCTCACACCAGTTTTCTGTTGGCTCACCCAGCAGGCGCGATCTTGATCGGAAAGCGCGGGCGTGGTGTTGGATTTTTCGGGCGCAAGGGCTTTAAACAATGGCCAGCGTTGCGCAGCTTCGCTCGCGGCGGTTGCATTGGCGGCCTGAAAGGCAGCATCATCTGGTGCGATTGACCTGAATAAAGAAGTGAATTCGTTCATGGAACTGGGCATCTGATGTTCCTTGCAATGGTTAGTTCACAGCAAGTTCAAAACGCAAGCGCAGCGTCATGGCATCCGATTCGCCCGTATCACGCACTTGCATGGCGGCGCTGGCACCAAGCACGCTGAAAATGTTATGGTAAAAGCCCTCAAGCAGGCCAACGCACCAGCTCAGAGACTCATCACCAAAAGCCTCTGCCAATGGAGCGGCTTGATGGGTGATGCCAATGGAATCTCCAGCATCCGTAAGATTAACCCAGCCCCAATTGATTTGAGCCCAGAAAACGTTCAGGCCCTCCTCAAGTTCAGCGAGTGTATTGACATTCATGAACTGTTCTTGCACTTCGTTGGCAAAGCGTGTGCCAATTTTGGAAAAAAGAAGCCGTAGTTCTACTGGGCTCGCCGAGGCCGACAACTCCAAGGCCATTGCGCGCAGCACCGCAAGCCATTGAAGGGATACCTGTTGATTTCTGAAATATTTTTCCAAATTGTTGTTGTTCATTGCAAATCCTGAAAATTGGGAAGTGTGCAAGCGCACAACTCTATACGCTTATGTAAAGGCAAAGGCAAAGTTAATATAGTACACACTGAGCGAGTTGCAGGACATCTCTTTAAAAAAACGAAATGTATGTGAAGTATTGCCTGTATTGCTCCTGCGCTCCCTTGATAAATGAAAGTCACGCTTGTAAACACCATGGTTTCTGATGTATTTTTGTCGCGCTTGACAGATTCATTTTCTCCACGAGTCTGGCTGCTGGTTGGGCTGATGTCCATGTTGTTGGTCATCGGATCTGCCTCTGTCTTGATATTGCGCACTGAAAGCAGCGCCATCCAGACCATGTACCGAACCTATGACGCGGTGCGCAGGTTTATGCACGATACGGTTCGTCTTACTTTTAAAACAGATTTAAACCGGGAGGCGGTGTTTGTGGCTCCGGTAGGTATTTTGAAGTCTGATGCGACTTTTAATTGGGTCGACAGTTATCAGGATTTCAAGCCACGATCTGAAGACGCTGCCCCCTTGCCAAAGGCTCCTGAGCGTTTGCTTGATCCTCTTTGGAATCCGGATTCCAACAGGGTTTCGCTTTAACGTCCATGTTCAACAAGGACACCCCAAAGCATGAAACATGCGTGCCCTGCGTAGGGCGGCTTTCAACCCGCCATGGCCGACTGAAGTCGACCCTACGACACGCCTTTCTTGTCGGCTGTGGGCGTTGTTTCACGTTAAGGTTAATTTTCAAGGACTCTGAGACATGATGCGAAATTTTTACGTGGGGTTGAGCCATTTGTTTCGGCGACTGACATGGTTGTCCTTGGCATGCCTGTTTTTGGTGACTCCATTGAATTTAGTGGCCAGCCCCCTCAAAGAGGTATACCTGTATGCCAGCCCAATCACGGCAACTTTTTTCGCTGCCAACGGTACAAGCTATGACGGACTCAAGCAACACTGGCGTGAATACTTGCGCCCTTTGGGTATGGACTACCGTGAGGTTTCGCGAGCCAATTTGCTCGCCGGCTTAAAACCAGGCGTGCTGGTCCTGGGCTCGGCGGCGTTGCTGGACGAGCAAGAACGCAAGGCCATTGAAGTTTTTGGGGATTCAGGCGGCAGCATCTTGATGACATGGGGCACAGGCGTGCGTGATGGTCGGGGTAAGTGGGTAGGCTATGGGTTGATTGAAAAAATTTTTCAACTCAAAGTCAACGGCAAGGTGTTGCCCCAAAACAATGAGGATAACAACGAACGGTTCATTAACACCTTTGGGGATGGCCCGCTCACCTGGTCAATGCCCGCAGGAGAGCGACTTTTTTTGGGCGAGGTGTCCGAGATGTCAATTCGCGTGGACTCCCCGTATCTGGCAGCGCGCTATTTCAATTGGAACCGCCAACCCTTGCCCAAGAACTCCAATGGCGCGATTGCGTTTCTTGAGAAAGGTGCTTCACGCCGCGTGTACTTCGGTTTTTCAGAGTCGAGTTGGGAATACGACCCGAACATGGATTTTCCAAAATTGCTGAATTCAGTGATGGCCTGGCTCAAGCACGAACCCAGCCTTTTCAAGGCGGCCTGGCCAAATGGCAACTTGTCGGCGCAATTGTTGGAAATGGATACCGAGGACAAGTACTTCAACGCAGTCAACTTTGCCAGCATGCTCGACGCTGCCAAGTTGCGTGGCACTTTTTATTCTCTAACCAGTGTGGCACGCCAGTACCGCGACATTGTTAAACAAATGTCCCAAAAGCATGAGATTGGCTACCACGGTGAAATTCATGTCGGCTACAAAGGTAAAACCGCTGCGGTGCAAGCCAAGCGTTTGGACATCATGGCCACCGAAATGAAAGACATTGTGGGCACGCTGGCGTTCTCCAAAGTGACCGGTTTTCGTGCACCTACCGAATCATCAGATGAAATTACCGACAAGATTTTGCGAAAACTGGGTGTGCAACACAACGTCACCGGTCCTTCATCCTCTGAGGGACGTTTGCCATTTTTCTCTGAAGCAGAACCTGCACTCAGTACGCAAGAGGCCATCATTGGTCTGCCGCGCACCCAAATGGATGACCTGAACTACCTTGCCCTGCGCGTGAGCGAAGAAAAAGCTGCCGAATTGATCATGTTGGACTTTGACTACCTGCATGAGGCCGGAGCGCTTGGCGTGGTGTCGGTTCATTCACAAAATTTTGCCTCGGATGATTTGATGACCCGGCTGATGCCGCGATATATCCAGAAAATCCAGCAGTTTCCTGGTGCGGTATGGACGGCATCGGGAGCCGACATTGCGGCCTGGTGGCGGGCACGCGATCGGGTCATCCAACGATCCGCCAAAGGCGATGCGACTCAATTGAAGTTTGATGTAAAAGCACCTGGTAGCGTCAAAGGATTGACCTTCATGGTGGTTCATGCCGCTGCCGAAGGCCTGCCCAAAGCGGTCATGGCCAGCGGTTCGGGTAGCCCACAGCCTGAAATCAGAAGGGTGGATGCCTATCGAACAGCGATTGTGTTCAAGGATGAGCTAAAACCCGGGTCATACGCTTACACGGTAGCGTTTTGATCAGGGCTCAAAAAGAAATAAGCTGATCTACAACGACAGCTGGTATTGCACTGTAATCGGCGCATGATCCGAAAACTTTTCACCCTTGTAAATTGATACCGCCTGTGCAGTCGCTGCCATTGCTGGTGTTGCCAAGTGGTAATCCAGCCGCCAGCCCACGTTCTTGGCGTAAGCTTGACCCCGGTTGCTCCACCAGGTGTAGGCCTCGTCCGTCGTATCCGGATGCAGTTGCCGGTACACGTCCACCAGCCCGCCGTCACTTAACAGCCGGGTCATCCAGGCGCGTTCTTCAGGTAAGAAGCCCGAATTTTTCTGATTGCTCTTCCAGTTCTTCAAATCAATGGCTTGGTGGGCAATGTTGACATCGCCACACAAAATGAACTCGCGTTCTGTCTTGAGTTGCTGCAAATGGAGATAAATCAACGCCAGAAACCGGAACTTGGCCTGCTGCCTGTCGTCGCCCGACGAGCCGCTGGGAAAGTAGCAACTGATAATGGAGCGCTTGACTGGGCCTGCATCAAAACGCAGTTCAACGTAGCGCCCCTCAGCATCAAATTCTGGCGAACCAAACCCCACCCGGACATCGGTAGGCTCCTGGCGGATGTAAACACCTACGCCCGAGTAACCCTTTTTCTGTGCAAAATGAAAATAGCCGTTCAATCCAGCCAATTGCTCAAAGTGACCCTTGATGTCTTCGGCCTGAGCCTTGACCTCCTGCACACAAATACAATCGACCGGGTTTTGGCTCACCCAGGCTTGCAGGCCTTTGTTGCTGGCGGAGCGAATACCATTGAGGTTGAGGCTGGTTAATTTGAACAAGGACTTTTCCCATGACAGAGCGTAGTGAACTGCAAACCCACCAGACCTCAGGCCAGGACGTACTGGCACAAGATTTCGTGCAGTTTGCAGTCGATTGTGGTGTGCTTCGCTTTGGCGAATTCAAGACCAAAGCCGGACGCCTAAGCCCGTATTTTTTTAACGCCGGCTTGTTTGATGACGGTTCCAAACTGGGTCGATTGGCGCAATTTTATGCGCAGCGCCTGCTTGCCAGTGGCATTGAATTTGACATGATTTTTGGTCCCGCCTACAAGGGTATTCCCCTGGGTGCTGCGGTGGCGGTTGAGCTGGCGCGGCTCGGCCGCAATGTGCCGTTTGCCTACAACCGCAAGGAAACCAAAGACCATGGTGAGGGTGGCACCCTGGTGGGAGCGCCACTCAAAGGCCGGGTGCTGGTGGTGGACGATGTGATGTCTGCCGGTACCGCCGCCCGTGAATCGATTGCATTGATACAGGCCGCAGGCGCCAAGGCACACGCCGTGGTGATTGCGCTGGACCGGCAAGAAAAAGCCACCGAAGCTGGCCAAGACGTGAACCACAGCGCGGTGCAGTATGTGCAACAACAACTCGGACTGCAAGTGTGTGCCATTGCCCGGCTCGATGACTTGTTGCAGTATCTGGCGCAGCACCCTGTGCCGGGTCTTGCTGATGCACAGCAGCGCATGCAGGCCTACCGCGCAAGGTATGGCATCAACAAGGAAACACCGTGCCAGTGATACCGCGCTTGACCTGCATTGCCCGGGTGGTGGGTGGGGTACTGGTGATGGTGTCCGGCTGGGTAGCGGCGCAATCTGTTGACCCTACTCGGGACATTTATACCTGCGTGGACGCCAAGGGTCGAAAACTAACCTCTGACCGCAAGATCATCGAGTGCATTGACCGAGAACAAAAAATCCTCAATCCCAGTGGCACGCTGAAAAACCGGGTCAGTCCGACTCTGACGGCGCATGAGCGGGAACAACTCGATGCCCAAAACAAGGCCTTGCAAAAAGAAAATGCACGCCTGGAAGAAGAAAAAAAACGCGACCGCGCGTTGCTGGTACGTTACCCTGACGAAATCACACATCATAGGGAAAGGGAAGAGGCTTTGCGCCATGTGACGCTGGCCAAGCAAAATGCCCTGGCTCAGACGACGATATTGTTGGAAGAACGCACCCAGCTGCAAAACGAAATGGATTTTTACGCCAAGGATCCCAGCAAGGCGCCCACCAAATTGCGTCAGCAGCTAGATGCGATATCGCAAGCATTGGCTCTGCAAGGCCGGTTCATGGCAGACAAAAATGCCGAAATCGCACGTATCAACATCCGTTTTGATGATGAACTCGCGCGCTTACGTCCTTTGTGGCGCATGAATGCTGCGCCTGCTACCCGGTGACCTGGCTGCGTCAGAGGGCAATTTGGGAGTCATTTACGCCAATTTTTTCAGTAGCAATTCATGGACTTGCTGCGGGTTGGCCTTGCCCTGGCTACCCTTCATGATTTGACCGACCAGCGCGTTCAACGCCTTGGCATTGCCGGCGCGGTATTCCGCCACGTTTTTCGGGTTGGCTGCCAGCACGCTGTCAACGATGGCCTCCAGTGCCCCGGTGTCGTTCATCTGCTTGAGGCCTTTAGCTTCAATGATCGCATCGACCGTGCTGGCGGGTTCGGCCCACAACACATCCATCACCTGACGCGCGGCATTGTTCGAGATGGTGCCGTCCTGAATCCGGCCAATCAATTGTGCTAATTGCTGAGCCGACACCGGGCAAGCGCTGATGTCTGATTCACTGGCGTTCAAACGCTTTGAGACCTCGCCCATGATCCAGTTTCCCACCAACTTGGGTTGGCCGCAGGCCTGTGCAGCTGATTCAAAATATGTAGCAACATCCCGGCTTTGTGTAAGGGCTGCAGCATCATAATCAGACAAGCCATAGGTGGCCGAGAAACGTGCTGCCATGACACGTGGCAACTCGGTCATGCCGGCGCGAACACGCTCCACCCATTCCGGCGCAACCACCAGCGGGGGCAGATCCGGGTCGGGAAAGTAGCGGTAATCGGCGGCATCTTCTTTGGTGCGCATGGCGCGGGTTTCACCGGTGTCGGGGTTGAACAGCACGGTGGCCTGCTGAATGGCGCGGCCATCTTCAAGCTCGTCAATCTGCCAGCGAATTTCAAAGTCAATCGCCTGCTGCATGAACTTGAAGCTGTTGAGGTTCTTGATCTCACGCCGTGTGCCCAGCTCGGCTCCGGGTTTGCGCACCGACACATTGGCGTCACAGCGGAAGCTGCCTTCCTGCATGTTGCCATCGCAAATGCCAATCCAGGTGACGATCTTGTGCAACTCTTTGGCATAAGCCACCGCCTCGGCGCTGGAGCGCATGTCGGGCTCGGTGACAATCTCCAGCAGCGGCGTACCGGCACGGTTCAGGTCAATGCCCGTCTGGCCAATGAAGTCTTCGTGCAGTGACTTGCCGGCATCTTCTTCCAGGTGGGCGCGCACCAGGCGCACCGATTTTTTCTCCAGCACCGCCTCGGTGCCTTTACCGGTTTCCAGGTAAAACTCGACCGCGCCGCCCTGCACCACCGGAATCTCGAACTGGCTGATCTGGTAGCCCTTGGGCAGGTCAGGGTAAAAGTAATTCTTGCGGGCAAAAATGCTGCGCGGCGCAATCTGTGAGCCCACCGCCAGTCCGAATTCAATCGCACGTTCAACAGCCCCCTTGTTCATCACCGGCAGTGTGCCCGGCAGAGCCAAGTCCACGGCACAGGCTTGGGTATTGGGCTGGGCACCAAAGGCAGTTGAGGCACGGCTGAAAATTTTGGACTGGGTCGAGAGCTGGGCGTGGGTCTCAAAGCCGATGACGACTTCATAACCCTGCACCAGCAAGGATTTGGTAGCGGGTTTTTTGGCTTGGACAGTTGCGTTCATGATCAGACTCCTTGTGGCTTGGCGGTGTGCCAGTCGGTGGCTTGCTGAAAGCGGTGCGCTACGTTAAGCAGGCGAGCTTCAGACAGGTAGTTGCCTATGAGCTGCATGCCCACTGGCATATGCTCTGCGCCAAAGCCTACCGGCATGCTCATGCCGGGCAAGCCGGCCAGGGAGCCAGGCAGGGTAAAGATGTCTGCCAGGTAGTCGGCCAGCGGGTCGCTGTGCCCGCCCAGCTTCCAGGCCACGGTGGGTGCCACTGGCCCGGCGATCACATCGCACAGCTTGAAGGCTTGCTGGAAATCGTCGGCAATCATGCGCCGGATTTTTTGTGCCTGCAGGTAATAGGCATCGTAATAACCGTGTGAGAGCACATAAGTGCCGATCATGATGCGGCGTTTGACCTCATCACCAAAACCCTGCGCACGGGTTTGCAGGTACATGTCGTTCAGGTCGGTGTAATGCTCCGCCCGGAATCCAAACTTGACCCCGTCAAAACGGCTCAGGTTGCTGGAGGCCTCGGCTGGCGCAATGATGTAGTAAACCGGTATCGACAGCTCGGTGCGAGGCAGCGAAATCGGCACCAGCTTGGCTCCAAGTTTTTCGTATTCCTTGAGCGCCGCATCCACTGCCGCGCGAACGTCCGGGGCCAGGCCTTCACCAAAAAACTCGGCTGGGATGCCAATGCGCAGGCCGACCAGATCGTCGTTCAGGGTATGGGTGAAGTCTTCGCTGGGCACGTCCAGCGAGGTTGAGTCGCGGTCTGCATCAGGGCCACACATGGCGCTGAGCAACAGGGCGCAGTCTTGCGCCGTGCGGGCCATGGGGCCGGCCTGGTCCAGGCTGGACGCAAACGCCACCATGCCGTAGCGCGAGGCGCGACCATAAGTGGGCTTGATGCCGGTCACGCCGCAAAACGAGGCCGGTTGGCGAATCGAGCCACCGGTGTCGGTGCCGGTGGCGGCGGGTGTCAGGCGTGCAGCAACGGCGGCGGCGCTGCCGCCCGAAGAGCCCCCCGGGGTGCGTGTGCCATCCCAGGGGTTTTTAACTCGGCCATAGGCTGAATTTTCATTGGCCGAGCCCATGGCGAACTCGTCGCAATTGAGCTTGCCCAGGGTCACCATGCCAGCACCAGAGGCCGCCCCTGTCACGCCAGCGCCTAGCCGGGCCACCACCGTGGCATCAAAAGGCGATTGGTAGCCCTTGAGCATTTTGGAACCCGCCGTCGAGGCGAAACCGCGCGTGACAAAGATGTCTTTGTGTGCCACCGGCACGCCTTCAAGCACACCAGCTGTGCCGCTGGCCAGCCGGGCATCAGCCGCGCGGGCTTGCGCCAGCGTCACGTCTTCCTGGGTGTCCAGAAAAGCACCCAGTTCGCTATGGGCACGCCCACGCGCCAGGAAATGCTGTGCGGTCTCCAGCGCCGAGACCTGGCGTGTCGCCAGCGCCTTGGCCAGTTGGGCCACGGTCAGATCGTGCAGATCAGAAGAGAGTTGCGTCATGATATTTAAGTGTCCGTACCAATTATTCGATCACCCGGGGAACCAGGAACAAGCCGTCTTCAAGTGCCGGGGCGTTGCGCTGGTTGGCTTCGCGCTGGTTGGGTTCGCTCGCCACATCGTCGCGTAGGCGCAGTGCCACCTCATGCAGGATGTCGGTGGGATGCGCCAGCGGCGTGATGCCGGTGGTGTCCACGGCGCGGATTTTTTCCACAATGCCAAAAAAATCATTGAGCTGCGGGCGCAAACGTTCGCGCTCTTGGGGTGACAAGCCCAAACGGGCCAAATGGGCCAGGCGGTCGATATCAGAAGCTGAAAGTGACATGGATAGGCAATCGAAACAGGGTGTAAATGAGGGCCAAAGTGCAGTGGTTCAAGCCGTTGCCCAGGGGCAATGGGGTATTATCCTGCCTTTGAGAAGAGCCGCGCTAAAGTGCTGTTTTCAACAATAAAACACCCTTTTGACCACGTTAACGGGCGACATGCGGGACGAACTGCCTGGTGTGCCCAATAGGATTTATCCATGTTTGGAACCTTTCGTCAGTATTTCTCCACTGACCTCGCCATTGACCTTGGCACAGCCAACACCCTGATTTATGTACGCGACAAGGGCATCGTCCTGGACGAACCCTCGGTGGTGGCGATTCGCCACGAAGGCGGCCCACAAGGCAAAAAAACCATCCAGGCGGTGGGTAAAGAAGCCAAGGCCATGCTGGGCAAAGTGCCTGGCAACATCGAAGCCATCCGCCCCATGAAAGACGGCGTCATTGCCGACTTCACCGTCACCGAGCAAATGCTCAAGCAGTTCATCAAGATGGTGCACCCGCGCAGCATCTTCCGCCCCAGCCCGCGCATCATCATTTGTGTGCCCTGTGGCTCCACCCAGGTGGAGCGCCGTGCCATTCGCGAATCTGCCCTGGGTGCAGGCGCCAGCGACGTGTACCTGATTGAAGAACCCATGGCGGCGGCCATTGGTGCCGGTTTGCCGGTGTCAGAGGCCTCAGGCTCAATGGTGGTCGACATTGGTGGCGGTACCACCGAGGTTGGCGTGATCTCGCTGGGTGGCATGGTCTACAAAGGCAGCGTGCGTGTGGGCGGCGACAAGTTTGACGAAGCCATCATCAACTACATCCGCCGCAACTATGGCATGCTGATTGGTGAGCCCACCGCCGAAGCCATCAAAAAGAACATCGGTTCGGCCTTCCCCGGCAGCGAGGTGCGTGAAATGGAAGTGCGTGGTCGCAACCTGTCTGAAGGCGTGCCGCGCAGTTTCACCATTTCCAGCAATGAAATTCTGGAGGCGCTCACCGACCCGATCAACAACATCGTCTCTGCGGTCAAAAATGCCTTGGAGCAAACCCCGCCTGAATTGGGTGCCGACATTGCCGATCGCGGCATGATGCTCACCGGTGGCGGTGCGCTGCTGCGTGACCTGGATCGTTTGCTGTCAGAAGAAACCGGCTTGCCGGTGCTGGTGGCCGAAGACCCTTTGACCTGTGTGGTGCGTGGCTGTGGCATGGCGCTGGACCAGATGGAACGTCTGGGTTCTATTTTCACCAGCGAATAAGCGGGTCACGCAGCGATGCCTCTCGGTACGCTGAACGGCAGCCCGCCACCGTTTTTCAGGCAAGGTCCGTCGGCGCTTTCCAAGTTGATTGTTTTCAGTGCCCTGGCGGTGCTGTTGATGGTGGCCGATGTGCGTTTTCGCGTCACCCAGCCGCTGCGCGGTGTGGTGTCAAGCGTGCTCTACCCCTTGCAATGGCTGATGCTGCGCCCGGTGGTGTGGGTACAAAACACCAGCCAGCATTTTCAGTCGCTCAGCGACTCCCAGGTCAAACAGGCCGCTGCCCAGTACCAGCTGGGGTTGCAGTCCCAGCGTGCCTTGCAAGTCGAGCAACTGGGGTTTGAAAATGCCCGCTTGCGCGATCTGCTTGGTTTGCGTGAACGCGTCAATGTGCCGGCTCTGGCCGCCCAGGTGCTATACGACGCGGCCGACCCCTTCACCCGCAAAGTGGTTATTGACAAAGGCTCTCTTGCAGCGGTGCTGCCCGGTGCACCGGTGCTTGATGAGACTGGCATCCTGGGGCAGGTCACGCGGGTTTATCCGCTGGTCAGTGAAGTGACGCTGCTGACCGACCGCAACCAGGCCATTCCGGTGCTTAACGTGCGCACCGGGGTACGCGGCCTGGCCTTTGGTGAATCCAGTGCCCGTACCGGCAGGTTGGAGCTGCGCTTCATGGATGCCAATACTGACATGCTGGTTGGCGATCTGCTCACCACCAGTGGTGTGGATGGGGTTTATCCCCCTGGTTTGCCAGTGGCGCGGGTGCTCAAGATTGAACGCCAAGTCGACTCGGCGTTTGCGCGCATTGAGTGCCAGCCTTTGGCCAAAATGAATGGCAGTCTGCATGTGCTGGTGCTGCATCCAGCTTTTGACCAGGCAACAGCCCGGCCAGAAAACCCTATGAAAACCAGCAAAACCGCCAAAGGAATCAAGCCATGATCATGCCGCGTGGTCAGCAGCTCTTGTTGCCGGTGCGCCCCTTGTTCATTTGGAGCAGCTTGGTGGCTGCGCTGGCTCTGAACATGCTGATCAACATGGGCTTGCTGGGTCGCGCGGCCTGGATGCCTGACCTGCTGGCGCTGGTGCTGGTGTTCTGGACGATTCATCAGCCCCTGCGGGTCAGCATTGGCGCTGCATTTGTGCTGGGCTTGCTCATGGATGTGCACCAGAGTGCGTTGCTGGGTCAGCATGCACTGGCTTATGCCAGTGTCAGTTTTCTGGCTATCACCATCCACCGGCGCGTGCTGTGGTTTAGCGTGCCCACTCAAATCGCCCAGGTGTGGCCCATTTTTGTGGTGCTGCATGGGTTTATCCTGGTGGTGCGCATGTTGGCGGGTGATGCCGCACCGGGCTGGTCGATGCTGTGGGCACCCTGTATTGAAGCGTTGTTGTGGCCGGTGGTCAGTGTGTTGTTGCTGTGGCCGCAGAAACGCCCGCCTGACACCGATGCCAACCGCCCCCTGTGAAGTGACGCTGAGACGCGTGGCTGTAGACACCGGATTGACATGACCGTATTTCGCAATGTTGAGCTTGATTTGTTGCGCTTTCGGCGGCGCGTGCTGGTGGCTACCGTGGTGGTGCTGGTCTGCTTTGGGTTGCTGGGCGCACGCCTGTTTTACCTGCAGGTGATCCGCCACACCGACTTGCTGGCTCAGGCCGAAAACAACCGCACAGCGGTGGTGCCTATCGTACCCAACCGGGGGTTGATTCTGGACCGCAACGGCATTGTGCTGGCCAGCAATTATTCGGCCTACACCCTGGAGATCACGCCTTCCAAGGTGGACGATCTGGAGCACACCGTGAACGAGCTGGCACAAGTCATGGACATCACGCCACGCGACCGCAGGCGGTTTAAAAAACTGCTTGAAGAGGGCAAGAACTTTGAGTCGATTCCCCTGCGCAACCGCTTGACCGACGTAGAAGTGGCGCGCTTTGCGGCTCAGCGCTTCCGCTTTCCCGGCGTGGACATCAAGGCGCGGCTGTTCCGCAGCTACCCCTATGGTGAACTCGCCAGCCACGTGATTGGCTACATCGGGCGCATCAATACGGCTGAAAAGGAAGTGCTGGACGAGTCAGATAACCCGGCCAACTACCGCGGCACCGAATACATCGGCAAGCTGGGCATCGAGCAAAGTTACGAGCCCATGTTGCACGGCATCACCGGGGTCAACGCCATGGAAACTTCGGCCGGTGGTAGGGCCACCCGCCGCTTGAGCAGCCAACCCTCGACACGGGGCGACACGGTCAAGCTCTCGATCGACATCAAGCTGCAAAAGCTGATTGAAGACATGTATGGTGAGCGTCGCGGTGCCTTGGTGGCGCTGGATCCAAAAACCGGCGAAGTGCTGGCTTTTGTCAGCAAGCCCACCTTTGACCCGAACCTGTTTGTCGAGGGCATCGACCAAGAGAATTGGCAGCTGCTCAACGGCTCCATTGACAAACCCCTGCTCAACCGGGCGCTGCGTGGCACCTACCCCATCGGCTCTACCTATAAACCCTTCATGGCGTTGGCGGCCTTGACCACGGGCAAACGTTCAGCCAGCGCGCTGATCAATGACCCTGGTTTTTTCATGTTTGGTGGCCACCGTTTTGGCAGTCCTGAAAATGAAAAAGGCGGCATCATGGACATGCACCGCGCCATTGTGGAGTCCAGCAACGCCTATTTTTATTCCCTGGCCAACGAGCTCGGAGTGGACACCATCCACGACTTCATGGCGTCGCTGGGCTTTGGCCAGATCACCGGCATCGACATCAACGGCGAGGTGCGCGGCGTGTTGCCCAGCACCGACTGGAAACGCAACTATTACAAACGCCCCGAGCAAAAAAAATGGTACGCCGGTGAGACCATCTCGCTGGGCATTGGCCAGGGCTACAACAGTTTCACGATGTTGCAACTGGCACAGGCCACTGCAGTGGTGGCCAACAACGGCATCAAACACCAGCCGCATCTGGTGATTGCCACACATGATGCCACGGCACGGGTGAATGTGCCGGTGCTGCCCGCACCGCCGGTGAATCTAGGCCTCAAGCTCGAGCACATCGAGGTTATCCGCCGTGCCATGGTGGGGGTCACACAGCAAGGCACCTCGACCCGGGTGTTTGCCGGCGCGCCCTATTTGAGCGGTGGCAAAACCGGCACCGCTCAGGCGGTGAGCCTGAGCAAGAACGAAAAATACAACGCTGCCCACATGGAAGAGCGCAAGCGCGACCACTCGCTCTACATTGCCTTTGCACCGGCCGAAGACCCCAAAATGGCCATCGCCGTGATTGTGGAAAACGCCGGCTTTGGCTCCACCTCTGCTGCGCCCATTGCCCGGCGCGCATTTGACTATTGGCTGCTAGGCCAATACCCCAACCCGGCTGACCTGGCGGCGGTTCGCCTGGGCCAGGCCACCGCACCCATCGGCAAACCCTTGGCTGCAGCCGAGGTGGCTTGGCCACGCACGTCGGCAGCGAGTGCACCGGCGGCCAGTTCAGTGCAGCGCTAGGAGACTGTCGGACTTTCGGCATCGAAGCGTTCTCGAAGAGCGGCGTAGCCAAATTCGACCCCAGCGAGGGCAGTTTTTGCCGGATTTGCTGGCTCATAGCCGTAGCTATGGGCCAAAAAGACGGTAAAAAATGAACCGCTGCGGTTGGATTACAGCCGATGTACCGAAAGTCCGACAGCCTCCTAGCG
>MNXW01000308.1 GCA_001871515.1 Comamonadaceae bacterium CG2_30_57_122
GTGCCCTGCGTAGGGCGGGTTTCAACCCGCCATGGCCGACTGAAGTCGGCCCTACGACACGCCATTCTTGTCGGCTGTGGGCGTTGTTTCACGTTAAGGGATGCAGCCGATCAACTTGGACGCATAGCTTGCGACCAATCCGGCAGCTTGTCCGTGCCATCCGTGCCCGCCACATATTTGGCCAGAATCTCGTTGCCACGCACATCCACTGCACGCTCCAAAATTGCTTGCGCGCTGGCAATCACGCCCCTGCTTTCCAGCCCAAACAAAAACTCGGACGTGGAAATTACCACCACCGCATCGGGCAGACGCAGCAAAAAATTGGTTTTACGCACCGCACTGTCCTCAAACACCAGCACCGCGCCAAAGTCTTGCCCTTCAAGCACCTTGGCCAACACTTCAGCGGCGGCTTGTTCGCCGCGGTTTTTGGTTTTGGTCGCCGGGTTGATCGACTTGAGCAGCATGAACTCTTCAAACACTTCGGTGGGAGCCACGCTCAACCGGTGCGGGTTGTTGGCCCGAATCCAGTCAGCCACCAACAGCGCCCCTGGTTTTGACAAATCCGCAATCACCTCATGACGCACCATGTCCGGCACGATAACCGGCAGACCGGGCAAAAACAACACGTCAAGCGCACCCGCCACCGCCAGCGTGATCAGCGGCCCGGAGTCGGTCACAACCAAGGACAAGTTCATGGTTGCGCCTTCAAGCGGGCGGCGGCATCCAACATCTGGTTCAGCAACGCGGTTTGCTCGGGTCGCTTTTTGGCCACCACTTTGGGCAACGACAGCTTTTGCAATCCGAGCGCCAGCAACAACTCGCCAAAGCCCGCACCGGTTTCCTCGGCAATCTGCGGCCAAGTCACCCTGCCCTGGGCATAGGCCGTAGCCAGCGCCGCCAGCCGAGTGCGATCGATGGACTGCACAGGCGGCAAGGTCAACAGCCCCACCGACTTGCCGTTGCGGGTGATTTCGATCGGGCCAGCGCTGTTCAATGACGACAAGGCCTCACCGAAATTCGTCTTGGCATCTGACGATGTCATGGTTCTGGTGGCATGCTGCATTGGGTTTGAACTCCTTGAGATTCACCATCCATTTTGCCCAAATTGATTAATTTGATCAAGATGAACAAAATCTTTTCAAACCGGCCACACCACGCCGTGGTCGTTCAAGATCGCATCCATCGGCAAATCATGCGGTTCGGGCTCAAAGTCGGGTAAAAAGTCAGTGCCAAAACCCAACCCCACGGTGAACGGGCGCGGCGACAGGTTGGCCAGCATGCGGTCATAAAAACCACCGCCGTAGCCCAGTCGGTAGCCGCCCGGCGCGTAGCCCACGCAGGCCACAAACAGCAACGTCGGGGTGATGACCTCGGTATCTTTGGGTTTGGGGATGCCGTAAGCGTCGTCTTCCATCGGGCAGCCGGGATACCAGGTGTGAAAAGTCATGGTTTTATGAACTTTGTCCACCACCGGCAGTCCAATCTTGCGCAGTTGGGGTTGGTCGATGAGTTCGCCGTCTTCCTTCCAGCGGTGCAAGGCGGGCAGCGGGTCGAATTCTCCCTTGATCGGCCAGTAAGCCCCAATCACCGTGTCGGTGCGACCCACCAGCCAGATGCGCAGGATTTGCTGCAGGGCGGCAATGCGCGCCTGGCGATCTGGCAGGCGCAGGCGCTGCTCAACCAGGCGCTGGCGCAAGGCTTTTTTTTCAAGTGCCTTTTTGTCTTCAGAGTTATTCATAATCTCCACATGCAGTTCAGAACCATTTTGACATTGATTTCCCTCGCAGCCGCACTCGCCGCGGTGTGCACCCCACTGCAAGCCGCCACGTCCAGCACCAGCGCCGCTGACGATGTGTTGCTGGAAATGAACCAGGCCTACAAGCAAAACCATGCCAAACGCCTCACCGAGCTGCTGCCCAAGGCCCGCGGCCATCTGCTCGAGCCCTGGGCCGCCTACTGGGAACTGCGCGCCCGGCTCGACAGCGCCAGCGCAGACGACATCACCGGCTTTTTGCAGCGCTACCAGGGCACTTACCAGGAAGACCGCCTGCGCAACGACTGGCTGCTGCTGCTGGGGCAACAGCGCGACTGGAGCCGCTTTGTCCAAGAGGCGCCCCAATACCGCATGCAAGACGACCGCGAGGTGCGCTGCTACACCCTGGCCATGGAGCACAGCCTGGCCAAGGTGGACATGTCGCACGAAGTCAAAGACCACTGGTATGCGCAAAAAAATGCCGGCGACGGCTGCACCCTGGCTGCCCAACTGCACCTTGACAGCCAGCAACTGACCCCGGCCGACATCTGGCGCAAGGCGCGTTTGAGCCTGGAAACCCGGCAAATCAAAGCCCTGCGCGAAACCGTGGCCATGGCGGCGCCGCAAGCCAGCGACAAGCTCGCCAGCGTCCTCTCCAAACCCGAACACTACCTGGCCAAAACCCCACCCAGCAGCCTGCGTCAGACCCAGGAGCTGGCGGTGCTGGCCGTCATCAAACTGGCCGAGAGCGACTTTGAGGCCGCCGCACAGCTGCTTGAAGACCGCTGGGTCAAACAGCTTGACATGGGTCAGCGCGCCTGGGCCTGGGGTGCCATTGGCAAGCAGGCGGCACGCAAGCTCGACCCCAATGCCCTGGGCTTCTTTACCAAGGCCAGCGCCACCGAGATGGACGACAGCCACCTGGTCTGGCGCGCCCGTGCCGCCCTGCGTGCGGGCCAGTGGCCACGGGTGTTGTCGGCCATTGCCGCCATGAGCCCGGCCACTGCCGCAGACCCCACCTGGGTGTATTGGCGCGCCCGTGGCCTGTTGACGGTGCCAGACAACCCGGCGGCCCAGATAAAAGCGCGCCAATTGCTGGAAAGCATGGCCGGCGTGCGCGGTTTTTATGAGCTGCTGGCGCAGGAAGAACTGGGCTTGCCCATCACCCCACCGCCACAACCCGAAGCCTTGACCGAAACCGAAAAAGCGGCAGCACAAACCAACCCTGGCCTGCAACGTGCCCTGGCCGCCATCGCCCTGGGTTTGCGTTCTGAAGGCGTGCGTGAATGGAACTACACCGTGCACTTGCACACCCCAGGCGGCATGAACGACCGCGAGCTGCTCGCCGCCGCCGACCTGGCCTGCCTGCATGAGGTGTGGGATCGTTGCATCAATACCAGCGAACGCACCCGCAGCGTGATCGACCTGACGCAGCGTTTCCCCATGCCGCACCACGACGCGGTGATCGAGCGCAGCCGCGCCATCGGGCTCGACCCGGCGTATGTTTACGGCCTGATTCGCCAGGAAAGCCGCTTCATCACCGACGCGCGCTCGGGTGTGGGCGCATCGGGCCTGATGCAGGTAATGCCAAAAACCGCCCGCTGGACTGCCAAAAAGATCGGCCTGTCCGACTTCAAGACCAGCCAACTCAACGAGCGCGACACCAACATTGCCA
>MNXW01000023.1 GCA_001871515.1 Comamonadaceae bacterium CG2_30_57_122
CCATGGCCGACTGAAGTCAGCCCTACGGACAGCTGTTTCACGTTAAATGTGCAAAGAATGAAACATGGATTGCACTGTAGGGCGGGCTTTAGCCCGCCATGGCCGACTGAAGTCAGCCCTACGGACAGCTGTTTCACGTTAAATGTGCAAAGAATGAAACATGGATTGCGCTGTAGGGCGGGCTTCAGCCCGCCATGGCCGACTGAAGTCAGCCCTACGAACAGCTGTTTCACGTTAACCCCAACTGATTAGGATGCAGCTATGGCTTTGACACTTGACGGCAAACTGGTGGTGGCGATCAGCAGCCGCGCGCTGTTTGACTTTGAAGAAGAAAACCAGGTTTTTGAGCAGGCCGACGACCGCGCCTACATGGCGCTGCAGCTGCAGCGCCTGGACATTCCCGCAAAACCTGGCGTGGCGTTTTCACTGGTGCAGAAGCTGCTGGCCTTCAACGCGGCGACATCAGCTGTAGGGGCGACTTGCACCGACCATGTGACCTCCGTAGGGGCGACTTGCACCGATCATGTGACCTCCGCAGGGTCGACTTGCACCGATCATGTGACCTCCGTAGGGGCGACTTGCACCGATCATGGCGGACTGAAGTCCGCCCTACAAAATCATGCAGCGCCCGATCACCCGGTGGAGGTGGTCATCCTCTCGCGCAACGACCCGGTGTCGGGCATGCGGGTGTTTCGCTCGGCGCAGCACTACGGCTTGCCTATTGAGCGTGGCAGTTTCACCCGGGGCCAGTCGCCCTGGCGCTATCTCAAGCCACTGCACGCCAACCTGTTTTTAAGCACCCACTTGAGCGATGTGCGCGCCGCGCTGGCCGCGGGCGTGCCGGCCGCGCAGGTCTATCCGCAGTCGGTGCACGCCAGCGATGCCCACCCGAACGAGGTGCGTATTGCTTTCGACGGCGACGCGGTGCTGTTTTCTGACGAGGCCGAGCGCGTTTACCAGACGCAGGGCTTGCAAGCGTTCCAGCAGCATGAAATGGCCAACGCCACACAGCCTTTGCCAGATGGCCCCTTTAAACCCCTGCTGGTCGCGCTACAACGATTGCAGCAAGCGGCCAGCCCCGCCATGCGCATTCGCACCGCGCTGGTCACCGCGCGCAGCGCCCCGGCGCACGAGCGCGCCATCCGCACGCTGATGAACTGGCACATTGAGGTGGACGAAGCCATGTTTCTGGGCGGCCTGGCCAAAGGCGAGTTTTTACGCGAATTCGAGCCTGACTTTTTCTTTGACGACCAGACCGGCCACATCGAGTCTGCCGCCCAACACGTGCCCTCAGGCCACGTGGCCAGCGGTGTGCGCAATTAAGCCGGGATGGAACGCGCTCGGTAAAACTGTGTAAAGGCAGCGCGCCGCGTCAGCCCAACGCACCGTCTGCGCGTTGTCAGCCTCTGCTCTGACACCTTTTTGATTGAGGCCCGTATGCTTGCCAAACCATCACCTGACCTGAGTGCGTTCACAGCACCACCGACAACGTCTGCGCCGCCCCCTGGCCTGTCCCGTCGCTGTTGGTTGTGGTCTGCCGCCAGCGTTCCTTTGGCAGGTGGGCTCGGTGCACTGGCCTTCAGCCGCCCCGGTCGGGCGCAAAACAGCGCAGCAAGCAGCTTTCCAACACCCGGTGACCCAAGCGCGCAGGCACAACACCTCTGGCGCGCCGCATCACGCGTGGGCTATGGCCTCAGCCCGGCTTTGCTGGCTGCACTGCAAACCGCACGCAGCCCGCGCGATTGGGCGCTGCAGCAGATTGACCTGGCCCGCACTGCCAGCCAAAAACCGCCACTGATTTCCCCTGATCTGGCCGATTTCAACGCCTCCTTGCCAGACATTTTTGCCGCCGCCAAACGTGAGCGTGAGCTGCGCAAACAGCTCAAAGCCGACGCCACCGACCTGGCCACGCGCATGAAAAACCCGGATGCAGCGCTTGAGCGGCGCATGGCTTTTTCGCAAATTAAAGCGCCCGAGTTCTACACCCGCCGCTTGACGCTGCAAACCGCCGCCTGGCGGCTGGGCAGTTGTAGCCAGCCCGCCATGGAAAACCCGCTGCTGGCGCGCATGACCGAGTTTTGGTTCAACCACCTCAACGTGTTCATTGGCAAGGGCGCGGTGAGGCCGTTTGTCGGGCATTACTTGGTCAACGTCATCCGCGCCCACGCGCTGGGCAAGTTTGAAGACCTGCTGCTGGCCAGCGCCCGCCACCCGGCCATGCTGCTGTATTTGGATCAGGCGCAAAGCGTGGCCTACGGCAGCCCCGGTGCTCAGGGGCGCAGCCGTGGCCTGAACGAAAACTACGCCCGTGAGCTGATGGAGCTGCACACTCTGGGGGTGAACGGCGGCTACAGCCAGGCCGACGTGCGTGAACTGGCCCGGGTGCTGACTGGCTGGACGATCGGCTCCACGCAGCCCGACGGTTTTCGCTTTGCGCCACGCCTGCATGACAACGGCAGCAAACGCGTGCTGGGGGACAGCTTTCCAGCGTCTGCACAGGCCGCCGGTGAGCAAGAGGGTATCGATGCCATCCGCATGCTGGCGCGCCAACCCGCCACGGCACAGCGCATCTGCCTGCGCCTGGCACAGTTTTTTGTGGCAGACCAGCCGCCGCCCGGCTTGGTAAAACGCCTGCGTCAAAGTTTTTTGGACAGCCAGGGTGACATCAGCGCGGTGTTGCGGGTGTTGCTGGCGTCAAGCGACTTTTGGGCGGCGGAAAACAAGCTGTTCAAAACCCCGATGGACTACGCCTGCTCGGCCTTGGCGGCCACGCAAGAAGCCGCAGGCGCAGACCGGCGCGGCCTGGTGCTGGCGGCAGACTACCTGAACAACGCCGGCCAACCTCTGCACGGCTGGCAAACCCCCGACGGCTACGCCTTTGATGCCGCCACCTGGCTGGCGCCCGAGGCTTTGACGCGGCGCAGCGACTTTGCCTTTGCCCTGACGCGCCGCCAGAGCGCCCCAGAATTTTTGCAGCCGTTTTTGAGCCAGGCCACGCGCAGCAGCATTGCCCACGAAGCCACAGCCCTGCACGCCGGCTTGATGCTGGCCAGCCCGGACTTCATGTACAAATGATTCCATTTCAAAATCATCCGAGTCGTTGTTGCTTCGCCTTGTCGTGCGACAGCACTGTCGGCGGCTTCGCGCCTAGGAGGCTGTCGGACTTTCGGTACATCGGCTGTAATCCGACCGCAGCGGTTCATTTTCTACCGTCTTTTTGGCCCATAGCTACGGCTATGAGCCAGCAAATCCGGCAAAAACTGCCCTCGCTGGGGTCGAATTTGGCTACGCCGCTCTTCG
>MNXW01000323.1 GCA_001871515.1 Comamonadaceae bacterium CG2_30_57_122
TGATGGCTGCAGTCAGGGTGGTTTTGCCATGGTCAACGTGACCGATGGTGCCCACATTGACGTGGGGCTTGGTGCGCGTGAATTTCTCTTTTCCCATTTTCAGACTCCGAAAATTAAAAGACTGTCAAATTAATAAACCAGCGTCAACCCACAAATCAAAGCCGACACCGAACACCAAAGTGGTGCCCATTCCGGGAATCGGACCCGGGACCTCTCCCTTACCAAGGGAGTGCTCTGCCACTGAGCCAAATGGGCAATATTTCTACCTGACGACACTGGAGCGGGAGACGGGAATCGAACCCGCGTCATTAGCTTGGAAGGCTAGGGTTCTACCATTGAACTACTCCCGCCTAGAAGCCAAACCAATCCAGCTTTAAGCGCCCTACGCCTCGCTACAGCGTCACATTCAATTATTTAAATTCATTGGTGGAGAGGGGTGGATTCGAACCACCGTACTCGTAAGAGGGCAGATTTACAGTCTGCTGCCATTAACCACTCGGCCACCTCTCCACAAAGAACTCGAGATTATGCCATCAAATCAACACCTCACGCACAACGCACCAAGATTTTCTGCGGCTCACGCCGATTTGAAGTCCGCCTTGCACGCTGCTTTCACCCCTTGATGCTGACTGCGCCAGTCCCGAGCTTGCGAAAAATGCCCACACCCGATAAATGGCACAGGAGGCCGCAGCGCCGACAAGGGCGAAGGGTGGTTGGCACACAAAACCAGATGCCGCGATGCATCAATCAGCGCGCGCTTGGCTTGGGCATGGTTGCCCCACAACATGAACACCACTGCCTCAGAACGCTCAGACACTTCACGGATGATGGCGTCGGTCAAGACCTCCCAGCCCCTGCCCGCATGGCTGGCCGCTTGCCCCTCTTCCACCGTTAAACAGGTGTTGAGCAGCAACACACCATGCCGCGCCCAGCGCACCAGACTCCCGCCAGGGGTCGGGAACGGCGGCGCAGGCTCACCCAGATCACGCTGCAATTCTTTGAAGATATTCCGCAAGGATGGCGGTGGCAACACCCCCGCAGGCACCGAAAACGCCAAACCTTCGGCCTGCCCCCGACCATGGTACGGGTCTTGCCCCAAGATCACCACCCGCACCGATTGCAGTGGCGTCAAGGCCAGCGCCCGCAGCGGCTCTGGCGGGAAAATAACCACCCCCGCAGCCAGACGTGCACGCAAAAAAGTCAACAAGGATTGACCTTGATTTGATTCAAAAAAACGAGCAACAAGCCCTTGCCAATCAAGGACTACAGGCCAATTCAATGGCTCAGCCAACTGCAGCTGCGTAGCCTCCACTAACTTACCCCAAGGCGGGCATGCCAAACAGCGCCGCCAGCGCCTCGCCAGGTTCTTTGGCACGCATGAACGCCTCGCCCACCAAAAACGCATTGACCCCGGCCGAGCCCATGCGCAACACATCCTCACGCGTGTGGATACCGCTTTCACACACCACAATGCGATCAGCGGGCACGCCCTGCATCAGCGCCAAGGTGGTGTCAAGCGACACCTCAAAGGTCTTCAGGTTGCGGTTGTTGATGCCGATCAGCGGCGTTTTCAGCTTCAGTGCGCGCTGCAGTTCGGCTGCGTCATGCACCTCCACCAGCACCGCCATGTCCAGGCTGTGGGCAATTTGCTCAAAGTCTTTCATTTGCGCATCGTCCAGGCAAGCGGCGATCAGCAAAATGGCATCGGCGCCCATGGCCCGCGACTCGTAGATTTGGTAGGCATCGATCATGAAATCTTTGCGCAGCACCGGCAATGGGCATGACGCCCTGGCCTGCTTGAGAAAGTCCACACAGCCTTGGAAGAACTGCACATCAGTGAGCACTGACAAACAGGCAGCGCCATATTCGGCGTAACTCTGGGCGATATCGGCGGGAATAAAGTCGTCGCGAAACACGCCTTTGGACGGACTGGCCTTTTTGATTTCGGCGATCACTGCCGCGTGCCCTGAAGCGATTTTCGCCCGCATGGCCGCCACAAAATCCCGCGTCAGCACACGGCTCTCGGCATCGAACCGAACGTCGGCCAGCGACTTGCGCTTGCACGCCGCCGCGACTTCCTGGCGTTTGACGGCTACGATTTTTTCCAGAATATCAGTCATGTTGGGTCGGCTCCTGCGCGCCTTTTTTAAGGATGTTGATGAACACGCGGTGCAGCACCAGCCCCGCAACAATAAAAAGCACCGAAATGCCGATGGCGATCCAGGCGCCATCCGTGTTTAAAAGTGCCATGTGAACGGCTCCTAGCTAAAGAAAACAACCGAGTCCATTACCCAAGGAATGGGGAGAGAACCCAAAAACATAGGGCTTGAAAACCCGCCACCTGTCAAACCACACTCAAACGGTGCGCTGCGGTCACCAAGGCGTCCAACTTGGCTTTGGCAGCGCCTGATTCAAGGGCAGCGCGCGCTAGCTCAATGCCGTCCTTCATGGTGGGCGCCACGTTGGCCGCATACAGCGCCACGCCAGCGTTAAGCACCACGATTTCTTTAGCCGGGCCGTCTACATTGTTCAGCACATCGAGCAACATGGCGCGCGACTGCTCAGGCGTTTCCACCTTAAAGGCGCGGTTGCTGGCCATGCTCAAGCCAAAGTCTTCGGGGTGAATTTCGTACTCGGTCACCTTGCCGTCTTTGAGCTCACCCACCAGCGTGGCTGCACCCAGGCTCACCTCGTCCATGCCGTCTTTGCCATACACCACCACCGCATGCTCAGTGCCCAGGCGCTCCAGCGCGCGCACCTGAATACCCACCAGATCGGGGTGAAACACGCCCATCAGAATATTCGGCGCGCCTGCCGGATTGGTCAGAGGCCCGAGCAAGTTGAAGATGGTTTTGACGCCCATTTCACGGCGCACCGGTGCCACATTTTTCATCGCCGGATGGTGGTTGGGCGCGAACATAAAACCCACACCCACCTGCTCGATGCACTGGGCAATGGCTTCGGGTTTGAGGTTGATGTTGACCCCCAGCGACTCCATCACATCGGCACTGCCGCTCTTGCTGCTGACACTGCGCCCGCCATGTTTGCTCACCTTGGCCCCGGCAGCAGCCGCCACAAACATGGCGCAGGTGGAAATATTGAAGGTGTGCGAACCGTCGCCGCCGGTGCCCACAATGTCGACCAAATGGGTTTTGTCGGCCACCAGCACCTTGGTCGATACCTCGCGCATCACCTGCGCGGCGGCGGTGATCTCGCCAATGGTTTCTTTCTTGACCCGCAAGCCGGTGATGAAGGCTGCCAGCATCACCGGGCTCCACTCACCGGCCATGATTTGCCGCATGATGTGCAGCATTTCGTCATGAAAAATCTCGCGGTGTTCGATGGTGCGCAGCAGCGCTTCCTGCGGGGTGATGGTGATGGCGTGGGTCATGTTGCTCCTTTGATCGGTGAACAGGTACGGCATTTGCCGTTAACAATCAGGCGGGATTGTCGGTCAAGGCCAGCTTGATGCCAAAGCCGACAAACATCACCCCCGCCACGCGTTCGAACCAATGCATGCCGCGCTGCACCAGGCCCAGGCGCCGCGCCGCCCAGCCACCCAACACGGCGTACCCAAAGTTGACGGGTAGGGCATTGACGTTAAACATGACGCCCAGCAGCACAAACGTCAGTGCCTTGTGGGGCGCGTCCGGGGCGATGAACTGCGGCACAAAGGCCAGAAAAAACAGCGCCACCTTGGGGTTAAGCACGTTCGTCCAGAAGCCTTTAAAAAATATGCTTTTTAGGCTTCTAGCCCTTGTATCCATTGGGCTAGCAGCTATAAAAGTTGAATCAGATTCAGACTTGGCAGACGCTTTGGACCACAGTAGCTGCAGACCGACGTAAAGCAGATACAGCGCTCCCACCCATTTCAGCACCGTGAACGCCGTGGCGGAGGCGGCCAACACCGCGCTGACACCCAGCGCAGCGGCCACAATGTGCACAAAACACCCGGCCGTGATGCCCAGTGCCGCAACCAACCCGGCACGCACGCCGCGCTGGAGCGCGTTGGTCACAATAAAAAGCACATCCGGCCCCGGGGTCAGGTTCAGCAGCCAGCCAGCCAGCACAAACAAGCCCAAATGTTCCACGCCCGGGATCATCCTAGATTCCTCAGTTGGACGCGCCCGAGTGGGCTGCTGGCGGCGTGTCTGGGTAGGCGCGACGGCGCGGCAGGCTACTGCCTGCAAGGAGGAGCAACGCCCCCAGGCGCGTCGCCAGCTGCTCAATCGGGTGTGTAGCGCCGTCACCCATAAGGTGAAGTTGATCAACGCCGAAAAAGTTAATATTCATAAGCACTTATTGGTACAGGTCAGCGGTCAACTGAGGAATCTAGGATCATGCTTGCCGTTTGAAAAAATCGCGCATGACGGCCACCGCGTGGTCCACACCGGGCGCATCCACGTCCAGATGGGTCACAAACCGCAGTCGGTACAAGCCAGTGGCCAGCACACCGTTTTGCTTCAAAAATGCGAGCAGCTCAGGCGCTCTGGATTTGGCCTGATCGACCAAATCGACAAACACCATGTTGCTCTGCGGCGGCTCCACCAGCACGCCGGGCAAGCCCTGTAAACCCGCCGCCAGACGCGCAGCCAGGGCATGGTCAGCGGCCAGCCGGACGACATGGTGATCGAGCGCGTAACTGCCCGCAGCGGCCAGAATGCCCGCCTGGCGCATGCCGCCACCGGCCATTTTGCGAATGCGCCGGGCACGCCCAATGAATTCAGCCGAGCCGCACAAGACCGAGCCCACCGGTGCGCCCAGACCTTTGCTCAAACACACCGACACGCTGTCAAAGCACCCGGCAATGCGGCGGGCTTGTTTGACAATTGTTTCCAATTCAATAGCGCGATGTGCTTGTAATACGGGGGCTACAGCCTGATTTATCATATTTTTTTCAGCCAGTTGCGTGGCCTGCACCACCGCCGCATTGAACAGCCGCGCACCGTCCAGATGCCGCGCCAGCCCGTGCTGTGCCGCCAGATCGGTGGCCTGCTGCACATAAGCAAACGGCAGCAGCTTGCCGCCAAAGGTGTTCTCCAGCGTCAGCAACCGGGTTTTGGCAAAGTGCACGTCATCCGGCTTGATGGCGGCTTCAATGTCGGCCAGCGCCAGCGTGCCGTCGGCCTGATGACTCAAAGGCTGCGGCTGCACGCTGCCCAGCACCGCCGCGCCGCCGCCTTCCCAGCGGTAGGTATGGGCAAATTGACCCACAAGGTACTCGTCACCGCGCTGGCAGTGCGCCAGGATCGCGCACAGGTTGCTCTGCGTGCCGGTGGGCACAAACAAGGCCGCCTCAAAGCCCAGCATGGCCGCCAACTGGTCTTGCAACGCATTCACGCTGGGGTCGTCACCAAACACGTCGTCGCCCACCGGCGCAGCGGCCATCACAGCACGCATGACCGGGGTGGGTTGGGTTACGGTGTCGCTGCGCAGATCAACTTTTGTTTGAATCATTTTGGCCTCTAGCCCTTATTTAAATTGTTTAATAAACTATATTTTTTATCACTACTGTCCGGTGAACGTGGTTTTGGTTTGACGCAAACCCAATAACCACGCGGGTTTGCGGTCGAAAAAGTTTGGTGCCGATTTGAATTTCATGATCGTTTTTACTGGTAGTGTCGTAGGGTCGACTTCAGTCGGCCATGGCGGGTTGAAACCCGCCCTACGCAGGGCACGCGTGTTTCATGCTTTGGGGTGTCCTTGTTGAACATG
>MNXW01000119.1 GCA_001871515.1 Comamonadaceae bacterium CG2_30_57_122
TTGCGGTCATTTTGTACGCCTGTTCGGTGTCCATAGCCCTGCCATGAACGCCTCACAGCCTTGCATACTGCCTCACAAACCTGTTCGCCATCATCTCAAACCCCAATGGACAATCTCAACTGAACCTAGATTCCTCAGTTGACCGCTTGTTTGCTTCAATAAGTGCATATGACCCCAAACAATCCCTTAACGTGAAACAACGCCCACAGCCGACAAGAGTGGCGTGTCGTAGGGTCGACTTCAGTCGGCCATGACGGGTTAAAACCCGTCCTACGCAGGGCACGCATGTTTCATGCTTTGGGGTGTCCTTGTTGAACATGAACGTTAGTCGGCACTTCGTGCCTGCATGCTGCCTGGCGGTCGATTTGCGGCCATTTTGCCCGTCCGTTCGTCGTCCATTGCTAAGGCTATAGCGCCTCCTCTGGCCTAGCCAGTCTGGAAATTTCATCGATTTCATTTTGTAACCGTTTTGATGAAACGAACTATTAGGAGGCTGTCGGACTTTCGGCATCGAAGCGAAATTCAGCCCCAGGGGGCCAGCGAGGGCAGTTTTTGCCGGATTTGCTGGCTCATAGCCGTAGCTATGGGCCAAAAAGATGGTAAAAAATGAACCGCTGCGGTCGGATTACAGCCGATGTACCGAAAGTCGAAAAGTCCGACAGGCTGCTAGGTTGAAATGCTATGCTGACAACTACAGCAGAACATACCACTCCCATGCAACACAACAAGCGTTTGGCGGCCATCGACCTGGGCTCCAACAGTTTCCGCCTCGAATTGGGTCGCATTGAACACGGCCAGTTTTACCGCAGCCACTACCTCAAAGAAACCGTGCGCCAAGGTAACGGGCTGGATGACCAAGGCCACTTGACCCTGCAAGCGATGCAGCTCGGCTGGGACTGTCTGACCCGCTTTGGCGAACAATTGACCGGTTTTAACGCCTGCGAAGTGCGTGCAGTAGCCACGCAAACCCTGCGAGAAGCGCAAAACCGCGAGGCCTTTCTTGAGCCAGCCACGGAAAGGCTGGGTTTCCCCATTGAAGTCATCAGCGGAGAAGAAGAAGCGCGATTGATCTATCTGGGCGTGGCTCAGGCACTGCCCAACAACAACGAGCGCCGCATGGTGATAGACATTGGCGGGCGCTCCACCGAGCTCATTTTGGGTCAGGGAAGAAACCCGCAGCGCCTGGCTTCTTTCCACCTGGGCAGCATCGCCTGGTCGATGCGCTATTTTGCCGACGGTGAATTTTCAGCACATGGTTTCCAAAATGCCGAACATGCGACCCGGCTGGTGGTGGCCAATGCGCTGCCCAACTTCACGCCTGATCTGTGGGACGTGGCCTACGGCTCCGCCGGCACGGTCAACGCCGTGGCCGACGTGTTGGTGGCCTGCGGCTGGCCAGCGGGTTCTGTGACCCAAGAAGGTTTGGACTGGTTGCTGGGTCAACTGCTCGCTGCGCAAACCATTGACCGGGTGCAACTGCCCGGCCTGCGGGATGACCGCCGCCCCATCATTGGCGGTGGTTTGAGTGTGCTGCGTGGCTTGTTTGGTTCACTGGGCATCTGCCGTCTGGAGCAAGCCACAGGCGGTTTGCGTCACGGCTTGTTGCAAGACATGTTGCAACATCAATAGATATTTTTGATAGCGCACAGCCCTTTATATATATGGGCTAGAGGCTTAAAACATCATTATTTTTTAAACCTCAAGCGCTGCACCAGGCTCACCCCCAACACAGCCAAACCACCCGCTGCCACCCCGGCCAACAGGTTCAGAACTAAAACCAAGAAGCCCTGCAACAACAGGGGCGCAGTGCTGCCGATCTGCTCAATGGCTTGCCCCAAGGGATGCCAGCCATGCGCCAAAATCCCGCCGCCCACCAAAAACATGGCCAAGGTGCCCAGCACGGTCAACGCCTTCATCAGCAAGGGAGCCGCCCGCACCAAACCACGCCCCAATTGTTGCTGCAAGGTTTGTGCAAACGCAGTTGGGCGTTGGCTCAAATACAGACCCAGATCATCAATTTTGACGATCGCTGCCACCAGGCCATAAACCCCCAGCGTCATCAGCACTGCCACGCCCGAGAGCACGCTCACCTGGGTCAGAAAACCGCTGTTGGCCACTGTGCCCAAGGTGATGACGATGATCTCGGTGGACAAAATAAAGTCGGTGCGCACCGCGCCCTTGATTTTGTTCCGCTCAAGCGCCACCAGATCAACCGATGGATCGCTCAAGGCGCGTAACAACTGCGCCTGCTCGGCCGACTCTTCGCCAGGCTTGTGGAGCAATTTGTGGGCTACTTTTTCAAACCCTTCAAAGCATAAAAACACGCCACCTGCCATCAACAGCGGCATGATCGCCCATGGCGCTACCGCACTCAGCAGCAGTGCACCCGGCACCAAAATGGCTTTGTTGATGAACGAGCCTTTGCACACCGCCCAGACCACCGGCAGCTCACGGTCAGCGTTGACACCGGCCACCTGCTGGGCGTTCAAGGCCAGGTCATCGCCCAGCACACCGGCCGTTTTTTTGGCCGCCACCTTGGTCAGCAGCGCCACATCGTCCAACACGGTGGCTATATCGTCCAACAATAAAAGCAGGCTACCCGCCATAAAAAGCACTCCAAGCGTTAGTGGGTCAAACAGAGCTTTCAATTGTCATGGATTTATCGACCGCCAGCGGTGCGACTCAAAATGAGGTGGGCGAAATATTGGGTGGATGATTACTGCCCAATCGTTGCTGTGGTTGATGAATCAGTCGGGCGATGCGCTTTGCTACGTGTCCCCCGCCCTGTGGCCTCCTCCTTTATCCTGTCGCAAAGCGCATCGCCCGACTGATTCGCCGCGGCAGTGGGTTTGCTGGTTGGGAAAATTCAGACTTGAATCCGCCTGATCTTTTTAGGGCGCAAGCCCAGACGAATCGTTTGACGAGACGGGCTTCACCCACAAGCGCTCAGGTGCGATGATCGGGTCATGCGACCGGGCTTTGGGGGCAAAGGCGCGCGTAGGCAGTCGCTGGCGAACTGTTCTGTAACTTTCGCGCGTGTTTTGCCCTCAAAACCGCATGCGCATGACCCGGTCGCCGTGCCGGGTTCAAAGTGACATCTGCTTGCCACCTTTTCATGAATCGCGCTTAAAGTCTATTGATCAGCAGGTTGGATAATGGCGACTTTTCGCACAAGCCCTTGTGTGAAACCTGTTTCAGAAAGAACCCACAATGCACCGCGTTTGTATCAGCAGCACCGGCCTGTATAACCCGCCAGAAGTCATCACCAATGCAGAATTGGTGGCATCGTTCAACCAGTTC
>MNXW01000159.1 GCA_001871515.1 Comamonadaceae bacterium CG2_30_57_122
ATGGGGGACAGGGCGTGACGCTGCTGGTGCATGCATCTGATTTGGACGCCCAAACCCAAGCCACCTGGGCGCAGCACAACGTTGTGCTGTTCCAGGTCAATCCGTTGCCTGCTTTGGGTGATGAACTGTGGTTGCGCGCGCTTGCGCTGGGCGCGATTCGCTTGGTGTTGCTTGATGATGGCGCTTTGCATGGCAAGACGCGTGCTTTGCTTGAGGAACGTGTGAGCCAGGTGCAAACCATGCTCAAGGCCATCGGTGAAAGCCCGAGCAAGTTGGCTTTCGTGTCGTTGGCTGCTCTGCCGGGTTGGCTGCAGACACATGCCGGGTCAAATCAGTTCCGCCAGGCTGCAACCCCGGTTGCACCACTGAAATCCTGGGACAAATTCAAGCGGCTGGCTTGGGTTGATGGCCTGCGGCAAATGGGCGGTAACCTGACCACGCAGCCCGTCATGTTGCCGCCTGGTGCACCGGTCGGCACAGTGCGGGTAGATGACTCGCGCTGCACCATGTGTTTTGCCTGCGTCAACCTGTGCCCAACACGTGCGTTAAGTGCCAGACAGGGTGCATTGCAGCAACTGGTGTTTCAAGAGAGTGCCTGTGTGCAATGCGGCCTGTGTGTGAAAGTATGTCCTGAGCAAGCGGTGTCATTGCAAGCCAGGTTTGCACCTGCTGCCATGACGCAAATGACCTCTGTGGTGTTGCATCAAGATGAGCAATTCAAGTGCACGTCTTGCGGCACACCGTTTATCAATCGTCGTTTGCTGGAGTCCAGTCTGGAGCGCATCAAAGACCACCCAGTGTTGGCGCAGGGTGGACGTCAAACCTTGATGACTTGCCCCAGCTGTCGCCAAAAGGAGATGCTTGAAATGTAGGTTGTGTGCGTGTTGTGTCAGAGTGTTAGTTAATTTTTTTGAACCCTGTTTATTGAGGAGTTACACCATGTTGAAATCATCCATCACCCTGTTCAGTGCTTCCGCCGTGCTGGCACTTGCTGCCTTGACTCCGGCGCACGCTGCCATTGACGCAGATGCCGCCAAGGCGCTTTTTAAAGACAACGAATGTTCCAAATGCCACGATGTGAAGCTGGCCAAAAAAGGCCCGGCACTGAAAAAGATTGCTGCCAAGTACAAAGGCAAACCAAATGGTCAAGAAATGGCCATCAAAAATTTCACCAGTGGCAACAAGGTCAAGACCTCTGACGGCAAGGAAGTTGAACACAAGATTTTGGACAGCAAAGATATTGCTGTTCAGAAAAACCTGGCTGACTGGATCTTGTCCCAGTAAACGACAATTTCCGGTTTATTTGATAGCTAACCATGCGACGTAAATTTTCATTCTTTTTGGCAGGCTTGACCTGTTTGCTGGCCTCACTGTTGAGCCTACCTGCGATTGCAGCAAACCCTGCGTCTGCCAGCGCGCCCAAGCTTGACAATGCCTCTTGCCTGAGTTGTCACGACGGCAAAAAAGGCGCAATTGAAGTGCCTGCGCCAGACGATGAAAAGCGCGAGTTGCTGAGCGTGACTGCGGACAAGCTTGGCAGCAGCGTGCACGCCAAAATGGAATGTGTGGCTTGCCATACCGATATCAAAGACAACGCAGACAAGGCCAGTGCGCACGGCAAGAATGGCGCGGTCAAACTCGACAAGGTGGATTGTGCGGGCTGCCACCAAAACCTTTGGAAAGCGGCGCAAAGCGCTGGCCAGGCCAAAGACAAACCCAGGCTGGAGCTGGTTGTCAAAAACATTGAGGCCTACCAAAAATCTTTCCACGCCCGGCCCAACCAAAATTTTCCAGACCAGGCCAACGCCACTTGCGATAGCTGCCACGATACCCACAGCTTCAATATTCCAGCCAAAAACACGCCAGCGTATGACCAATGGCGCTTGGGCATTGCTGAGACCTGTGGACAGAGCTGCCACAGTGAGCAACTTGAAACCTATGCTGATTCAATCCACGGCAAAACCGTGCTTGAAAAGCATGATGTCAAAGGCGCTGTTTGTACCGACTGCCATACCTCTCACAACATCACCAGTTCCAGCGATGAACCGTTCAAGCTGGCGGTCACAGACCAGTGCGGCTCCTGTCACAAAGATAATCTGAAAACCTATTTGGCCACCTACCATGGCCAGATCAGCAAGCTGGGTTACACCAACACCGCCAAGTGCTACGAATGCCATGGCAGCCACAAAATCACCAAAGTGGATGATCCCAAGTCCATGGTGCACATCAACAATCGCCTGAAAACCTGCCAGTTTTGTCACAACGAGAAAAAAGGCATACCGGTCGCAACCGCGGGCTTTGTCAGCTTTCAGCCGCATGGTCATGCAGGCGATTTCAACAAGTACCCTCAAATCTGGGTGGCCTGGCAAATCATGCTGCAACTGCTGGTGGGTACCTTTGCCTTCTTCTGGTTGCATACCTTGCTGTGGTTCTACCGCGAGTTCAAGGAGCGCAAAGCGCATGCAGGTGAGCAGCACATTCGTATGGCCAGCGTGCCAGAGCAATACCGTGGCAAACATGTACGGCGCTTCAGCCCAGTCTGGCGCATCGCCCACATCACTTTCGCCTTGAGCCTGATGGTGTTGACGCTCACCGGTATCCCGCTGTTTTACCCGGCATCACCGTGGGCATCACCGCTGATGACCGCGCTGGGTGGTCCGCACACCGCAGGCATCATTCACCGCACCTGTGCTGTGATCTTTGCCGGTGTGTTCTTCTGGCATCTGTTCTATGTCGCCTATCGCCTGGCCAAAAACTGGAGCACCTTCAAATTCTTTGGACCTGAGTCGCTGGTGCCCAACCTGCAAGACGGCAAAGACATGATTGCCATGTTCAAGTGGTTCTTTGGCAAGGGTCCGCGTCCCAAGTTCGACCGCTGGACGTATTGGGAGAAGTTCGACTACTGGGCTCCGTTCTGGGGGGTCACCATCATTGGTGTCAGTGGCCTGATCATGTGGTTCTCCAGCTTCTTTGCCTCCTTCCTGCCAGGCTGGGTGTTCAATGTGGCTGCGATCTTCCACGCCGAAGAAGCGTTCCTGGCGGTGGTGTTCCTGTTCACCGTGCACTTCTTCAACAACCATTTTCGCCCGGACAAGTTCCCGGTCGAGGTGGTGATGTTCACCGGCACTTTCGCGCTGGAAGAGTTCAAGCATGACCACGCCAAGGAGTACGACCGTCTGGTGGCCAGCGGTGAGCTTGAGAAATACCTGGTGGATGCCCCGTCGCCGACCAAGCTGGCGTTGTCCAAGCTGTTGGGTTTTGTCCTGATCGCCTGTGGCTTGACGCTGCTGACGTTGGTGGGGATCGGGTTCTTCACCCAACTCTGATGGAAAAAAAGGTGCGTAGATGAAGCTGTTTGGCATTGCCGGCCACTCCGGCATGGGCAAGACGACGCTGCTGGA
>MNXW01000215.1 GCA_001871515.1 Comamonadaceae bacterium CG2_30_57_122
TCAACAGCCTGTGCCAGATTGAGGTGCGCGAGGCGCAAAACAACGACCGCGTCATCAACAGCCGCGCCTTGATTGCACCCGGTGGCAAACACATGCTGTTGCGCCGCACCGGTGCGCAGTATTACGTGGAGGTGATGGACGGCCCGCTTGTGAACCGGCACCGGCCCAGCGTGGATGTGCTGTTCAGGTCGGTGGCCAAATGCGCCGGAGCCAACGCGCTGGGCGTGATCATGACCGGCATGGGTGATGACGGCGCGGCCGGTTTGGCCGAGATGCGTAACGCCGGAGCCCGTACGGTGGCGCAGGATGAGGCCAGCTGCGTGGTGTACGGCATGCCCAAAGAAGCTGTGAAGCGCGGCGGGGTCGAGAAAACCGTGCCCTTGGGTGCGATTGCCCGAGAGATCATGCAGCAAATGTCTGGGGTGATGGTGCGGTAGTTGGCTTTTTTACTTGTTTCCACCATGAGAGATACCCCGCCGTCCTTTTTTATTTTTAAACACCCCAAGAAACTGGCCTGGGGGGTGTTTTTGGCTTCGCTTTTGATCAGCGCCACATTGATCTGGCAGCAGGATCAGCAGCGTTTGCGAGTTTTACGTGCGCAGGCACATGCGTTGGCCAGCGACCGAGCCGAGGCCATTGCGCATCGGCTGGAACGCGCCCTGTCGGTGGTCTACGCCATGGCTGCGCTGGTGCAGCAAGCGCATGGCGCGGTCAGCAATTTTGACGAGGTGGCCAGCACCATGCTGCCCAACTACCCTGGGGCGTCGGTGTTGATTCAGGCACCTGGCGGCGTGATCAGCCACGCGGTTCCGCGGGAAGGCAATGAGCAAGCCATCGGCCTAGATTTGCTAAAGGACCCGGTGATGCGCGCGGAGACTCAAATCGCCCGCAACACCGGACAGCTGACGCTGGCGGGCCCGCTGGCATTGCGTCAAGGCGGCATCGGTTTGGTGGCGCGCTTGCCGATTTTTTTGGACAAGCCCGGTGGCAGACCCGCTTTCTGGGGCTTTGTCAATGTGGTCTTGAAGTTGCCGCAAGCCCTGGATGCGGCGAACTTGCCAGCGCTGGAGCAAAGCGGTTACGGCTACAAACTTTGGCGCGTCGTGCCCGATACCGGGCAAATGCAGATCATCACCGAGTCGAGCAACCAACCACTGGCGGAGCCAGTACGCAAGAGTTTCTCGGTACCCAACGGTGGCTGGACGCTGAGCCTGGCACCTGGCGCGGGTTGGGGCGACCCGAAAGGGTTGGCCATCAAGTCGGTCACTGCCATGCTGTGGTCGACGCTTTTAGCGTATCTGGCCTGGTTGCAATTACGCCAAATGGCGCACCGGCGTGACCTGGAGCAACAGGTGAGCGAGCGCACACGGGACATTCAGGCGTCGCAAAGACAGCTTGCTGCCACCTTGGAGGCCATTCCTGATTTGCTGTTTGAAATGGATCTGGACGGGCGCTACCTTGCTTGCCACGCACCCGAGTCACAGGCGGGTTGGCTGGTTGCCCCTGTGCAGGAACTTCTGGGCAAGACGGTACACGAGGTCATGCCCCAAGCAGCGGCCAGCTTGGTCATGGACGCCTTGGCGCAAGCGCAGGCCAACGGGAGTTGCAACGGGTATGAACTGGCGTTGCCCACCCCGCAGGGCACCCGCTGGTTTGTCTTGTCGGTGGCGCGCAAGCCGGTAGATGCAGGGCAGTCGCCGCGTCTGATCGTGATTTCGCACGACATCACCGACAGAAAACAAGCCGAGGCGCGCGTCGCCCAATTGGCTTATTTTGATGGCCTCACCGGGCTACCCAACCGCAGCCTGTTGAACGACCGCATGGCACAAGCCTTGGCAGAGGCGGCGCGTCGCGGGGACAATTTGTGCGTGATGTTTCTGGACCTTGACCACTTCAAAAACATCAATGACACCCTGGGGCATGGGGTGGGCGATGCGGTGCTGGTAGAGGTGGCGCGGCGCATGCAGCAAGCCGTTCGCGAGCAAGACACGGTGGCGCGTCTGGGTGGCGACGAGTTCATTGTGTTGTTACCTGAAACCAGTGCCAAAGGCGCGGCGCATGTGGCGCAGCATTTGCTGCAAGCGATCAGCGAGGCGATGCTGATTCAAGCGCGGGAGCTAACGGTGACGCCGTCGATTGGCATCGCGGTTTATCCCTACGATGGCGATGAGGTGGAAACCCTGTTCAAGCACGCTGACGTGGCCATGTACCGAGCCAAAAAAACCGGCCGCAATGACTTTCAGTTTTTTACCGGCAGTTTGCAGCAGGATGCGTCGCGTGTTTTGCTGCTTGAAAACGAGCTGCGTCGCGCCTTGGCGCGTGGGCAGCTTGAATTGCATTACCAGCCACAGGTGTCTTTGCAAAGTGGCCGGGTGATGGGTGTGGAGGCTCTGCTGCGTTGGCATCACCCAGAGCTAGGCCAAGTGTCACCCGCCGAGTTCATTCCCTTGGCTGAGAGCAACGGACAAATTTTGCCCATCGGCCAGTGGGTGCTGGAAACTGCGGTGGCACAGGCCAAAGCGTGGCAAGACCTGGGCTTGATCGACCTGTGCGTGGCGGTGAATGTCTCGGCCGTGCAGTTCCGCCAACTTGACTTGCCGCAGCAGGTGCAGCGCATCCTGGTGCACGCGGGTCTGGCGGCAACCCATCTTGAAATTGAGCTCACTGAGAGTGTGGCGCAGCAAGATCCCAATGGCGCCATGGCGATCATGGCGCAGTTGCACCAGATGGGGGTGCACTTGTCGATTGACGACTTTGGTACCGGCTATTCGTCGCTGAGTTACCTGAAGCGGTTTGCCGCCACCCGGCTGAAAATTGACCAGTCGTTTGTGCGCGACATCTGCGATGACCCGGATGACCTGGCGATTGTGCGCGCCGTCATCAGCATGGCGCGCAGCCTGGGCCTGACCACCATTGCCGAAGGGGTTGAAACCCTTGCGCAACTGGACATTTTGCGCGCAGAGGGCTGTAATGAGGTGCAGGGCTACTACTTCAGTCGGCCTCTGCCTGCGGCGCAGGTTACAGACTTCATGCTACAGCGTTCATAGCTGGCAGCCCTTTTATATAAAAGGGCTGCACATCTATTTTGCTCTAAGCAGTCTGATCTGTCAGAGTGGCTTTCAGCGCATCAACGCTTCGATGTCCGCCACGCTCACCGGCACATCACGTGTCAGCAACTCACAGCCGGTGGTGGTGACGATGGCATCGTCTTCAATGCGGATGCCAATGTGGTGAAACTGCTCGGGCACGCCCGCGCCGGGGCGCACATAGATGCCGGGCTCAATGGTCAGCGCCATCCCAGGGCGC
>MNXW01000194.1 GCA_001871515.1 Comamonadaceae bacterium CG2_30_57_122
TCAGCCGTTCGCGCAACAAGCTGTGGTTCAAGGGCGAAGAGTCTGGTCATGTGCAAACCGTGCATGAAATCCGTGTGGATTGCGATGCCGACGTGGTGCTACTCAAGGTGACGCAAACCGGCCACACGCCGGGTCTGGCTTGTCACACGGGTCGGCACAGCTGTTTTTTTCGGGTGTATGACAATGGGGAATGGAAGACCGTTGACCCAGTCCTCAAAGACCCGCAAACCATTTATAAAAGTTGATGAACGCTGAGAAAAATTCTGCTGATGCCCTTGCTGGCCTGGCTGCCGTGATCGAGTCACGCCTGCCCGCGCATGGCGGTGACCCCGAGGCCAGCTACGTGGCGCGCCTGTTGCACAAAGGGTCTGATGCCTTTTTGAAGAAAATTGGCGAAGAAGCCACCGAGGTGGTGATGGCCGCCAAAGACGCTGACCATGGCGGCGACAAGGCCAAGGTGGTTTATGAGGTGGCTGACCTGTGGTTTCACAGCATGATTGCGCTGGCGCACTATGGGCTCAGGCCCGCCGACGTGATTGCCGAGCTGCAGCGCCGCGCGGGCATGAGCGGCCTGGAAGAAAAAGCGCTGCGTAAAGTCAAAGAGCGCGAAGCGCAAGCAGTCGCAACCTCTACCGGAGTGGCACCATGACCCAAGATTTCACAACCAACTCGAACGCCGCGGCAGAAGTGGGCGAGCTTGACGTGCAAACCCTCAACGGCCTCAACGCCTGGGGCACAGTGAGCTATGTGCTGCATTTGATCGTGGCGGTGGCGGCGTTGATTCCGGGGGCGCAAGCGGGCCCGGTGTTGCTGCTGGTGGCGCTGGTGATTGATCTGGTCAAGCGTGGTGATGCGGTGGGCACCTGGCACGCGTCGCACTTTCGCTGGCGCATCCGCACCGTGTTGATCGCCGGGTTTCTCTACCTGGTGACGGCGCCACTTTGGTTGTTGTTTTTGTTGCCTGGCTGGTTGGCCTGGCTGGTTATTTCAGTCTGGTTTTTGTACCGCATCGTCACTGGCATGGTGCGTCTGAACAAGGGTTTGCCCATGGAGATTGCAGCATGATTGAACACGTGGTGGATCACGACCCGGATTGCCTGTTTTGCAAGATTGTCGCGGGCAAAATTCCGTCTAAATTGGTTTACCAGGACGACGAGTTGTACGCCTTTCACGACATTCACCCGTGGGCGCCGGTGCATTTTTTGATCATCCCCAAGCTGCATATTCCGTCGATGGCATTGCTCACCGACGACCATGCCGGGTTGATGGGGCGCATGATGACGCTGGTGCCCAAACTGGCCTTGCAAGAAGGCTGTAATCCTTACCCGGCGGGGGGCTTTCGCATGCTCTGCAACACCGGAGCCGAGGGCGCGCAAGAGGTGCACCACCTGCATATTCACGTGATGGGCGGTCCACGGCCCTGGTTACGGGGATAAATCTTCGATCTGAGGCGCGTGCAAGTTGCGCGCCGCTTAAAATTCCAATTATTCGTTAGGAGAATCACAATGGGTTCATTGTCTATTTGGCACTGGTTGATCGTTCTGTTGATCGTCATCATGGTGTTTGGCACCAAAAAACTCAAAAACATTGGCTCTGACCTCGGTGGTGCGGTCAAGGGTTTCAAAGAGGGCATGAAAGAAGGCGGCAACTCACCGGCTGAAGACAAGCCCGCTGCTGCTTCGCAAGTGGCCAACGCTGCCGCTGCCGAGAAGACCACCATTGACGTTGAAGCCAAGCAAAAGTCCTGATGCGTTTGACGCGCAGCTCGCATGATTGATCTGGGTATTTCCAAACTGGCGATGATTGGTGCGGTCGCACTGATTGTCATCGGCCCCGAGAAGCTGCCGCAGGTGGCGCGCACCGTGGGGGCGTGGATTGGCAAGGCGCAGCGTTATGTGAGCGATGTCAAGGCCGAAGTCAACCGTTCGATGGAGCTCGACGAGCTCAAGAAGATGAAAGACACGGTAGAGAACGCGGCCAAGGACGTGAGCCAATCAATTCAAACCAACGCGGCAGATTTTGAAAAATCCTGGGCCGAAGCCACCAGCGAGGCCGCTTCATCCGAGGTGTCGGACTACCAGGTGAGCCTGCCGGGGCCGCAATACCATCACCCCAAGAAAAACTGGCGTCTGAAACAAGGAGCCACGCCCAACTGGTACAAGGCCCGTGCGGGTGTGCGTACCAAAGCCTTGTCAGGTGCGGCGCGCGTGGCGCGTTTCAGGCCAAGCCAATTCAACTGATGTCAGATTCCCCCCCAAAAAAAGATGAACTGGCTGGCACAGAGCAGCCCTTTGTCGCTCATTTGATTGAGCTGCGTGACCGCCTGGTCAAAGCCGTGCTGGCGGTTGCTGCTGTGGCGGTTGCCTTGGGCATTTATCCCGGGCCAGGCGCGCTGTATGACTTGATGGCAGCCCCGCTGGTGGCGCATTTGCCCAGTGGTGCAACGCTGATCGCCACCTCGGTCATTTCACCCTTCATGGTGCCACTCAAAGTGTTGTTGATGGCCTCTTTCATGCTGGCTTTGCCGGTGGTGCTTTACCAACTGTGGGCGTTTGTGGCACCAGGCCTGTATTCGCACGAGAAAAAATTGGTGATGCCGCTGGTGATCTCCAGTACCCTGCTGTTTTTCGTTGGGGTGGCGTTTTGTTACTTTTTTGTGTTTGGCCGGGTGTTTGCGTTCATCCAGAGCTTTGCGCCCAAGAGCATCACCGCCTCGCCCGACATTGAAGCCTACTTGGGCTTTGTGCTCAACATGTTCCTGGCCTTTGGCATGGCGTTTGAAGTGCCGGTGGTGGTGGTGGTGCTGGCGCGTATGGGCATTTTTAGCATTGAAAAGCTCAAAGAATTCCGCGGCTATTTTGTGGTGCTGGCGTTCATCATTGCGGCCATCGTCACGCCGCCCGACGTGGTGTCGCAGCTGGCGCTGGCCATTCCCATGGTGGCCTTGTACGAGATTGGCATTTGGGCGGCGCAAATTTTCATTCGCCACACCCAAGCGCCGGCGCAGGCCGAAGACGCTTCCTGATTCTAAGGAAAATAGGCTTCTAGCCCTTATTTATAAAGGGCTAGAAGCTATTAATTAGATAGCGGTCATTTATTCATTCATTCATTTATTGCACTTGCGCCCTTGGCTTAGGGCGCACGCCGGGGGTCAAAAGCAGTTGGGTGTTGCCACTGGCGCGTTGCACCTCAAACGCAGCCTCAAGGCCGGGTTTGAGCGCCGCCACCTGGGACAGCAACTCGGCCACGTTGTGAGTAGCTTTGCCGCCCACTTTGGTCACCACGTCACCCGGTTTCATGCCTGCTTTGGCGGCCGGGCCGTTCTGCAGCACGCCGGTGATGATCACGCCTTGTTGCGCCTCGACCCCAAAGGTTTGTGCCAGTTCGGGGGTGAGTTCATTGGGCTCCACGCCAATCCAGCCGCGCGTCACCTGGCCGTCTTTCACAATGCCTTCCAGCACCAGTTTGGCGGTGGACACCGGAATGGCAAACCCAATGCCCATGCTGCCACCCGAGCGCGAGTAAATGGCGGTGTTGATGCCCAGCAAATTGCCGTTGGTGTCTACCAGTGCGCCACCTGAATTGCCGGGGTTGATGGCGGCGTCGGTCTGGATGAAGTTCTCAAAGGTGTTGATGCCCAGTTGGTTGCGCCCCAGCGCACTGACAATGCCGCTGGTGACGGTTTGCCCAACCCCGAACGGGTTGCCAATGGCCAGCACCTGGTCACCCACTTGCAGGTTGTCGGAGTTGCCCAGCACGATCACCGGCAGGCGATCCAGGTCAATCTTGAGCACCGCCAGGTCGGCATCCGGGTCGGTGCCGATGACTTTGGCGCGGGCGTGGCGGCTGTCGTTAAGGATCACGTCAATTTCATCGGCGCTTTCCACCACGTGGTTGTTGGTCAGAATATAGCCGTCGGCACTGACAATCACGCCGCTGCCCAGGCCCATTTGCGGCTGGTCTTGCTGGTCACCAAAGAAAAACCGGAACCACGGGTCGGCCCCTTGTGGGTTCGGGCGGGCATTCTTGCTGGTGTTGATGCTCACCACGGCTTGTGAGGATTTTTGCGCTGCCAGCCGGAAGCTGCCCGCAGGGATTGCACTGCTGTTGGTCGGCGGCGCCTCCAACACGGCCACGCTGCCAGAGCCTGTGCCACGCAAGTCCAGCCAGTTGGGTTTGAGCGTACCGACTACAAAGTAGGCGGCCAACAACACAGTGACCGATTGGGAAAACAACAACCAAAAACGTTTCATTGACAATGCCAAAAATGGCCCTTTGAGGGTGAAAAAACTGCAAGAGGATAAATTGTAGGTGTCTGAACGAATTTCAATGCCCAAGTTGCACATCACCATTCACGCCGAGCCCCAAGCGCCCCAAAAACCTGCTTTGGGTGCGCCTTGCAATGGTTGTGGGGTGTGCTGTCTGATGGAGCCTTGCCCGTTGGGCGTGCTGCTCACCGGGCGGCGCAGCGGGGCATGCGCGGCCTTGCGCTGGCGCTCAGACCTGAGCCTGTACCGTTGTGGTGCCATCACCGAGCCAAGCTTGGTGCTGTTGGCGCGTTTGCCATCAGCTTTGCGTTGGATTGCGCCGCCACTGGCTTGGCTGATGCAGCGCCTGGCGCACCGTTGGGTGGCGGCTGGAATCGGTTGCGACTGTGATGCCCATGCCTCCCACTTATGATTCCCGGATGTCACTCAATTTGCACACATGATGATCGACCGAACCCCATTGCTGGCCGCCTTTGACGCGCTGCTGCAGCCCGAGCGCTTTCGCGACTACGGCCCCAACGGCTTGCAAGTGGAGGGGTGTGCACAGGTCAGCAAAATCGTCTCTGGGGTGACGGCCAGCCGAGCCTTGATTGAAGCTGCGATTGCCGCCAAGGCTGATGCCATTTTTGTCCACCATGGTTTGTTTTGGCGCGGCCAAAGCGGCTGTGTCACCGGCTGGATGAAGCAGCGTCTGGCTCTGTTGCTGGCGCATGACATCAACCTGTTGGCTTACCATTTGCCTCTGGATGCGCATGCCGAGTTGGGTAACAACGCCCAATTGGCCAAGCAGCTGGGGTTGCTGGGCATCTCGCGTTTTGGCGAGCAAGACCTGGGCTGGCTGGGTGGGCGCTCAGATGCTGCAGAGTTTGCCAGCGCACAGGCTTTGGCTGACCATGTTGCTTGTAGATTAAATCGACCTGTAGCCCTTGTTTCTAATGAGCAAAGAGCTATTAAAAAAATAGCATGGTGCAGCGGTGGAGCGCAAAGCTATTTTGAAGCTGCCATTGCCGCCGGAGCCGATGCCTTCATCACCGGTGAACTCTCCGAGCCGCAGGCACACCTGGCGCGTGAATGTGGCGTGGCCTACCTGGCATGTGGCCACCATGCAACCGAGCGCTACGGTGCGCCTGCGGTGGCTGCCCATATCGCGGCGCAATTCGGTCTGGCGCATGAATTCATTGACATCGACAACCCGGCCTAACATGACAAGCACCACAGCCCCCAACCAAACTTCGTTACCGATCGCCATCACCATGGGCGATGCCGCTGGCATTGGCCCCGAGATCATCGCCCGGGCGTTTCAAACCGCGCCACAAGACTGCGCTGGTTGTTTTGTGGTGGGCGATGTGGCCACGCTGCGGCGTGCCGCCAAGGTGGTCGCCGGGCAACGCATACCCTGGCCGGTAGCGGTGCTGTCAGAAGCCCACGAGGCGTTGCATTGCCCGCCGGGCTGCCTGCCGGTGTTGCCTCTGGCCTCTGCAAGGGGGCAAAGCGTTGCGCCAGTGCCTTTTGGTGCGTTGAGTGCAAGGGCTGGCCAGATGGCAGGCGATGCCGTGGTGTGGGCGGCTCAGGCGGCTTTAAAGGGTGAGGTGGCGGCGCTGGTCACGGCCCCGTTGAACAAGGCGGCGTTGGCGATGGCGGGCGGCTGGTTGGCGGGGTTTCCCGGGCATACCGAGATGCTGCAGGCCCTGGCAGCAGCGCATCTGAACACCTCGGTGGCGCAATTGCCGGTGCGCATGATGTTGGCCAATGACGAGTTGCGGGTGGTGTTGGTCAGCATCCATGTGTCATTGCGCGCGGCTCTGGCGGCGGTGACGTTTGACAGCGTGTTGCAAAGCCTGTTGATCACGCACCGGTCTTTGCTGGCCGTGTTGGGGCGGGCGCCGCGCATTGGTGTGGCTGGGCTTAACCCGCACGCCGGGGAGGGTGGGCTGTTTGGCCGGGAGGAAATCGAGGTGATCGGGCCTGCTGTTGCGGCCGCACGTGCACAAGGCGTGCTGGCCAGTGACCCCCTGGCACCCGACACCGTGTTCATGCGCGCGCGCGCCACAGTGGGACAGCCCGGTGAGTTTGATGTGGTGCTGGCCATGTACCACGACCAGGGCTTGATTCCGGTGAAGTACCTGGGGGTAGAAAAGGGGGTCAATGTGACCTTGGGGTTACCGCTGGTGCGCACCAGTCCGGACCACGGCACGGCGTTTGACATTGCCGGTACAGGGCGCGCCGATGCGTCCAGTCTGGTGCAGGCGATCCGCACGGCCAGGCATTTGTGTGCTTGTGGGGAATAAGGCTCTTTTGTAAACTGAGTGCAAGAGTGGCTCAGTTAGAATTGAATGTTGTTACATAGCTCGATCTTTTCTTTCTGAGGATTCCCATGAGTGAGATTCTTGCCGAAAACGGCCCCACTGATGCCAGTAAACGCACTTGGCTGATTGCTTCAGGCTGTGCCGGTGCGGTGGGCGGTATTGCTGCTGCTGTTCCCTTTGTAAGTTCATTTCAGCCTTCCGAGCGTGCAAAAGCGGCTGGCGCGGCGGTTGAAGCGGATATTTCTGCACTCAAACCGGGCGAAAAAATGACGGTTGAGTGGCGCGGTAAGCCGGTCTGGATTGTGCGCCGCACGCCCGAACAATTGGCTGCGCTGCCCAAGCTCGACAGCCAACTGGCAGACCCCAACTCCACGCGTAAGCCGGATGACCAGGCTCCTGCCTACGCCCGCAATGCGACCCGCTCCATCAAGCCGGAGTACCTGATTACCGTGGGAATTTGCACCCATCTGGGCTGCTCGCCGTCGGATAAATTCCAGACTGGCGCGCAGCCTTCGCTGCCTGACGACTGGCAAGGTGGCTTTTTGTGCCCTTGCCACGGCTCGACGTTCGATTTGGCTGGCCGCGTGTTCAAGAACAAACCCGCTCCGGACAACTTGGAAGTGCCCCCCCACATGTACCTGTCAGACACCAAGTTGCTGATCGGTGAAGACAAGAAGGCCTGAGGATCAAAAATATGGCTACTTTTCACGAAATTTCCCCCAATGCGTCCGCAGGTGCCAAGACGCTGAACTGGATCGACAACCGCTTTCCGCTCTCCAAGCTCTTCAAAGAGCACATGAGCGAGTACTACGCGCCCAAGAACTTCAACATCTGGTACATCTTTGGTTCGCTGTCGCTGTTGGTGCTGGTGATCCAGATCGTCACCGGTATTTTCTTGGTTATGCACTACAAGCCGGATGCGGCGCTGGCGTTTGGCTCGGTCGAGTACATCATGCGCGACGTGCCCTGGGGCTGGATGATTCGCTACATGCATTCCACCGGCGCTTCGGCATTTTTTGTGGTGGTGTATCTGCACATGTTCCGTGGCCTGATGTACGGCAGCTACCGCAAACCACGTGAACTGATCTGGCTGTTTGGCTGTGGTATTTTTCTGGCGCTGATGGCAGAAGCCTTCATGGGCTACCTGCTGCCCTGGGGGCAAATGAGCTACTGGGGCGCACAGGTGATCGTGAACCTGTTTTCTGCGATTCCGTTTGTCGGTCCTGACCTGGCCTTGCTGATTCGCGGCGACTTTGTGGTGGGCGATGCCACGCTGAACCGCTTCTTCAGCTTCCACGTGATTGCGGTGCCGTTGGTGTTGTTGGGCTTGGTGGTGGCGCACATCATTGCGTTGCACGAAGTGGGCTCCAATAACCCTGATGGCATCGAGATCAAGGCCACCAAAGATGCCAATGGCATTCCCTTGGACGGCATTCCTTTTCACCCGTATTACTCGGTGCATGACGTGTTTGCAGTCAGTGTATTTTTGTTGGTGTTCACGGCCATTGTGTTCTTTGCACCTGAAATGGGTGGCTATTTTCTGGAATACAACAATTTCATTCCAGCCAACCCGTTCCAGACCCCATTGCACATTGCCCCGGTCTGGTACTTCACGCCGTTTTACTCTTTGCTACGCGCAGTCACCACTGAACTGATGTACGTTTTGATGGCTTGTGTGGTGGGCGGCGCTGCCTTGGCGGTGCTCAAGGTGAAAATGCCTGCCCTCTTCAAAGGCATCATCGTGGGTGCTGCCGCGGTGATTGTGGCCATGATGCTGTCGATCGATGCCAAGTTTTGGGGTGTGGTGGCCATGGGCGGTGGTGTTGTGATCTTGTTCTTCTTGCCCTGGCTGGACAACAGCGAAGTGAAGTCAATCCGCTACCGCCCGACTTGGCACAAATACCTTTATGCCCTGTTTGTGATCAATTTTTTCATCTTGGGCTATCTGGGAACCCAACCGCCGTCGGCCATTGGGGGGCGCATATCGCAGATAGGCACCTTGTTCTACTTTGGTTTCTTTTTGCTGATGCCGTGGTGGAGTCGCTTGGGTGCCTTCAAGCCAGTGCCGACTCGCGTCAATTATTCAGCTCACTGATCCGGAGACTATTCATGACTACCATGGGTATCACAAAAAAAATCATTCTGGGCATGGCGCTGGCTTGTGGCCTGTCTTTCACTGCACAGGCCAATACTGCTGGCCCGGCCTGGGACAAAGCTCCCAACCGCATTCATGACATGGGTGCTTTGCAAAACGGCGCCAAGTTGTTTGTCAACTACTGCCTGAACTGCCATTCAGCCGCGTACATGCGCTACACGCGCCTGACGGATATTGGTTTGACACACGAGCAAATCAAAGACAACCTGCTGGTGACCAATGCCAAAATTGGCGACACCATGAAGGCTGCCATCGACCCGCAGCAGGCCAAGTCCTGGTTCGGCAATACCCCCCCTGACTTGTCGGTGATTGCGCGTTCTCGTGCAGGTGCTAACGGCAGCGGTGCAGATTATTTGTATACCTACATGCGCAGCTTTTACCGTGATCCAGCCACACAAACGGGTTGGAACAACACGGTGTTTCCTAATGTGGCCATGCCGCATGTCTTGTGGGAACTACAAGGCGACCGGCGTGCGGTGTTCAAGGAGGTGACTGAGCATGGTGTCACCAGTCATCAATTTGAGGCTTTTGAGCAGCTGACCCCTGGCACACTGTCTCTAGCTCAGTACGACAGCGCCGTGGGTGACCTGGTGAATTATCTGCAGTGGATGGCAGAACCAGCTCAGACCACACGCCAGCGCGTCGGTATCTGGGTGTTGATTTTCTTGGCCGGCTTGTCACTGATCACCTGGCGGCTGAACAAGGCCTACTGGAAAGACATCAAGTAGTTTTGAATTGACGAACTGCGGGCGGATGACAATACCGCCTGCAGAATTTTCAGAGTGGCGAGTCTTTAGTGCTTTGCCGCTCTTTTATTTTTTTAGGAGCCTTAGCCATGATGGTGCTTTACTCGGGTACGACTTGTCCCTTCTCTCACCGCTGCCGATTTGTCTTGTTTGAAAAAGGCATGGACTTTGAAATTCGGGATGTGGACTTGTACAACAAGCCCGAAGACATCAGCGTCATGAACCCCTACGGGCAGGTGCCTATTTTGGTGGAGCGTGACCTGATTCTTTACGAATCCAACATCATCAACGAATACATTGATGAGCGTTTTCCGCATCCCCAGTTGATGCCGGGTGACCCGGTGGATCGCGCACGCGTGCGCCTTTTCTTGCTCAACTTCGAGAAAGAACTGTTCACCCATGTGTCTACGCTGGAATCACGCACTTCCAAGTCGAACGAAAAAGCGCTGGAAAAAGCCCGTGCGCATATTCGTGACCGACTTACGCAGTTGGCTCCGGTGTTCTTGAAGAACAAGTTCATGCTCGGCGACGGTTTTTCGATGCTGGATGTCGCCATTGCACCCTTGTTGTGGCGTCTGGACTATTACGGCATTGAACTCAGCAAAAACGCAGCGCCCTTGCTCAAATACGCCGAGCGTATTTTTTCGCGTCCGGCCTACATTGAGGCGTTGACCCCGTCTGAGAAGGTCATGCGCAAGTAAGCGCTTCAAGAGGTGCCTCATGACCCCAGATGTTCAGACCCCTTCAACCCGACCCTACCTGATTCGTGCCTTGCACGAATGGTGTGTGGACAACGGCTTTACGCCTTACGTTACGGTGTGGGTTGACAACACCGTGCAAGTGCCGCGTGAGTTTGTCAAAGACGGCGAGATTGTGCTGAACATTGGTCTTGAGGCCACCACAGGTTTGAAACTGGGCAATGAATACATTGAATTCAAAGCCCGTTTTGGTGGTGTGGTGCGCGATATTTTTGTCCCTATGGATCAGGTGGCAGCCATTTTTGCGCGCGAGAGCGGGCAAGGCATGGCATTTCCGCGTGTGCAGCGTCAGCAAGCCGATGAGAGTAAGCCGATACGTCAAACATCAGGCGATCTGGCCGCAAAACACCTGAGCGCCATCACGGGCAGCGCGGATAGCGAAACGGGTGAAGCCATTTCAAACGTGACATTACAAACAAGCCCGGTTAAACGGCCGTCGCTCACGCGCATCAAGTAAATTTGACGGGTGAAAACCTGGTTAGAATCTCGGTTTCGCCGATTTAGCTCAGTTGGTAGAGCAACCGCCTTGTAAGCGGTAGGTCGTCAGTTCGAATCCGACAATCGGCACCAGATATTCTTTAGTCTTGGCGGTGAATTTTCAGCCGAATAGATTTCACCTCAAGACCATGGCTTCGCAGATGCGCTTCAAAAGCAGGCAACAGCTGTCGTAACTTGGCAGCAACGGTGGTGTTTGAAAGCAGCAAACACCACACCCCATCTTCCATGGGGCCTGCCACTACCAGATGGCGCAGCGCTGCTGGAACCAGCGGTGTGATGGACTGTAAACGCACACTGGACTCGTGCTGAAGGTTCATCAGCTTGGCCAGGCCTGGATTGTTCAGGCTGGCTTGTAACAGGGTTACGGCTTGGTGGCGTCGGTTCATTCGTTTGGAGGGCTTGACAGATGCAATTGATTATCACGGATGCCTGGCTTGCAAAGTCACGTGCGGTTCAACTCTCCGGCTTGCAGTTGATCTCCACTTTTTTAGTCAGTGCCTTGGTTCTCTTGTTGCTTGCACTTGGTTTTTACCATTGGGTCTTGATCAAAGGCGTGGAGCAAGGCTGGCCGGTGATCAGTACGGTGGTCAAACTGGTCGCCAAGGACGACTACGAACAGCGCGACAAATACCTTCGTGCCAATCTGGATGTCATGGCGCGGCGGCTTGGAGAAATGCAAGCCAAGTTGGCGCAGCTTGAATCCCTGGGAGAGCGGGTGTCTAGCCTGGCAGGTGTCAACCTCGCACAGTCCAAACTTTTGACCGGTCAAGGCGGTGTGCAAGTGGGTGTGCATGCGCTGACGCTCGATGAACTGCAAGTGACCATGGACGACCTGGAGCGTTTGACAAACCAGCGCACCGACCTGCTGACGGTGCTGGAGTCGCGCCTGTTCGATCGCAAGATGAAAAATCTGATGATTCCAACGCAAAAACCGGTAGCGCAGTCCGTGTTGGGGTCTGCATTTGGCTGGCGTATTGACCCCATCACCGGTCGATCTGCCTTACATACCGGACTGGATTTTCCTGCCCTGCTCGGCACACCCATTGAGGCTGCTGCGGGTGGTGTGGTGGTGACGCAAGAGCTGCATCCCGAGTATGGAAATATGGTTGAAATTGACCACGGCAACGGTTTGTTGACACGGTACGCGCATGCTTCCAAAGTTTGGGTTAAAAAAGGCGACTTGATCAAGCGTGGGCAGAAAATTGCCGAAGTGGGCACCAGTGGGCGTTCCACTGGCCCGCACCTGCATTTTGAGGTGCTGGTCAACGGCACTTACCAGGATCCACAAAAATTTCTGTCTGCACCCAGCGCAATGCCCACCACGAGAGTGGCGCAAGTGCAGTCCAGAATTGATATCTCGCGCCAAAAGCTGACATCATCCACGGTTCATTGACTGCAACATGGGTGCAAGATGGGGGCTGTTCTACACAGGTAAAATCACGTCAAACCTTTTGCGTTGGCCAGTCTCTGCCCGCGCTTGTGTTTAATCTCGTGATCCCCATTTCAGTTAGATCGTAAAAATAAGGATTGCGTTGTGACCAGGCATTTGTTGGCTGGTTGCGCGCCCTGCATTCATGGCCACCAATTTCCTCACCAAAATTTTCGGCAGTCGCAATGACCGCCTGCTCAAAAAATACCGTTACACGGTGACCAAAATCAATGCCATGGAGCCTGCTTTGGAACAGCTCTCTGACGACGCATTGCGGGGCAAAACTCAGGAATTCAAAGACCGCCTGGACAAAGGCGAAACCCTGGATGCGTTGTTGCCTGAAGCCTTTGCAGTGGTTCGTGAAGGCTCCAAGCGTGTCATGAAATTGCGCCACTTTGATGTGCAGATGCTCGGTGGCATGTCCTTACACAACGGCAAAATTTCCGAAATGGGCACTGGCGAAGGCAAGACGCTCACCGCCACGTTGCCGGTGTACCTGAATGCCTTGTCAGGTCAAGGTGTGCATGTGGTCACGGTCAATGATTACCTGGCCAATCGCGATGCCCAGTGGATGGGCAAGCTTTACAACTTTCTGGGCTTGTCGGTGGGCATCAACCTGCCCAACATGTCGCGTGAAGAAAAGCAGGCCGCCTACCGCGCCGACATCACCTACGGCACCAACAACGAATACGGTTTTGACTACCTGCGTGACAACATGGTCTACGAAGCAGCAGACCGGGTGCAGCGCAAGCTCAATTACGCCATTGTTGACGAAGTGGACTCGATCCTGATCGACGAAGCCCGTACACCACTCATCATCAGTGGCCAGGCCGAGGATCAAACCGACCTGTACCAGTCCATCAAACTGATCGTGCCGCAACTCGAAAAGCAAGAAGGCGAGGCCGATCCGCACACCGGCGAAGGCATCACCAAGGTGGGCGACTTCACCATCGACGAAAAAAGCCACCAGGTGTTCCTGACCGAGCGTGGCCACGAAAACGCCGAACGTATCCTGTTCGAGATGGGCTTGATTCCCGAAGGAGCCAGTCTATATGACCCGGCCAACATCACGCTGATGCACCATCTTTACGCCGCGTTACGAGCCAAGCATTTGTACCTGCGCGACCAGCATTACGTGGTGCAAGCTGGTGAAGTCATCATCGTCGATGAATTCACCGGTCGTCTGATGACCGGCAGGCGCTGGAGCGAAGGTCTGCACCAGGCGGTGGAGGCCAAAGAGGGGGTGGCCATTCAGCCTGAAAACCAGACCATGGCTTCCATCACCTTCCAGAACTACTTCAGGCTGTACGGCAAGCTGGCAGGCATGACCGGCACGGCTGACACCGAAGCCTATGAATTCCAGGAAATTTATGGCCTTGAGACGGTGGTGATGCCACCCAACAAGCCCAGTCGTCGTGACGACCAGCTGGACCGCGTGTACAAAACCACCAAGGAAAAATACGACGCAGCCATCGCTGACATTCGTGAATGCTACGAGCGAGGTCAACCGGTGCTGGTGGGCACCACCTCGATCGAAAACTCTGAAATCATTGCTGAGTTACTGACCAATGCCAAGCTGCCGCACCAGGTGCTCAACGCCAAGCAGCACGCCCGGGAGGCGGACATCGTGGCCCAGGCCGGAAGTGCCAAGGTGATCACCATTGCCACCAACATGGCCGGGCGCGGCACCGACATTGTGCTGGGAGGCAACATCAGCAAGATGGTCGAGGCCATCGAGGCCGACGAGTCCCTCAGCCCTGAGCAAAAGCAACAACAGGTAGAGGTCGTCAAAGAACAATGGCGAAAAGACCACGAGGCCGTGACTGCTCTGGGTGGCCTGCGCATCATTGCCACCGAGCGGCATGAGTCGCGCCGCATCGACAACCAGCTGCGTGGTCGCTCCGGCCGTCAGGGTGACCCAGGCTCATCGCGCTTTTACCTGAGTCTGGACGACTCTCTGATGCGCATCTTTGCCGGTGAGCGCGTCAAGGCCATCATGGATCGCCTCAAAATGCCCGAAGGCGAAGCGATAGAAGCTGGCATGGTGACACGGTCGATTGAAAGCGCCCAGCGCAAGGTCGAAGCGCGTAACTTTGACATGCGCAAACAACTGCTGGAATACGATGACGTGGCCAATGACCAGCGCAAGGTGATCTACCAGCAACGCAACGAAATTCTGGACGCTACCGACTTGAGCGCACAGGTGCAGTCGCTGCGAGAAGGCTGCTTTGAAGACATCGTGCGCCAGTACGTACCGGTAGAGTCAGTGGAAGAGCAGTGGAGTCTGCCGGCTCTGGAGCGCACACTGTCAGACGAATGGCAGTTGACCCTGCCGCTGCAACACCAGGTGAGCGCTGCCTCAGCCATCACCGACCACGACATTCTTGACACGGTGCGTGCCCATGCCAACAAGGTATTTGATGAAAAAGTGGCCTTGGTAGGAGCCGAAAACTTCACCCAGTTTGAGCGCATGGTGCTGTTGCAAAGCATCGACACCAATTGGCGCGACCACCTGAGCGCCCTGGATTATTTGCGTCAAGGCATTCACTTGCGCGGCTATGCGCAAAAGCAGCCCAAGCAGGAATACAAGCGTGAAGCCTTTGAGTTGTTCGGTCAAATGCTCGATGCAGTCAAGAACGAAGTCACAAAAGTGTTGATGACGGTTCGTATTCAGTCCAATGAAGAAGCCGCTGCGGCTGCCGCTGACCTGGAAAGCCGGGCCGAGCGCGTCAGCAATGTCACCTACAGTGCCCCCACTGAAAACGGTCAGGTACAAATCTCAGTAGATGAAACCACTGTGCCGGTTGAAGTGCCGCGCGTGGGCCGCAACGAACCTTGCCCTTGCGGCAGCGGTAAAAAATACAAACAATGTCATGGCAAATTGTCTTAACGCCGTGGCCATTGCAACATCGGGCCTTGTGCCCGATTTTTTTCGATCAAAAATCTTTTCTTCATTGCGTGTATTGAAAGGCAGCCATGTCCGTTAATCTTTTTGCTCCTGATCCTGCCACCTTGTTTCCTGTGGCCGGTGTGCGCATAGGTGTGGCCGAGGCGGGTATCCGCAAGGCCAACCGCAAAGACCTCACCGTGGTGCTGATTGACGAAGGTGCGGCGGTGGCCGGCGTGTTCACCCAAAACCGTTTTTGTGCCGCACCGGTGCAAATTTGCTGTGAACACCTGGCTCAGGGCAAAGGCATACGCGCCCTGCTGATCAACACCGGCAACGCCAATGCTGGTACCGGCGAAGATGGCCGCGCTCGCGCCATCCACACCTGCAAAGCGCTGGCAGCGCAGCTCCAAATTCAAACGGCTCAGGTCTTGCCTTTTTCTACTGGTGTGATCATGGAAACCCTGCCTATTGACCGCATTGAAGCCGGCTTGCCTGCTGCCCTGGCGGATGCCAAATTGGATCATTGGCTGCGTGCATCAGAAGCCATCATGACCACCGATACCGTGCCCAAAGCCTTCAGTGCTAAGGTGTTGATTGACGGTGTGCCCATCAGCATCACCGGCATCAGCAAAGGGGCGGGCATGATCCGCCCCAACATGGCCACCATGCTCGGATTCATGGCCACCGATGCCTGCATCGCTCCGGCCTTGATGAAACAGCTGGCGCTGGAGCTGGCCGAGGGTTCGTTCAACCGCGTCACGGTGGATGGCGACACCTCCACCAACGATTCTTTTGTGGTGATTGCGACCCAAAAGGCGGCGCACGCGCCCATCACCTCCCTCGACAGTGCTGCGGCCCAAGCACTGAAACACGCCATGTTGGGTGTGGCACAAAAGCTGGCGCAAGCCATTGTGCGTGACGGGGAGGGTGCTACCAAATTTATAGCT
>MNXW01000221.1 GCA_001871515.1 Comamonadaceae bacterium CG2_30_57_122
TAACCGCAGAGTTCAATTGTGGTGGCTGGAAGAAAATAGCATTAGCCTGGTTGCAGCTACCTGCCTCTTTTAACCATGTGGCGGATGGTTTAAGGCTTTGTGCTGAACAGCGAGCCTCGCGCGCCACATTAAACAAGCCCCAGCCGTTGTCGTCACCTTTCCAGGGTTCATCAAACGCTTCAAAATAAAAGACGTTCTTGGGACCCGCACCGGCCTTGCCTTCGGCGGCCCATGCCATCAAGCGATCCAGATACATTTTCTGATTGACCGGATGCGCCAAAAAGGTGTACCACTTGTTGGAGGGGTTGACCGCCATCCAACCGGTTTCACCAATCACGATGGGCATTGCACTGAACCCTTTTGAATCGAGAGATGAGCGCGCAGCCTGGTAGTCCGCTTTTGTAGAAGCCATGGCCGCATCCATCATGGCGGCGGCGCGTTGCTGAAGGTTAGTGACACTCAATTGTTTCCAGTCCCATTTATCGGGTAAAAAATGGGTATCCACCATTGAATAGGTGTGTACAGCGGCAAAGTCAATGACGTCGAAAACAGCGCGATCAGATTCTTTGGCGTAAAACAACCAATTGTCATCGGTCGTGACAGGTTGTTTGATCTGACTGCGAACGGTAGCAATATTCTGTGCCAGTTCGGATGGCTGAATTTTGTGGTCGCTCCAACTCACCAAAGACTCGTTGCCCACGCTGACTGCTGCGACGATGTTGGGGAAACTATTGGCCAGTGCAACCCCAAAAGCCATTTCTTTCTTGTTGTCAAAGTCACTATTGCCCGCCATCCACATACCCAAATAGACCTTGAGGTCGAGACCGTTATCCTGAATCACACGTAAAACGCGCTGCGCGACTTTTTCGTCACTGTTAAAGACCCGAACCATTCCAAAGCCAGCAGTTTGTAACAGGGTCAGGTCTTGGAGCACTTGTGCATCGGTGATGACTTCATTGACGCGATCTTCATTTTTCAGCGAAGTCCTGAAAGGCGAATAATTGACTGCCTTGCGGGATATGAAATCTACGCTAAGTGGCCGTAGCCCGCCTGCTGTGGTTGTGACATTCGTCACTGGCGTGGTGCCACCGCCGCCACAGGCAGTCAAAGCAAGCACGACAACCGCAGCCGTAGCTACTTTGATTACTGTAACGGTTCGACGAATTGAACCAAAAATGACGGCATTCATAAATTGTCCTTAAGCTCAGTTGTATTAAAAACCATACGTAATTTGAACGTTGAACCAGTGGCCATTTTTGGCGATGCGGGAGTCCACAGCGGTGAACGCATCGTTGCCTGGCATGGATATTGGCGACAAACCCCGGTTGGCGTAGTGCACAGTGCCGAGAGAAAAGTCAATATTTCTCTCTCTGCCAAAATCACCTTTATCAAAGGCATATTGCAAGCCAAGCACAGCGAGCAGGGCTGAGTTGTCTTGTCCCCGGTTACTGGGGTTGTCAGTTTTCGCAGTACCAAAATGAAGCATACCGATGGACGGAGTCCATTTGCCAACACGATAGCGTGCCCCAAGAACCACGTCATAAGAACTGGCCGGATAACCCGGGTTCGCCACACCATTTAGCGTGCCATTCCAGTTCACATTGAACATGTTGTTCCATTGCAAAGTGTTCGGGTTTTGCACCGCATTTGCACCACTCCACCAATTGCGACGGACGCCAGCCGAGAGTTCAAGTTGGGGCGTAGCCCAATAACGCCCCATAACCATCGTGATGCCCTGACTGGACTTGCTCAACAATGGGTCATCTAAAGAGGATGCAGTCAAGCCAGTGAAAGGGTTATGCCCCCAAGAGCCAGGGCCACCGTTTTTTGTATCTTGCACAATCAGGGAAAGCTCAAGCGGGCCACGCCAATATTTACCGAAAAATTCAAAAAAAGAGGGTTTGTTCTTTTTGAAGTTGGTCTCTCCCCGGTCATAAGTGCCCTCCAAAACCAGATCGCCCTCAGCAACGTCAAAGAGTCGCGACTGATACCTGATGGCGTTGGTCAGCAAACCATATCCCGCGCCACTGGACGACCAGGCCTCAGCCAACCCGAGGTTGCTACCGAAAGGATAGTCTGCTTCTGCCCACGACCTTGTTGTTGTGGCACCAATAGTGAGACGGCCATAGTCTTCATGGCTGAGAGTGACGTTTTTTTCGTACCAAAACCCGGGAATATCCACTTTGCTGCCAGTCCGGTCGTCGTAGGGACGCTTACCGTCCACAAAGCCATCGCGCCAGCGTTGGCTCAGCAGAGTCTCAAACTTGAAGCCTTGGCCGAGCTTGAATTTGGCACCCAGGTAAGGTTGCACGATCAACACCTGTGTGCTCACGTTTTCGATGGGTCGGCCTGGCAATATCGTGTCCGCCCATATTTTTTGTTTGCCTTCGGTCGGCCCCGCCCACTGACAATTCAAGCAACGCTTGTCTTGCACCCCGAAAGAGGCCAGCGCAAAACCAGAAAAGCTGAACATGTTGTCTGGACCGAATTCAACGGCTTGGCTCAGACCCGATGTGGTGGCCAGAACAATGGCCAACAAACCATGACGCAAGGGCGGCTGCCGCAGAGCAGATTGGTTAGCGTATCGGTTTATTGAAGCCCGATTTGTAAAGCTGGAAATGGATTTCATGATGGTGACTGGTCTGGTTAATGTGAAAGCGCTTTCAAATTGACCCGATCATCGTTCTTTTTTTAAAAAATGAAACTCAGTATTTTCCCTAGGTCACCAGTATCAACAATCGGAATCCCGGTTAATCCCAAATAATCGATTAGGCGGCACTTCGTGCCTGCATGATGCCTGACGGTTGATTTGCGGCCATTTTGCCCGTCCGCTCGTCGTCCATAGCTACGGCTATGAACGCCTCTCGGCCAGCCAAACTGCCTCGCAACTCACCTCGCCATGCATTCATGCCCTATTGGATTGTTTGGGTTAATCAGGGTTTACCCTTTTCGGGTAAGCCCGTGGCTGTATTTTGAAAGCGCTTTCATTATGATGTGGCCTTCCTTCCTGGTTTTTAAAAGGTACAGCTATGAATGTCTTGAAAAAATGGAGTACCGGGCTTTTGCTTGGTTTGAGCATTGCGCTGATGTCAAGCGCCCAACCCGTCACACTCGGCAGCGGCAGCTATCACCTGTCGCCCAAGCGGGGTGACCAGGCACCGCCTACTGCACCGTACCGCACCGATGTGATGCTCAAACGCGCCGCGCCCACCAACCAATGGTATTCGACGCTGATCTTCAATCCCAAGCCCGAGGCGCTGTTTGCGCACCCGCTCACGCTCAGAAC
>MNXW01000247.1 GCA_001871515.1 Comamonadaceae bacterium CG2_30_57_122
CTTGCCGTTGTCGCCCAAGATGGGGGCGATGACCGCATCCACGTAATAAGGCACACCGTCTTTGGCCCGGTTTTTGATGATGCCGCGAAACATCTCGCCACGACCAATGGTGGCCCACAGCTGCTTGAAGGTTTCCTTGGGCATGTCGGGGTGGCGGGTGGTGCTGTGCGGGTGGCCAATGAGCTCGTTGCGAGGGTATTTGGAGACCTGCATGAACTTCTCATTGATGCTGATGATGTCGCCCTTTTTGTCGGACTCCGAGACGATGGACGTCATGTTCATGATGTCGGTGCGCACTTTCAGCTCGGCCTCTAGCGTGGCCAGACGGGCATTGATTTCAGCACCGTTGAACAGCCGCTCCATCAGGGAATAAGACTTGGTTTTCATGGTGTGTTCTCTTTATGGTTTAAATGACCTGAAAAATCGGGGCGCGTTGGTCAGCCCAACACGCGGCGCAAGGTGGCAGCCAGTTCACGCGGTGAAAACTTGCCCACGTAGCCGTCCGCGCCCACGCCCTTGACGTGGTTTTCGTTGGTGGTGCCGGTGAGCGATGAATGAATGACCACCGGCACGCCTTTGAAGCGTGCGTCTTGTTTGATCAAACGCGTCAAGGTAAAGCCATCCATCTCGGGCATTTCAAGGTCGGTCAGCACAATCGCAATCTTGTCTTGAATGCGGCCGCCGTCTACTTTGACCTGCTCGGCTAAAGCCTGCAAATAGTCCCAGGCTTCTTTGCCGGTTTTGGTCATGACAAAGTCAACGCCCATGGCTTTCAGGCCCAGTTCGATCACCGAGCGCGCCACAAACGAGTCGTCTGCCACCAGCACTTTGGCGCCAGGCGGCAACACCAATGCGTCGCCAATCACCTCTTTGTCCAGCGCTTCTTTGGTCTGCGGTGACACGTCGCGCAGCACTTGTTCCACGTCGAGCACCTGCGCCAAGCGGGTGTCGGGGTTGCCTGGGTCCAGCCGGGCAATGCCTGTCACCAACGCGCCTGCGTGGGTGCCTTCAGAGGGAATCACCTGCTCCCATTCCAGCCGCACAATTTCGCGCACATCTTCCACCGCAAACGCTTGCACCGTGCGGGCAAATTCGGTCACCATCAAAATGGTGTGCCCTTGTTTGGGCGTGCAGCCCACCACCGCAGACAGGTTGATCACCGGAATGATCTGGCCACGGATGTTGGCCACACCCATCACGTGTTCATGCGAGTTGGCCAGCGCGGTGATCTTGGGCATGACCAACACCTCACGCACCTTGAACACATTGATGCCATACAGCTCGCGTTCGCCCGTGCCTGGCGCTTCACCCAGGCGAAACAGCAGGAGCTCGAACTTGTTATTGCCCGCCAGCCGGGTGCGTTCTTCAATGTCTTTGTCTTGTGCAGTCATGGGTTTTGTCAGTTGTTGAGGAGCGGGGGGCAGTTCATAAGTGCTTACACAGCGCCACGCTTCATTCGCCCCAAAGTGGCAATCACCCGGTTGGAAGCCTGGGTGAAGGGCGATGTGGGGCCAATCTTTTCGGTGGCCGAGTCAAAGCGGCGTTGGTTGATGATGTGCGCCACATCGCCCGCGCAGTGGTGAAACTGCTTGTGCTCGTCCACCAATTTAGTGAACTCGGCACTGTGCCCCAGCACCAACTTGCCTTCTGAATAAATCCACTTGCCCAGCTCACAGGCATCGTCCCGGGAAATGGCGTCGGCTTTGAGCTGCTCCTGGTGGCTGATGGCAGCACGGAACTTGGTCTTCCATTGGGCATGTGCGGTGATGACCTTGTCAAAGTCCAGGCTCACACGTGTGCTGCGCTGCGTGGCAGCAGGGGGCGAAAAACCCAAGGCGGTGCGGCTGGGCGCCAAGGGCAGCGCCCTGCGCGCAGACGCTTGGCGCGCATGCCGGTCTGGTACCACCGGCGCGCCCTCACCAATGTTGAAAAACGCAATGCTCTGCTGCAACTGTTCTGCCTGACCCGACAGCTCTTCGCTGGTGGCGGCCAGCTCTTCACTGGCGCTGGCGTTTTGTTGGGTGGCTTTGCTCAGCTGCCCCATGGCGCCGCCAATTTGCGTGACCGCGTCGCTTTGTTCGCTGCTGGCAGCGGCAATTTCCTGCACCAGCTCACTGGTTTTTTGGATGCTGGGCACGATCTCATCCAGGAGCTTGCCCGCACGCTCAGCGGTGTTGACGCTACTTCCCGCTAGTTCACTAATTTCTTTGGCTGCCTCCTGGCTGCGCTCGGCGAGTTTGCGCACTTCTGCGGCCACCACCGCAAAGCCTTTGCCGTGCTCGCCCGCACGGGCGGCTTCAATGGCAGCGTTCAAGGCCAGCAGGTTGGTTTGGTAGGCAATGTCGTCGACGATGCCAATCTTGGCTGCAATTTGTTTCATCGCTACAACCGTCTGATTGACGGCGATACCACCGTCTACCGCTTCCTTGTTGGTCTTGGTGGCCATGCCGTCCGTCACCTTGGCGTTGTCGCTGTTTTGGTTGATGGACGCGCTCATGGTGTCAATCTGGCTGGTGGTTTCTTCCACACTGGCAGCTTGTTCGCTGGCGGCCTGGCTCAAAGACTGGGCGGTGGATGACACCTGGTTGGCCGCACTGGTGAGTGCATCGGCCGCGGCGTGCACTTCGCCCATCACCTGGGTGAGCTTGTCGCTAGAGGTGTTGACACTGTCTTTGACCTGGCCAAACAAGCCCATGTAGTCCCGGGTGATGCGCCGGGTCAGATCACCCTGCGCCATGGCACCCAGCACCTCAGCCACGTCATTGAGACCTTGCTCGGTGGTTTGCACCAACTGGTTCATGCCGTTGGACAAGCTGGCGAAAAATCCGCTCTTGCCCTCCAGACTGACACGCTGGCTTAAGTCGCCTTGGACCGCTGCGTTGACCATGTCGTCAATTTCTTGCTCTGCGGCCAACTGGTCTGAAACGTCTTGCCACTGCCCCACTGTGCCCAGACGTTCACCGTCTTCTGACAACACCGGCGTGGTACTGAGGTCGTACATGCGCCCACCCAACTCGATACGGGTCTGTACCGTGCTGGTCAAGTTGCGCAAGCGTTCCAATGCGGCACCAGGATCGGCGTAAAACATGCCAATGCTGTTGCCCACCACCTTGTCGGGGTCAAAACCGGCAATTTGCTTTTTAAAACCTTCAGCATTGCGTTTCAACGTGTCGTGCAAAGCCTGATTGATGTAAATCACCTTGCCCTCATCGTCGGCAATGCGCACCGGCAAGCTGACGTTGTCTAGCGCCAAACGAACACGCCGGTTCTCGTTGGCCACCACGCGCTCGTGCTCTTGGGCAACCAGTTTTTCAGCATTGGCCTGGGCTTCGTGCGCGGCGTTGTCGGCCAGCGTTTGCAACGACTGGTTGGTTTGCGCCAACGCCTTGGCAAAAGTGCCACGCAAGCCTATGGCCTGGGCGCGACGGAAATACTGCCCTTGCGACGCATACTGCAACACCGTGGCCTGCTCCCTGAAGCAAGCCTCTAGCTGGTCGAGCATGTCATTGAAGTCCCAGCACAAGTCGTGGTACAGACCGTGGGCGGGCAAGTTGTGCAGGCGACGACCAAATTGGCCATGCGCCACGTCTTGCGCAATGGCCTGAATCTCTTGCACACAGCGCTGCTGACCTTGCAGTTTGAGTTGCCAGAACACCAGCAGCAGCAGCGCGGGCAGCAGCCACAGCAGGGCAAACGCGCTCCAACCCTCGTGCCAGCTTTGCAGCAAGGCGCCAGCCGTCAACAGCAGGCCAAAACCCCAGGCAAAGCCCGCGCCTTCAGAGCGAGAGGACGAGCTGTTCATAGCTGACTCCTTTTTGTTTCAACACCGAGCCCAACAAAGCCAAAGACGCGTCGCAAGCGTCTTTGGGCCCCGCACGCTCTTCTTCGGCCAACATGGCTTTGTAGACGTCGGTCACCACCGCAATGGCCTTGGGCTGGGCTTTGCGGCGCACCGAAAAATAACCCAGCGTGTTGCCCTGCGCGTCCAGGTCGGGGGTGATGTTGGCAAACACCCAGTAGAAGCTGCCGTCTTTGCTCATGTTTTTCACATAGGCAAAACACTCCTTTTTGGCATCAATGGTGTCCCACAAATACTTGAACACGCCGCGTGGCATGGCGGGGTGGCGCACGATGTTGTGCTGCGCCCCCAGCAGTTCATGCTCAGTGAAACCAGAGAACTCCACAAAGATGCGGTTGCAGTAGGTGATGCGGCCTTTGAGGTCGGTTTTGGAGACGATGAAGTCATCGTCTCGCATCAGCCGCTCGTGCTGCGTCGGAGTTACTTTGTATTTCATAGCATGCTGCGCTTTATTTATAAGGGCTAGAGGTCAATAAGGCTTAAAGTTTCCCGCGTCCCCGCGGCGCACCGGAGCGGGCATCAGGGGGGTGTGGCTGCGCTGGCTGGCTTGGCCGCTGCTGGCGCGCCGCTCTGGCGCGGGCAAGGCATGGCGGTCACGCACCTGGGCCTTGCCGTCACCGGTGTTGAAAAACGCAATGCTTTGCTGCAGCTGCTCGGCCTGGCCCGACAGTTCTTCACTGGTGGCGGCCAGCTCTTCACTGGCACTGGCGTTTTGCTGGGTGGCTTTGCTGAGTTGCCCCATGGCGCCGCCAATTTGTGTGACCGATTCGCTTTGTTCGCTGCTGGCGGCGGCAATTTCTTGCACCAGCTCTGATGTTTTTTGGATGCTGGGCACGATCTCATCGAGCAGTTTGCCGGCACGCTCGGCGGTGGTGACGCTGTTGCCTGCCAGTTCGCCAATTTCTTTGGCGGCTTCCTGGCTGCGCTCGGCGAGTTTGCGTACCTCTGCGGCCACCACGGCAAAGCCTTTGCCGTGTTCACCAGCGCGCGCCGCTTCAATGGCGGCGTTCAGGGCCAGCAGGTTGGTTTGGTAGGCAATGTCGTCAACGATGCCGATCTTGGCTGCTATCTGTTTCATAGCCACTACCGTTTGGCTGACGGCTGCGCCACCGTCCTCAGCCTCTTTGTTGG
>MNXW01000267.1 GCA_001871515.1 Comamonadaceae bacterium CG2_30_57_122
TGACTGAAGTCGGCCCTACGTCACCATGGCTGACTAAAGTCGGCCCTACGTCACCATGGCTGACTAAAGTCGGCCCTACCAGTGCAGCGCTGCTTGTCATGACTTGACGTGCAGGCCGCATTCTTTGGCGGTCTCGTTTTCCCACCACCAGCGCCCGGCGCGGAAGTCTTCACCCAGACTGATAGCGCGGGTGCAGGGTGCGCAGCCGATACTGGGGTAAAACTGGTCGTGCAGTGGGTTGTAGTCGACCTGGTTCTCGGCAACGTAAAACCACACGTCACCCCAAGTCCAGTTGGCCAACGGGTTGAGTTTGACACGCGGCTCGGAGGTGTCGATAAGGGGCACCTCGGCGCGCGCGCCCGACTGTTCGCGGCGCAGGCCGGTGATCCAGGCATCTTTGCCGGCCAGGGCGCGGCTCAAAGGCTCCATTTTGCGAATCTGGCAGCAGGCTTTGCGCAGTGGGATGCTCTTGTACATCGCGTCTTTGCCCTCGCGCGCCACAAAGTCGATGGTGGCTTGCGCGACCGGCTTGAACACCGACACCTTGGTGCGTGAGCTGGCTTGCAGGCGCTCCAGCAGCACCAAGGTCTCGGCGTGCAATTGACCGGTTTCCAACACAAAGATGCCAATGTTGAGCTGCAAGGTGTTGATCAGGTGCGCCAGCACCATGTCTTCAGCGCCCAAGCTGCAGGCCAGCGTCACACGCGGCTCGTCACCGGCGTTTGAGGGTGCGTAATCGCGTGCGGCTTGTTGAAGTAGCGCCTGGGTTTCAGCCAGCTTTTGCGCAAAGGTGCTGGAGGCGCGGGCGTTCAGGTCAATGGCGCTCATGCTTGCGCTCCGGCGGCGAGTCGAGCTTGGTTTTGCTTCGTCCCACCTTTGGGGGAGGTGTGGGTGGTGTCGGATGGGGGCGAGACTGTTGCGTGGGCAAACAGCGGTTGCGGGTGCGCCGCGTCGCCCTGGTAAAAGCGGGCAAAGCGGGTCAATTGGGTCTGGGCGTGTGCCAGATTCTGGTCGGCACGCAGCACGGCAGAGCTAAACCCGCTGCGCTGCATCTGCAGCACCTCGTCGACCAGCACGTCGCCGGTGGCGCGCAGGTCACCGGTGAAGCCTAGGCGGCGGCGCAGCAGGTAGGCCTGGCTGTAGGCGCGGCCGTCGGTGAATTTGGGAAAGTGCAGATCAACGCGATCCACCCCGGCCAGGTTCACGCTGCGTGGGTCAACGTCATTGGCAATCTGCAAGACATTTGGGCTTGTAGCCCCTGTAGGTGCTTCGCAAGCAGCTATTAATTTAAGAGTGTTTGACATGGTTTCAAATTTAGTGTGAAAACGGTTCGCTGTTGCTGATGCGGCTGTTCGTAGGGCCGACTTGAGTCGGCCATGGCGGGCTGAAGCCCACCCTACGGGGCTGTCCATGTTTTGTGCTTTTGGGTGGTCTTTGGCCATGTCCGTTAATCAGTGGCGGCATCGGCGGTTTGAAGGTGCACGTGCAGCACCCGTCCGCCTTCGCGGGTTTCGTGGCGCACGGCGTTGGCAGCGGCTTTGAAGGCATCCAGCCCCAGGCGGCGCACGCTGGCGATGAAAGTCTCATCGGCCAGGCGATTCGCCAGGTAGGTGTCGAGCAGCGCTTCCACCACGTCGGTGACTTCGCTGGCAGCAAACGACGGGCCAATCACTTTGCCTGGCACCGGGTCGCCGCTCAGGGTGCTGCCATCCGAGCCGCCCAGCGAAATCTGATACCACTCGCGCCCGTCCTTGTCCACACCCAGCACGCCGATGTGGCCGGTGTGGTGGTGGCCGCAGGAGTTGATGCAGCCGCTGATGTGCAGGTCGACCGGGCCAATGTCAAACAGCTCGTCCAGGTCTTGGTAACGCTCGGTCAGGGCTTGTGCCAGCGGGATGGAGCGGGCATTGGCCAGCGCGCACAAATCGCCACCCGGGCAGGTGATCATGTCGGTGAGCAGGCCGATGTTGGCCTTGGCCACACCAAGCTGTGTGGCGGCTTGCCACAGCGCAGGCAGGTCAGCCGCGCGCACCCAGGGCAGCAGCAGGTTTTGTTCGTGCGTCACGCGCACTTCACCGGCACTAAAGCGATCCGCCAGGTCGGCTGCGGCGTCGAGCTGCTCGGCGGTGGCATCACCGGGCGCATAGCCCAGGCGCTTGAACGACAGGGTGACGGCACGCAGGGCGGGGTTTTTGTGCGCGCGCACGTTTTGCGCCAACCAGCGCTGGTAGCTGGCTGCGTCTTTTTCAGCGACCTCCAATGCTACAGTGTTGATAGCTGCTTGCGCTTGTTCTACCTGGGCTGGAGGCTGAAAATGCTTGCAAATCCGATCTAGCTCGGCTTGCGGGATGGCGTGCGCCGCGCCGTCGTGCGCCAGAATGTCGGCAAATTCGGCCTCCACTTCGTCGATGAAGCGCTGGCCCTCGGCCTTGACCAAAATCTTGATGCGCGCCTTGTACAGGTTGTCGCGACGGCCAAAGCGGTTGTAAACGCGCACCACCGCTTCGAGGTAATTCAAGATCTGGTTCCAGGGCAAAAATTCGCGGATCAGCGTGGCAATCACCGGCGTGCGGCCCATGCCGCCACCAGCCAGCACTTTGAAGCCAATGTCTCCGGCCACGTTGCGCAGCACGCGCAGACCCACGTCGTGCCAGGCGATCGCCGCACGGTCTTCAAGCGCCCCGGTGATGGCGATTTTGAACTTGCGTGGCAAAAAAGCGAATTCGGGGTGCAGCGTGCTCCACTGGCGCATGATCTCAGCATAGGGGCGCGGGTCAATGGCTTCATCGGGCGCAATACCGGCCAGCGCGTCGCTGGTGATGTTGCGGATGCAGTTGCCACTGGTCTGGATGCCGTGCATGTCCGCCGTGGCCAGCAAGTCCATCACGTCGGCGCTCTTTGTCAGCGGGATCCAGTTGAACTGAACGTTTTGTCGGGTGGTGAAGTGTCCGTAGCCGACTGGCAGGTGCTGCGTGCCAAGTTTGGCTTGGCCGTCGGTGGCCGCTTTGTAGACCTCAGCGCTGGGCTGGTCGAACTCGCGCGCAATTTGCGCCAGCACGCGCAGCTGGCGGCTGGCCAGCTCGCCGTAGGGCACGGCCACGCGCAGCATCGGCGCGTAGCGCTGCACATACCAGCCGTTTTGCAGACGCAAGGGGCGAAATTCGTCATCAGAGAGCTCGCCGCTGAGGTTGCGCTGCAGCTGGTCGCGGTGCTGGGCGGCACGGCTTTTGATGAATTGGCGGTCAAAGTCGGTGTATTGGTACATGGGTGTTAGTGGGCAATGTGAGTCAGTTTG
>MNXW01000011.1 GCA_001871515.1 Comamonadaceae bacterium CG2_30_57_122
GCCAACCAGGCCAAATCAGAGTTTTTGTCGAGCATGAGCCACGAGCTGCGCTCGCCACTCAACGCCATATTGGGCTTTGCCCAATTGCTCGAGCTGAGCTCGCCAACGCCAACGCCAACGCAAGCCGCCAGTGTGGCTCAAATCGTCAAGGCCGGCTGGTATCTGCTGGAACTCATCAACGAAATTCTTGACCTGGCGCTGATCGAGTCGGGCCATCTGTCGCTGTCACTGGAACCTACGTCGCTGCACGACGTCTTGCAGGACTGCGAGGCCATGATTGCACCGCAAGCCCAGCAAAAAGGCGTTCACCTGCACTTTGGCAAAGTAGAAGAGAACTGTTTTATCAACGCCGATCGCACCCGCGTCAAGCAAGTATTGGTGAATCTGCTGAGCAACGCCATCAAATACAACCGCCCCGGCGGCAGCACCGAGGTGAGTTGCAAGTTTCACTCCAGCCAGCGTCTACGCATCAGTGTGCGCGACACCGGCCTGGGGCTCTCGCAAGTCAAGATAGCGCAATTATTCCAGCCCTTTAACCGGCTGGGCCAAGAGACCAGCAGCGAAGAAGGCACCGGCATTGGCCTGGTGGTCAGCCGTCGACTGGTGCAGTTGATGGGCGGCGAAATGGGCGTCACCAGCACGGTCGGCGTGGGCAGCGTCTTCTGGTTTGATTTGAACGTGGCCGTGGCCCCGCATCTGATACAAGATGTGCCCGTCACCGATGCCAAGCCTGCGCCCGTGCTGGCAGCGGGCTCGGCCATCCGCACGCTGCTGTATGTGGAAGACAACGAGGCTAATATGGCGCTGGTAGAGCAACTCATTGCCCGTCGCCCCGACATGCGCCTGCTGGGTGCCCCCGATGCCATGCGCGGTATTGCTCTGGCGCGCGCGCACCAGCCCGACGTGATTTTGATGGACATCAACCTGCCTGGCATCAGCGGCATGCAGGCACTGAAAATCTTGCGCGAAGACCCGGCCACACGCCATATTCCGGTACTGGCCCTGAGCGCCAATGCCATGCCGCGCGACATTGAAAAAGGCCTGGCGGCGGGCTTCTATCGCTACCTGACCAAGCCGATCCGGGTCAATGAATTCATGGCAGCGCTCGATGAAGGCCTGATGGGGGCGTAAGCCCGCACTACACTGTCCCATCAGACATTGCAAACAGGCCGCAGGGCAAGCTACCGGAGTTTTTACATGGCCACGCATCCAGAAGTCGACACCGCGGTACCCGTTTTCCCGACCGTGGGCATCGGTGCCTCCGCCGGTGGCCTGGCCGCCATTGAGGCCTTTTTTTCGGGCATGCCCGCTGAAACCGACCCCGGCATGGCCTTTGTGCTGGTGCAGCACCTCGACCCCGACCACAAAAGCATGCTCACCGAGCTGATCCAGCGGCGCACCCGCATGCAGGTCTTTGAGGTGACCGACGGCATGCTGGTGCAGCCCAACTGCGCCTACATCATTCCGCCCAACCGCGACATGGCTTTTTTGAACGGCTCGCTGCAACTGCTGGAGCCCGCGGCACCGCGTGGGCACCGTCTGCCGATTGACTTTTTGTTCAGATCGCTGGCGGTGGACCAGCATGAGCGCGCCATTGCCATCGTGCTCTCGGGCACCGGCAGTGACGGCACGCTGGGCGTGCGCAGCATCAAGGCCGAAGGCGGCATGGTGATGGTGCAAACCCCCGCTTCCAGCGAATTTGATGGCATGCCGCAAAGCGCGCTGGCCACCGGCCTGGTGGATTATGAGCTGCCTCCCGCTGAAATGGCCCCCCAGTTGATAGCCTATGTGGCGCACGCGTTTGGCCGACCGCCGCACCCCGCCAGCGCCCCCCTGACCCACAGCGAAAGTGCCCTGAAAAAAATTTTTGTGCTGCTGCGCGCGCAAACCGGGCACGACTTTTCGCTCTACAAGCCCAGCACCATCTACCGGCGCATCGAGCGGCGCATGGCGGTGCACCAGATTGAGTCGATTGACAGCTACGTCAAGTATCTGCAGCAAACGCCCGTGGAGGTGCAGGCGCTCTTTAATGACCTGCTGATCGGCGTCACCAATTTCTTTCGCGACCCGGAAGCCTTTGCCGTGCTGGAAGCCCAAGTCATACCCAAGCTGTTCCAGGGCAAGAGCGCCGGCGCGGCAGTGCGCGTGTGGTGCACCGGCTGCTCCACTGGCGAAGAGGCATATTCCATAGCTATCTTGCTGCAAGAGCGGCTGGAGTCGCTCAAGGCCAGCTACAAGGTACAGGTGTTTGCCACCGACATTGACAGCCGGGCCATTGCTGTGGCGCGCACGGGCATTTACCCGGCCAGCATTGCCGAGAACATCTCGCCCGAGCGGCTAGCGCGCTTTTTCACACTTGAGGCCGACGGCAGCGCCTACCGCATCCATAAAGGCATTCGTGACCTGCTGGTGTTCTCGGAGCAAGATGTCATCAAAGACCCGCCGTTTTCCAAGCTCGATTTGATCAGCTGCCGCAACCTGCTGATTTACCTCGGGGCCGAGCTGCAAAAGAAGCTGGTCTCGCTGTTTCACTACGCGCTGCAACCCGCTGGCGTGCTGTTTCTGGGCACCTCCGAGACCGCAGGTGAGCAAGGTGACTTGTTTGCCGTGCTGGACCGCAAAGCGAAAATTTACCAGCGCAAGGAAGATTTTCAGGGTGCGCAACGCGCCGCCCTGGGTCGCTTTTTGCCGCCGCTGGTTGAAAGGGACCTGGCCAACCCCAGCGATGGCACGGCCGCACTGCCACCCAAGTTGTCGCTGCGCGAGCTCACCGAACAAACCCTGCTGCAGCAACTGACCCCTGTGGCAGCACTGGTGCATGCAAGCGGCGATATTCTTTACCTGCACGGGCGCACCGGCCTCTACCTGGAACCCGCATCGGGTGAGGCGGGCATCAACAACATTTTAAAAATGGCGCGCGAAGGCCTGCGCCGTGATCTGACGGTGGCGCTGCACAAGGCCGCCAGCAGCCAGGGCACATTCAAGGTGGACGCCATCCGCGTCAAAACCAACGGCCACCACACGCGGGTCAACCTGAGCGTTTGCCCGGTGCAAAGCAGCTCACGCGTGGCGCTGGAGTCGCCGCTGTACCTGGTGATACTTGAACCGTCCCCCGAGCAGCCAACCTTGGCTCCCCCGCAGCAGCGCAAGGCGGCGCTGCCGGGCGACAACGACAAGGCATCAGCGGACACGCGTGCGCAGATTGCCGAGCTTAACGAAGAACTGCAAGCCAAAGAAGAATACCTGCACGCCGCCAACGAAGAGCTGGAAACCACCAACG
>MNXW01000013.1 GCA_001871515.1 Comamonadaceae bacterium CG2_30_57_122
GCATGGTGCGCGCCACGCCTGACACAAAGAATCCGGTCAGCGTTGACTTCCAATGGCGCTACAAACTGAACGGCAAAACCCGTCAGGTGCGCATCGGCTCTTGGCCAAAAATCACGCTGAAGGCCATGCGCGACGAGCGCGACCGGCTGGCCGTCGAAGTCAAGTCGGGCATTGACCCAGTGCAGCGCAAAGCGACCGCAAAACTGAAGATCGAAGTCGACCAGGTCGAGGCTCACAACAACCAACTTGACCGGCTTGAGCTCATAGCTGAAAAACAGGCGCGCTTGACTGTCAGGCAATTGTTCAACCTTTGGCGTGACCTGGCTCTGAAGCAGCGCAGCGATGGCGGCTCTGAGGCGCAACGGGCGTTTGAGCGCGACGTGTTCCCCATCATTGGTGACGTGGCCGTGGCGGATGTCAAAAAAGCTCATGTTCAAAACATTGTGGACACCATGATGGCGCGCGACGTGGTGCGCATGACCAAGCGGGTACTGTCAGACCTGCGGCAAATGTTTGGCTTTGCCCTCGACCGGGACTATGTGGACGCCGACCCAACGGCGCGGATTAAGAAAGCCAAGATCGGGCCAGACGGTGAGCGTGACCGGGTGCTGGGCGAAGCGGAATTGATCGACTTCTTCAAAAAACTGCCAGTGTCCGGCATGGCTGAAACATCGCAATGCGCCCTGCTGCTGCAAATGGCGACCATCACCCGCATTGGTGAAACCGTGGCGGCACGCTGGGAGCATGTTGATTTTGAGCGGCGGCTTTGGGTGCTGCCCGACACGAAAAACGGCAAATCACATCAAGTGTGGCTCAGTGACTTTGCGTTGCATCAGTTTGAGCGCTTGCGCGAGATTACCGGCGCGACCGAGTGGGTTTTCCCAAACGCCAAGCTGAATGGCCCGCTGGATTCCAAGACCGTCACCAAGCAAGTGGCCGACCGGCAGCGCACTGACGCGCCGATGTCGGGCAGGACAAAGCAGATTGATGCGTTGCAGCTCGCGGGCGGGCACTGGCGGCCGCATGACTTGCGCCGCACGGGAGCCAGCGCGATGGCCGAGCTGGGCGCACTGCCTGACGTGATCGAGAAGTGTCTCAACCACACCGAAGAAAACAAGATGAAGCGAATTTACCAGCGCGCCACTTATGAGGGTCCGATGCGGGATGCCTGGCGGCTGTGGGGTGAACGGCTCAACCTGCTGGCCAACAAGCCCGCCAACGTGGTGATGTTGCGGGCTGCTTGACAGTTTGACGACACGGCCCTGCATAAACCGTTGAAACCGTCAAAACCTATTTTTTGTTGACTCAAAGAAAAAGTTCCACAAGCGAAAATTCTCTTTTAAGATAAAATTAAATCATGGTCGTCCCTATTCCACACACCTTGCTGCACTACACCGAGGCCGATGTTGACCTGTTTGGGCAGTGGCTTAACTCGCTGACCGACATGATTGCCCAAGCTGCCATTGCGGCGCGCTTGGTTCGGCTTGAGTTGGGTTTGTTTGGTGACTGCAAGGGCTTGGAGGGTGGTTTGTTTGAACTGCGCATCGACCACGGGCAGGGCTGGCGCGTGTACTACGGCATCGAGTCCGGGCGCGTGGTGCTGTTGCTGGCGGGCAGCGATAAATCTGGTCAAAAAAGCGCCATCAAAACGGCACGTAAACGCCTGAAAAACTGGCAACAAAGGAACATTCAATGAAGCACACAGATTGGCTCAACAACAAACTCAAAAACGACAACTTTGCCGCTCAGTACCTGACACAGGCGGCGCAAGACCTGGAGCCTGCTGTTTTCATTGCGGCGCTGCGCCATGTGGTGGACGCGCGCGGCGGCTTGGCCCGTGTGGCGGATGTAGGCAACTTGTCAAAGGCCAGTCTTTACAAGGCAATACCGCATTCAGGTCAAGGCAATCCCACCGCCAAGACGATGTTTGCTGCATTGCGTGCCAGTGGGCTGAATTTGATGTTTTCGGCGGCTGTTCAGTGACAAACCACAGCTTTACACAACTCGCCAATGTAAAGTTTGTGTAAAGTTCTTGGGCGATTTGGGCGATTTAAAGCAACGCAATTCAACGCCAAAGGACGTTTGAAGACGTTTCAGGACATCACAGACCGCTTTTGAAAACACTAAATACGTTGGTTGGCGACGGAGTAAACACTACCTGTAGTGTTTTTTGATGCGTGACTGCCAGATATAGTGCTAAGCTATGACCGCTGGTGACTTATACAGTCCTATTCAGAGTTGCGTAAGGAAACCGGTGCTCAAAGCAAAAACCCCCAAAGCCCGGCAAGGCGATGGAGGTTTAGGGGCACAAAGGCCATGAAAAGTTGCGGAACTTGTCAAGCCCTAGTTTATACATCCAAAACGGTCCAATAGTGACTCCCTTAATCTACCTAAGGGTTTACCACTAAGCAAACTTTTAACGGTGTACCCCGGCATTGAGCTTTTTTGACACTCGTTTAAAAAGGCCCCGCCATGAAAACTACGGCAATTTCTCCCACGTCAACCGACGTCATTCCCCAAACTCAAACTGAGCTTCTGGCGCTGTGGCGCTTACCCAAGGTGCTGGAACTGGTGCCCGTGTCGCGCAGCCACTGGTGGGCTGGCGTGGCTTCGGGCAAGTTCCCCAAGGGCATCAAACTGTCAGAGCGCTGCACCGCCTGGCGCGCCTCTGACATTGTCAACTTGATCCAGTCGTTGAAATAAGGTGATCCGCCATGACCACCCACATCAACGGCGGCGTGCCGGGACACCACACGCCCATTGAAAAGGGCCCGGGAGCTTACGACTCCAAGGCCCTCAAGACACACATCAACGCGCTGTATTTTCGCACTGTGGGGGCGTTCGCTCAAGCCCTTTATACGACATCAAATACTATGTATTTAATAGCTGCTTACGCTTATTCTATAAGGGCTAGAGGCTGTTTTTTCTTAAAAAACTTGATGTCATTCAACACGTCAATCTGGCCAGCCTTGGCCGCGCTATCCAACAGCTTTCCCCTTCTCACCACAAGCCTTCAGGGAGTGATTCAATCATGAACACCAACGCAAGAGTTGACGATATGACAGTTTTGCCAGCCATGCCACCAGCAACCGATTTAACCGATAAAACCGGCTTGGCCTTGACCAACGATACGTTTTTAACGGCCATCTTTGGCAGCAACTTTGAAGATGCAAAACCACTGGTGTGCAGCCTGGCGGGTGACCCGTCAAGCGCATCGTGGCCAGCCAGAGCATGGCCGTGTGATACGACAGACGCGGGGCTGAATTGGTACGCCTTGCCCGCCCTTTTTGAGCCCAATGAGGCAGGCCGCTACAAGGCGCAAAAGAGCTTGGCTGGCCTTGTGCTGTGCGCGATGCTCGACGACGTGGGCACCAAAGTGCCACTGGCGCGCCTGGATGCCTGCCCACCGAGTTGGCGCATTGAGACCAGCCCGGGTAATTTTCAGGTGGGCTACATCTTCAGCGAACCGGTGGACGCAAAGCAGGCTGACGTGCTCAAGGTGGCGTTGATCGAATCTGGCCTGTGTGACAAAGGGGCCAGCGGCGGCTCGGCGCGCTGGATGCGCTTGCCGGTGGCCATCAACGGCAAGCCGAAATACGGCAGCCCGGCTTTTCAGTGCAAGCTGGTGGTGTGGCAGCCTGAGTGCCGCTACAGCGTGGCACAAATTGTCGAGCTTCTGGAGCTGGCACCACCGCAAGAGGCAGTCAAACCCAGCCGCAAAGCCGCCACCACAGACCGCCAGGCGCAGGACAACATCTACACCCCGCGCCCAGCTGAAAACGCAGTGCTGACGGCCCTAAAAGCACGTGGCATCTACAAGCAACCCTTGGGCAGTGGCAAACACGACATCACCTGCCCGTGGTTGCATGAGCACACTGACCAAGTCGACCACGGTAGCGCCTACTTTGAGCCCAGCGACTTGTACCCGGTTGGTGGCTTTAAATGCCAACACGCGCATGGGGACGTGCACCGCATTGGCGCATTGCTGGCGTTTTTGGGTGTGACCTTTGCAGCGGCCAAGCACAAGCCGTCCATCAAGGTCGAAGCCGGTGAACTGCACCGCATTGTGGATGCCGCAGAAAATGAGTTGGCGGCTACACGGCGCTATTACCAGCGCGGCGGTCTGATCGTGGCCATCAACACCGACCCCGAAAGCGCCGCCACCGAGATCAAGCAGGTGTCGCAACCGGGCCTGCTGCGCGCCTTGTCAAGCGCTGCGATCTGGACACGCTTTGACGGCCGCACCCAGTGCGATGTGGTGTGTGACCCCCCGGCGCGCCATGTCACTGTGCTGTTTGATTCTGAAGGCTACCAGCACCTGCCCGCCTTGACCGGCATTGCCCGCCAACCTCATTTACGCGCTGATGGTTCATTGGTGCGTGAGGCTGGTTTTGACACGGCCACTGGCTTGTTTGGTGTGTTTGATGCGCGCCAGTTCAATGTGGCCGACCAGCCCACCCGCCTGCAAGCCGAGCAAGCGTTGGATGAGTTGCGTGCGCTGCTGGGTGAATTTGCCTTTGCCCAGCCGCATGACCAAAGTGCGGCGTTGGCGGGCATGTTGACGGCGGCGATTCGGCCCAGCCTGGCACTGGCTCCCATGTTTCATGTGCGTGCGCCACAAATTGCCTCGGGCAAGAGCTACCTGACCAGCATTCTGGTGGCGTTTGCCAGCCCAAGCAGCCCGTCAGCACTGGCTTTTCCGACCAACGACGAAGAGTGTCAAAAACTGCTGCTGGCCACTTTTCTGATAGCGCCGGGTGCGATTGTTTTTGACAACCTAACCACCGACTTGATCCCGTTCAAGTCGCTGTGCAGCGCGTTGACTGAGGAGCACCTGACCGGGCGCATTCTGGGTGTCAGCAAGACCGCCACCGTGGGCACGCGTGCGCTGTTTTTGTCCAGCGGCAACAACGTCGATGCGGTGCGCGACATGACCCGACGCTGCATCACCATCAACCTGGACCCGCAGTGCGAGACCCCCGCCACCCGGCAGTTTGCCGCCGACCCTTTGAGCCACGTGCGCGCCAACCGGGCTCGTTATGTGACGCTGGCTTTGACGCTGATTCGTGCGTGGATAGCGGCAGGCAAACCGATGACCGCCTGCAAGCCGCTGGCAAGCTTTAGCCAGTGGAGCGACTGGGTGCGCCAACCGCTGCTGTGGCTGGGCCAGCCCGACCCGGCCAGCAGTGTGTTTGAGCAACTGGCGCAAGACCCCGACCGTGAAACGCTGGGCCGCTTGCTGCACGCCTGGCGCAAGGCGTTTGGCGATGCGCCCACCATGATTCGTGATGCCGTCAGCCGCTCTGAGCTGTACAACACCACCGACGTGGATTTGCGTGAGGTGTTGCGCGAAGTGGCCGAGGAGCGCGGTGAGATCAACCGCCGCCGTCTGGGCCGTTGGATAGCGCGGCACCAGGGGCGCATTGTGGATGGGCTGCGTTTTGAGCGTGACAGCGGTACTTCTTCTGCTGAAAGGTGGCGGGCGAAAACGGTGACCGCCACAGCAACTTCGGCCGAATCGGCCGCAACGGTTATGTCGGTTTCAACGGTTGCAAAGCCCCAAGCCGCGCAAAGTGTCGACATGGAAGAGGCAGATTTTGAGGTGGAACTGTGAGTGCTGCGGCCGTCATGCAACGCGCGGCGGCCGCAGGAGTCAAGCTGACACTGGTTGACGGCAAGGTCAAGACGCTGGGCAAGCGCGAGGCCGTCAATCAGTTGCTTGGGGAACTGCGACAGTGCAAGGCGGAGATTGTGGTGGCGCTTGAGGGAGTAGTGAAGCCAGCCACCGAGACGATCAATGTCGTGCGCTCCATTGGCACGATTCGACCGCCGGGGCTGACGCCCAAGCTGCTGGCGGCATCGTTGGCGCTGGATGCGCAGATTCTGGCTGCAGACTTGTCGCTTACGCCCGATCCAGACCGGTGTGGCTTACCCCACAGCGCAGCCCAGCATCCCGTATAAAACCAGCAAAAGAAATGACCATGTCCGTGACCCGCTATAACCAAACCCTGACGGCAGCGACGCCTGCACAGCCAGCCGAATCTAAGCCACCAGCCTACGAAGTAGTCCGCTTCAACGCCATGACGCACGGCATCTTGAGCCGCTACACCGTGCTCAGCCACGAGAGCCATGCCAACTATGAAAGCCTGGTCAATTCGCTGATAGAGGAACACCTGCCAGCGGGCGCAACCGAGCAGCATTTGATTGAAGAGCTGGCCAGCGTGATCTGGCGCAAGCGTTGGGTGCTGCAAGCCGAAGGTGCCACGCTTAACAAGGGGCTGAAAGAATCCTCCCGCAACGCCAAGACCATTATCCCGACGGCAGCGCCTTTCGAGCTGGGGCTGTCTGGTGACAACACCCGCATCAGCGACTTGATGGACATAACCCCCGAAGACGTAGCCGACAGTCAGCGCGCCGCCCGCCATGACCTGGATGCCACCAACAAAGCCAGCGTCATCCTGCGCAAAGGCGGCGACCTCGCCTATGACAAGGCCCT
>MNXW01000186.1 GCA_001871515.1 Comamonadaceae bacterium CG2_30_57_122
CGATCAGAATTGTCGGTGGCACTGTGGCCTTGCCAGCTCACATAAAGCTTTTGCCGTGCCGACAAGATGGCTTCCAGAAACAAATAACGGTCGTCCTCGCGGCGTGATCGATCACCGGCGCGCCAGCTGCTGGCCATGAGGTCAAAGTCGCGTGCGGCCTGCACCCGGGGGTAAGCGCCGTCGTTCATGCCCAAGAGCGCAATCACCGCAAACGGGATCGAGCGCATCGGCATCAGGGTGCCAAACTGCACGCCACCACCAAAAAAGCGCTGCTGCAGGTTGCCCACTTCAATGCTGGCGAGCCAATGCTCACGCACCACCTCCAGCGGCAAGGGAGTGTCCAGCGCGGCAGCCTCGCAGGCATCCAGCCAGGTTTGCAGCGGCTCGAGCAGGCGGGCGATGACGCGCTCGTCGCCCGCATCGGCTGGCGCAAAAAACCGCTGCACCAGCGTCGTCAGGCGGTGACCCCATTCGGTGGGCGTGTGGTCTTGCGAGAGCAAGGCCAGGGCATCGCTGGTGGCTTGCAGCCAGTCCAGCAACGCGGCCATCAAGGGCGCGCTCAGGCTGCTCAGCGCGGGTTGCGCCAGGGTGGCTTGCCAGACACCGCCCGTGCCTTGCGCTGCACCCGCGTGCGTATCGGCAGAGGCATCCCAGCCTGCGCCCAGCGCGTACCCCAGCAGCAGGCGGCGCAGGCCAAAGGCCCAGGTGTTTTGCGCCAGCCCCGACGTGCCTGCGGGCAAGCCCCAAAGCTGGCGGTGCGCCGCGTCCAGCCCCCAGCGCACCCCGGCGGCCAGCAGCCAGTCTTGCAATTGCTGCACGTCGGCCTCGGACAGCTTGAAGCGCGCGCGCACCGCCGCCACTTCAAACCAACTAGCCCAGTCTTGCAGGGTCAGGCGGGCATGGGGCAGGTTCAACAATTGCTCCAGCGCCAGCACCAGGGGCGCGCTGCGCGCCGTGGTGTCGGCCACCGCATAGGGAATGAAGCCAACCTGCCCCGGCGCAAAGCGGCCAAACACGGCCTGGACGTGCGGCGCAAAGGCTTCCATGTCGGGCACCATCACCATCACGTCACGCGGCTTCAAGTTGGGGTCGGCATCAAACCAGGCCAACAAGCGGTCGTGCAGCACCTCCAGCTCGCGCTGGGCGCTGTGGGCGCTGACAAATTCAAGCGAAGCATCGTCCGCACCAGGCTGCGGCGCATCGGGCTCGGGGTTCAGGCTAAGGATGTTGGACTGCAGCTGCGCCAACTGGCTGGCGGGCTGCTGCGGCAGCTGGGCTGCTGCCGGGTCAACAAACACGTCCACCTTGGACCAGTGCTGGCGGTACTGCTCGGGCGCATCAAAGCCGTCGAGCAGATGCAAATAATCGCGCCCCTGTTTGCCCCACGAGGCCAGCAGCGGGTGGGTGGCGGCGCACGGCGCGGCAGCGGCCAGCGTTTGCGCCGGTTTGGGGCTCTGCCTGCGGCGCACCTGGGCACGCAGGGCAGCGTGGCCTTCAACCACATCGCCCCAAAAATACTGACACGGGTTTTGCACCAGCATCAGCACCTGGCTCACCTGCCCCAGCGCGGCTAGCGCCTGCACCAGTTGCATGGGCAGCGACGACACACCAAACACCACCAGCCGCGCTGGCAAGCCGGGTGGACGCTGACCAGTGGCGGCAAAGCGCTGCGCGACAGGGTGCATGGCGGTCAAGAACTTTTCATGCACAGCGGCGCGGGAACTGTTTGCCAAGGTGCCGCCTACATCAGAGCGGATGTCGCGCCACAGTTGGGCTTGCCAGGCGTGTTCGGCTGGCAAATCTGGCGCACCAGCCCGCGCGCCGCCAGCCTCCGAAGTAAGCGCCGTACCCACCGCCCCACGCAACACATTGCGCCCGTCCGCCCAATCGGCCAGCCAGTCGGCGCGGTAGCTTTGGTAGCCGTCCAGCACGTCGGCGAGTTGCAGCGCCAGCTGGTAGAGCTTGCGCGGCTGCAGCGGCGCGCCCAGGTAACGCTTGAGCGGCGCGTACACCGCGTCGGCGTTGCACAAGGCCGGCAACAAGCGCACCAGCCGCCAGACCAGGCTGGCTTTGTCAAACGGCATGGCCGCAGGCACGGCAGCAGGGCCGAGCACAGCGCGGTAAACCTGCCACAGGTAAGCGCCGGGCAAGTCCATGCGGGTGGCGGCGCAGATGCCCAGCGCATCGTCACTGGCCAGCGCGATCTCCAGCCAGTGCTTCATGCCGTTGCTTTGCAGCAAGATCACCTCGGGCTCCAGCACCGCCAGGGGCTGATTTTTGAGCACCTGCACCAGCAGGTCGCGCAGGTCATCCAGGCGGTTGCCGTGCAGCACCATGAAACCTGCCGGCAGGGTGCTGGATGGCCTCACAGGCACTTCAGAATTTTTAAGCAAAATAGGCCTCTAGTAGTTCGCTTCATCAAAACGGTTACAAAATGAAATCGATGAATTTTCCAGACTAGCTAGGCCAGAGGAGGCGACATAGCCGTAGCTATAGCAACGACGAACAACAACGCCAGGCAGGAAAAGGCACGATTTCATGTAAGTGTTTTGGTGAAACGGACTACTAGCCCTTTAATTAACTGGGCTAACAGCTATCAAAAGTAGTGCATGGCAAGCGCCACGCCCAGCCCCAGTATGCATGCAGCCAGTAGCCAGAAACGCTTGCGGATGAGCTCAATGCGTGCGATCAGCTGGGTGTTTTGCTCGGCCAGCGACTTAATCAGCGCGCTGGACTCGACCATTTGCTGGTGCAGTTCGGCGGTGCTCACTTGCAGCTCGGCCACCTGGGTTTGCAACGCCGCCACGGCCGCATCCTGGCCGGTGAGCGCGCCCTGCCCTGGCATGGTGGGCGCGCTGGCGGGAGCCGCATCGGGTGCCGCTTTTTTACCCACCGCACTCCAGAGCTTTTTGGCCCCTTGCGCCACTTTGGGTGCGTTGTCGATCACATCCCCCCAGGGCACCATTTTTAAAACCGTGAGCCAGCCGATTGCCATAGAAACCCTTTGTTGTCGTTAAGCCCAAATACACCTGCGATTGAACTTGAGTTTATAGGCCACCAGTGAACTCCTGCGGAAAATAACGCAGCACGCTCAGCAACGGGTTGGGCGCGGCCTGCCCCAGCCCGCAAATTGAGGCTTGCGCCATGGTTTCTGCCAGGTCGGTCAAGGTGGCGGTGTCCCAGTTGGGCGCTGCCATCAACGCGGCGGCTTTGGCCGTGCCGACGCGGCACGGCGTGCACTGGCCACAGCTCTCGTGGGCAAAAAACTGCATCATGGCCAGCGCCGCGTCACGCGCCTTGTCGTGCTGGCTCATCACCATGACGGCAGCCGAACCAATAAAGCCGCCGTGCGGCTGCAGGGTGTCAAAGTCCAGCGGCACATCGGGCA
>MNXW01000242.1 GCA_001871515.1 Comamonadaceae bacterium CG2_30_57_122
GCCATCGTGCTCAACTACACCAACCCCAGCAACATCGTCACCCAGGCGTTGGTCGACCGCGGTGGCATCAACGTCATTGGTTTGTGCGACCAATCCGATGAGGACCTGCAGACCATCTGCCATGCGCTGGGGCTCCCCTCTGACTACAGCTTTCAGTGCAACGGGCTCAACCACGCCACCTGGTACAGCGACATCCTGATCCAGGGCCAGCCACTGACCGACCACCTCAAACCCCTGCCAGCGCCCGATGGCCTTGACGAGGAACACAAATTGCGCTTTGAGCTGTCACTGGCCCTGGCGCGGCAAAACCCGGGCTTCTGGCCCAACTCGTACCTGCCTTATTACCGTTTCCCCAAACTGTTTGTCGCGCAAGCACGCCAAGTTGGACCGCGCAGCGATGTGGTGGCAGCTTCGTTGGCCAGGTACTACGACCATTTTGCCAGCGAAGGACAAAGCGCCACACCACAATTACGCTGGTTTCGGGGCTCAGCCGGTTTCGGTGATCTGGCAGTGCGCGTCATTCAGGCACTAACCTCACAGATACCGCAAGAACTGGTGCTGAATTTGCCCAACCTCGGAGCCACGGATGCCTTTGTGCCCGACACCGTCATCGAGACCCGTGTGCGGGTGTCACGCGCTGGCATTGAACGCTTGCCAGCGCCGCCCATACCCTTGGCCTACAGACGACTGGCCACCGAGCTTGAACAATACCAACGCCTGAGCGCTGCCGCTGCCGCAAGCGGTGACCTGCAAGCACAAACCAACGCGCTGGCCGCGAACCCGCTGGTTGCCCATCACACACTGGCAAAGCGCATGCTCGAACGTGCCAGCGCGAGTTATGACACCCTATTACGCACGACCCTATGAAGACACAAGCCTTACTGGACGCCATCGACTGGGACAGTTTTGAACGGGTGGTGATCTTGTCGCCGCACCTGGACGACGCGGCGCTGAGCTGTGGCGCCTTGCTGTACACCTTGCGCGACCGGATTTCCACCTTGGTGGTCAGCGTCAGCTGTGGCACCTCGCGTCGCCAGCGCTCAGACGGCAGCCGCACCATTGAGCGCCGCCAGGGTCATGTGAGTTCGCGCATTCGTCGCATGGAAGACATTGCCGCCATGCGCTGGGTCAATGCAGATTTTGTCCATCTGAGCTTTGCCGATGGCATCTACCGCCGCAGCCCCCTGACCGGCAAACTGATTTACCGCAGTGCCCGCGAGCGCTGGGTAACGCCGCGTATCGACGACATGGCGCACATGGAAGAGCTTTACCTGGTGCTGCGCCGCCTGTGCCTGGATCTGGGTCGCATTCTGCTGATCAGCCCGATGGGCATCGGCCACCACGTTGACCATCAAATCGCTGCACAGGTGGCGCAGCGCCTGGCCGCCAGTGCTGCCGGTGCCGAACTGTTGTTTTACGAAGACTTTCCGTACGTGGCCGATCCCAACGTGGGGCGGGGCGACCAGGACAACCCGCTACAGGCATTGCAGCGCCTGCACATGAGGCCCGTCAAGCGCTTTGCGCTGCCTGTCGATGTGGATGCCAAAGTACAGCTGCTGCTGCACTACGCCACGCAGCTGCCGCCGCTCTTTGGTGACGAAACCGGTTTGCGCACGCGCATTGCTAACCACCAGCACATTCACCTGCCCAGCGAGTTTTACTGGCAGGCGACTGCTGCCCAGCCACCCATTCCACCGGAGAAATGACATGTTGAAAAGTCACATGGCAGAAGAATCAGCCAGCACACCCGAGATGCTGCGCACGCAAGCCGTGCGCTGGCAACAGGAGGCTGCGCAGGTGCGCGTCCTGGCGGCCAAACGCCCCACCACGGTGCTGCTGGGGCGCGGCAGCTCGGGCAACGTGTGCTCGTTTGCTGCTTATTTGTTTGCGCTGCAAACGGGTCGCCAGCCCATTGAATTTCGCCCCTGGCTGACGACACAAGCCTTGCCTGAAGCCGACTGGCGCGATGCAGTGGTCTACGCCTTTTCCTACTCCGGCAAGTCCACCGACATTGCCGCCAGCGCCGAATGGCTGCGTGCGCGTGGTGCGCTGGTGGTGGCCATCTCGCAGGCGCAAGCCAACTCTGATGCACATCTGCTCAAACCGGCACAGCACCTGATTCACCTAGGCTGTGGGCCTGAGCAGGCTGTGCCGGCCACCAAAAGCGTGATCGCCCAGCTGTTTGTGGCCGCAGCACTGGCGGGTTATGACATCTCGCTGGCCGCCGAACAATGTGCCGACTGCATGGTGCAAATCGAGGCTCATGATGTGCCCGCCAGCCTGGCCACGTTTCTGGCAGGCGCACGCACCGTTACCTGGCTGGCGCGCGGCCCGTCCTTGGGCGGCGCACTGGAGGCGGCGCTGAAGATGCAGGAAAGTGTGGGCATCCCGGCCTTTGGCTACTCCACCGCCGAGTACCTGCACGGCCCCATTGCGGCCGCCAGCCCCGCCGACCGGGTGGTGTTGTTTACCGCCTCGGACGAGCCGATGGAAACCAAGCAAGCGGTCGCCGCAGCCTTGTTGGCTCGCGGCGTGCCGTTTCTGTGTTTGGGCTGCGCCGCAACACCCGATGCACAATTGCCTCTGCCTTACCCCGAGGCGCGCTGGGCGCGCACCGCCATCCTGGCTTATATCGCGCAACGCACCTGCGCCGTGCTGGCTCAGCGTGTGGGCATCGACCCTGATGTTCACCCCGCACTGCGCAAGATCACGCAAACACTTTAAAACAATTCACTCATGTTTAGAGAACTCATCAACACCAACACCCTGCAAGACTGGACCTACGCGCTGATCGCAGCCGGCAGTTTTATCGCCGTATTGCATGTGCTGCGGCGCATTGTTTTGCATCGGCTGGCGCGCATAGCCAAACAGACCGACACCGCTATCGATGACTTTTTGGTCGAGGTGCTTTCTTCCACGCGCATTTTTTTGGCAACCATCATCGGGCTCTATGTGGGCACCCATTTTCTGACGTTGCCGACGACTCTGGCCAAAACAGTTGACCGTATTTTCATGGTGGCGCTGTTTCTTCAGGTTGGGTTTTGGTTCGCTCGTGGTTTGAGTTTTTGGTTGCATCATTACTTCATGCAAGGCGACAAAGAGGATGAAGGCTCGCGGCGCATGAGCCTGTCGCTGCTGTCTTTTCTGGGCCGCGTGCTGATCTGGATTCTGGTGCTGTTGCTGATTCTGGACAACCTGGGCATCAACGTCACCACGCTCGTAGCCAGCCTGGGCATTGGCGGTATTGCGGTGGCACTGGCAGTACAAAACATTCTGGGCGATTTGTTTGCCTCACTCTCGATTGCCATCGACAAACCGTTTGTGATTGGTGACTTCATCATTCTGGGCGAAGAAATGGGCACGGTGGAACATGTGGGTCTGAAGACCACCCGCATCCGCAGCCTTGGCGGCGAGCAGATCATTTTGTCCAACAATGATTTGCTGCAAAGCCGCATCCGCAATTACAAGCGCATGCAAGAGCGCCGTATCGTCTTTGCCGTGGGCGTCACCTACGACACCCCTGCCGACAAACTTGAACAGATTCCAAAGCTGATTGAGCAAGCCGTCGCGCAACAAGACAACGCGCGCTTTGACCGCGCACACTTCAAGGGCTTGGGCGCTTTTTCGCTGGACTTCGAGACGGTGTACTACGTGCGGCTGCCCGATTACGGCGTGTACATGGACGTGCAACAAGCCATTAACCTGCAACTGGTGCGTAGCTTTGCCGAGCAGGGCATTGAATTTGCCTTCCCAACCCAGACGCTGCACCTGAACCACAGCGCGATCCCGGGCATGCCCGATGCAGCCGCCCCACCAAGGGTTGCACGCCCCAGCTAAATTTATATGTTTTAGGCCTCTAGCCCTTATATATAAAGCGCAAGCAGCTATTTTTTAAATAGCATTCATGGCGTTAAGGCATCACCCCTGGCGCATGCGCTGCCGCTACGCGATCGCCCTGCGGGTCACCCAGCCAATCGACAGCCCTTGCACCAGAATCGAAAACGCCACCACGCAGTAGGTCAGCCCAACCACGGTGTCGCGTGCCGGCCCCAGCGGCAGCGACAACGCCAACGCCACCGAAATGCCCCCGCGCAGGCCGCCCCAGGTCAACACTTGCCAAGCCCCCTGAGGCAACCGGAACAAACCGCTGGCCGAACGCACCGGCAAGCCCACCGTGAGCAAGCGCGCCAGCAACGTCACACTGCCCGCCAGTGCCGCCGCCAGCATGATCTGGGTGTTCAGGGTAATCAACAACACCTCCATGCCAATCAGCACAAACAGCACGGCGTTCAATATCTCGTCGATCAGCTCCCAAAACATGTCTACATAGCGCCGAGTGGTTTCTGACATGGCCAGCGCGCGGCCATGGTTGCCAATGATCAGCCCGGCCACCACCATCGCCAACGGGCCTGACACGTGCAGCTGGTGCGCCAGCGCGTAGCCACCGATGACGGCAGCCAAGGTCAGCAGCACTTCAACCTCATAACTGTCGACACTGCGCAGCAACGCAAAACTCACCGCCCCAAGGGCAAAACCCAGCAGCAAGCCGCCGCCCACTTCGTGCAACAGCAAATTGCCGGCCTGGCCCAGCGTGGGCGCGCTGCCACTGGCCAACATGCCCAGCAGCAGGGTAAAAATCACCACGCCCACGCCGTCGTTAAACAAGGA
>MNXW01000028.1 GCA_001871515.1 Comamonadaceae bacterium CG2_30_57_122
ACGCTGGCGGCACAAGGGCGACTGGACTGCGTGGTGTATTGCGCTGGTCACTACCACGCCATGCAGGCCGATCACCTGGATTTGCAAGACCTGCTACGGCACAACCAGATCAACTACGTGGGTGCGCTGCACCTGCTGGCGGCGGTGTTGCCGCTGCTGCTCAAGCAAGCGCCAGACCCGCAAACACAACAGCGCGCGCACCTGAGTTTGATGGGCAGCGTGGCCGGTTACCGGGGCTTGCCCAACAGCCTGGCCTACGGCCCAACCAAGGCTGCGCTGATCAACCTGAGCGAATCCTTGTATGTGGATTTGCACAGCCAGGGCGTGGGCGTGTCGCTGATCAACCCCGGTTTTGTCGACACGCCGCTGACACGGCAAAACCAGTTCAAAATGCCCGCCTTGATCACCCCGGAACAAGCTGCCCAAGAAATTTTGCGCGGCTGGGCACGGGGCGAATTTGAGATTCACTTTCCCAAGCGCTTCACTCTGTGGCTCAAACTGCTGGCGCTGCTGCCCTACCGCCTGTTTTTTGCCGCAACCCGTCAACTTCAACACGCCTGAGGAACCCAGAAACATGCGTCACACCGCCGCCATCGCACAACTCGTTGAGGTTTTTGAAACGCTGAGCCCTGCCACACTGGGCCAGCTAGAGGCGATGTATGCGCCAGATGCCCGCTTCAAAGACCCGTTCAATGAGGTGCGTGGGGTGCCCGCCATCCGCGCCATTTTTGCGCACATGTTTGAGGCGCTGGAGCAGCCGCGTTTTGTCGTCACCCACCGGGTGGTGCAGGGGGCGCAGTGTTTTCTGACCTGGGAATTTCACTTCTGCTTCAAGCGTTTCAAACCGGGTCAGCAGCAGTGCATTCTGGGCGGTTCGCATCTGGTGTTGGACGACGCTGGCCGCATCACCCTGCACCGTGACTACTGGGACGCAGCCGAGGAGCTTTACGAAAAGCTGCCGCTGGTGGGGGCTCTGATGCGCTGGCTCAAGCGCCGGGCCAAGACGTAATTCCAAGCCCTATCGCATCTGCACCCTCAACAGCATCCTGTTTCCCGCTCATCCATTGGCTAAAAGTGTGCTCTTAACTTAAAATGGCAAAAATCATATTTTTCAAAAAATAAGCCATGAACATCACTTCGAACCTATCCAATGGCAGAGCGGTCATACCTGTGGTTTTTCGCCAGCAACTCGACATCAAAGATGGCGATCAATTGATCTGGACGGTTCGCCATGGTGAACTGGTCGCCACCACCCGGCGTGCGCAGCTGAACAAGGCACAGGCATTGTTTCAACAATTTGCCCCCAAAGACTCGGCCTCTGCGGCTGATGAACTCATTGCCGAACGCCGCGCTGCGGCTGACACAGAATGAGCACCGTCACCTTGCTGGATGCCTCCGCTGTACTGGCCTTTTTGCAAGGTGAGCCCGGTGAAGAGGTGGTGCGGGAGGCGCTGCAATCTGCGAACTGCAGGGTAAGTGCGGCCAACCAAACCGAAGTGATCTCCAAGGCTCTTGACAGGGGTGGTGACACCGCCACCATCGGGCGCATGCTCGAAGCGCTCAACTACACCATCATCGATGTTCTCGCCGCTGATGGTGCGCAGGCAGGATGGCTGCGCAGCGCCACGCGACAACTGGGCCTGAGTTTGGGTGACCGACTGTGCCTGGCCGCCGCACAAAGGCTCAACGCCAAAGTGCTTACCGCAGACCGCCCGTGGTTAACGCTGGGATCCGCCCTTGGGCTTCACATCATCTGCATTCGCCCGGATACGCACTGAATGACAAACGCCCCCGCCGCCCTGTGGTTTCGCCTGGTGCCCGCCTATGCGGTGGGCTATTTTTTGTCTTACGCGCTGCGCAGTGTCAACGCGGTGATTGCGCCCGAGCTGATGCGCGAACTGAACATGAGCGCCGCCGGCCTGGGCCTGCTGACCTCAACGTACTTTCTGGCCTTTGGCCTGTTTCAGCTGCCACTGGGCTTGCTGCTGGATCGCTTTGGCCCGCGCCGGGTTGAGGCGGCATTGTTGCTGCTAGCCGCTGCGGGTTGTGCGCTGTTTGGCTGGGGCGAATCTACGCAGACGCTGGTGCTGGCGCGGGCGCTGATCGGGCTGGGCGTGTCGGCTTGCCTGATGGCCAGCTTCAAGGCCTTCAGCCAGTGGTTCAGGCCTGAGCAATTGCCGTCCTTGACCGCCACCATCATGGTCGCCGGGGGCTTGGGTGCCTTGTCGGCCAGCGCGCCGGTAGAGGCGGCGCTGCCGCTGCTGGGCTGGCGTGGCCTGTTTTTTGTGTGCGCTGCCTTGCTGGTGGTTTGTGCCGCTTACCTGATGACCACGCCGGACAAACCGGTGCAGGCACAGCGCGAATCGATCACGCAACAGCTGCAGACTTTGCGGCAGATTTATACCGACCGCCGCTTCTGGCGTTTTGCGCCGCAGGGTTGTCTGGCCGTGGGCGGCTTCATGGCCATTCAAGGCCTGTGGGCGGTGCCGTGGTTGATGCAGGTCAACGGACTGAGCCGCAGCGATGCCGCCAACGTGCTGCTGGGCTTGGCTGTGGCCATGCTGGCGGGTTTTTTGTTTGTCGCCACCTGCTCGTTGTGGCTGGCGCGCCGGGGCGTGTCGCCCATGGCCTTGCTCACCTTTGGCATGGGGTTGGCGCTGGTGGCCGAGCTGGCGATCATCCTCAACCTGGCCCCACCGCTGTGGCTGTGGCCGCTGCTGGGTATCTCGTTCAGCCTGAGCAACATCGCCTATTCGCAGCTCACCGCGGCGTTCCCGGTGGCGCTGTCGGGCCGGGTCAACACCGCGTTGAACCTGCTGGTGTTTGTGGGTGCGTTTGGCCTGCAATGGGGCATTGGTGCGGCGGTGGATACGGCGAGCGCCACAGGCCTGAGCCGCAGCGAGGCGTTCAAACTGACTTTTGCGCTGCTGCTGGCGGCGCAGGCACTGGCTTATGGGTGGTTTTTGCGGCCTGGTCAAAAGAACCGGGCATGATCGGTGGCGGCCCGCTGCAGCGTTAACGTGAAACAGCGCCCACAGCCGACAAGAATGGCGTGTCGTAGGGCCGACTTCAGTCGGCCATGGCGGGCTGAAGCCCGCCCTACGCAGGGCACGCATGTTTCATGCTTTGGGGTGTCCTTGTTGAACATGGACGTTAGGTGTCTGATTCATTCTGGCGAATGCGGATAGGGTTTATTGCTGGCTTGGCAAGCGGGTGGTCTATCATTTTTCTACAATCACTTTATGAATTGGTTCAAAAAGCTACCAGGTTTTCAGCGAACGCCTTATGGGTTTGAATGGCGTGTGCTGCGCATCTTGCCGCACATCACGCTGGCAGGAACGGTTTTGCCAGCGCTGGCGGCGTGGTTCGCTCGAAGCGCGCTGGCTCAGCAGAGCCTGGTGGATCTGGAGCGCCGCATCCAGACTTTTGATTTCTTGATGATTGGTGTTGCTGTTTTTGTCTGGACTGCGGTGCTTACCGTAGGCATCGCTTGCATCATCATCTGGCTCATGAAGGGGCCTGCCTACGTGGCCGACGGCTACGAGGTTTCGCACAGCGACAAGCCCAAGCAGTAAATCGGGTCGACTGGCTGGCCAGAAGTGCCATAGCATCCTGTTGGCGTTGATCACGCATCGGTCATGGGCTGTTTGACTTTTGATGCAAAATTGATAGCTACCTGCGCATATTTCTAAAGGGCTAGAGCCCTAAAAGTCATGAAGCATTAGCGCCCGAAAATCATTCACATTGGTCAGCGTAGGCCCGGTGATGACCGAGTCGCCCAGGGTTTGGAAGAAGCTGTGGGCGTCGTTGTTGTCCAGGTAACTGCGCGGGTTCATGCCCAGCGCCCAGGCGCGCTCCAGTGTGTCGGGGGTCAGGATGGCTCCGGCGATTTCCTCCAAACCATCCACACCGTCGGTGTCACCCGCAATAGCGTAAACACCGGGCGTGCCAGCCAACGCCACGCCCAGCGCCAGCAAAAATTCCACATTGCGCCCGCCACGGCCTTGGCCTTTGAGCGTCACCGTGGTCTCGCCACCCGACAGCAGCACACACGGCGGCTTGAAAGGCTGGCCGTGCAGCACCACCTGGCGCGCCATGCCAGCCAGCACCTTGGCCACGTCACGCGCTTCACCCTCCAGGCTGTCGCCCAAAATGTAGGGCGTGAACCCGGCGGCCTGCGCCACTTGTGCAGCAGCTTGCAGGGCCATTTGCGGCGCGGTGATCATGCGCACGCTGCTGTTATTCAGGCGCGCATCGTCGGGCTTGACGGTCTCGCCTGCGCCGCCCTCCAGCAGTTGACGTGCGGCCGCAGGCAGCGCAATCTGGTAGCGCTGGACGATGGCCAGCGCATCTGTGCAGGTGGTGCAGTCACCCACGGTGGGGCCAGAGGCAATGTCCATCGGCGAATCACCGGGCACATCCGAGATCAGCAGCGTGAGCAACTTGGCCGGGTAGCAGGCCGCACCCAAGCTGCCGCCTTTGATGGCCGAGAGGTGGCGGCGCACGCAGTTCATCTCTGAAATGGTGGCCCCGCTGGCCAGCAAAGCTATGTTGACATTTTGCTTGTCAGCCAGCGTCAGACCTGCGCCAGGTGCTACCAAAAGTGAAGATCCACCGCCGGAGATCAGGGCGATCACCAGGTCGTCGGCAGTCAATCCCTGCACCGTTTGCAAAATGCGCTGCGTGGCCGCCAGGCCTGCCGCATCAGGCACCGGGTGCGCGGCTTGCATGATCTCAATGCGCTGGCACGGCACGTCGTAGCCGTAGCGGGTTACCACCAAGCCTTCTAGCGGCCCAGCCCAATGGTCTTCCAGCGCACGCGCCATGGCGGCACTGGCTTTGCCCGCGCCGATGATGATGGTGCGGCCTTTGGGTGGCGGTGGC
>MNXW01000112.1 GCA_001871515.1 Comamonadaceae bacterium CG2_30_57_122
GGCGGCCATGGCAACAAACAGAAACAGCGTGCCCAGAAAGCCGATGTATTGGCGTGGGTGGCGCAGGCCGACATCTGCAATTTGCTGCTCGATGCCGGTCACCACGATCTCCAACAGGTTCTGCCAGCGCGAGCGGGTGTGGTCGGTGGAGAGTTTGCGCGTGATGAGTTTGGCGCCGACGGTGAGCAAAAGCATCAAGCCCCAGGTGTAAGCAATGGTGGCGTTGAGCTTGAAAAACCCGACTTGCCAGAACACGATTTCATCGGGACTAAGGTGCATGGCGGGCCTCCTGCGGCTGGCGCGGCGGGTTTTCTTCAGGCAATCGGGTCAGCTGTGTCACGAGCTGGCGCGCTAGAACAAAACCAACCAGGCAACTCAGCATTCGCCGCCAGTCGCCGCCCGAGACGAAGTAAAAGCCGGTCATCGTGACCCCCATGCGCAGCAGCAGACTGCCAAACACCCAAAGCGCGGGCTTGGCAGAGGCCAGACTCTTGCGAACCGTCCACCACAGGCCGCCGAAAAAAAACGCGCCCAGCAGCCCACCCGCGAGCCCTGCCAGCACCAGGGCCAGCGTGTCATTCATCGTCATTCTCCTGTTCCTCCCGCATGGCTTGGTCTTCTTGGCTCACCCAGTGCCAGGCGTTCAAACAGCCCAGTGTCATCCCGGCCATCAGCAGGGCCAGCGTCCAGGTGCGCCCGCCTGGATAGCGGCGGTCCAGCCAGAGACCCAGCGCTGCGCCCAGCAGGGTGGGTACCACCACCGACCAGCCGACCAGCCCCATCACCCCCAGACCCGACCACACGCCCGGGGTGGCGTTGCGCTGCGCCTTGAGCTTGCGCGCCGCCTTGGCGCCAACCTGCTCGGCCAGGCCCGCATTCCTTTTGAAGGTTTTTTTGGGCTCGTCAATCATGTTGAAAGGTCGCAAAGCGACGCAAAAAACCAGATTCCAGTTTTGTCAGCACCGAGCGCACGCTTTGCTCATGCGCGTCCAGCGCCAAAAACTCTTGCTCCACCGCCTGGCGCAACTGACCGAGGTCCGCGCCGCCCATGGCCCGCCGCACTGAAACCAGCACGTCTGGCCCGGTCTTGACCAGCACGCCGCCGTCGACGGCGACAAACACTTCGCCCTCAGCCGCTGTCGCGTAAACCAGAATGCCGGGCACCAGCGCCGCCACACAGTCACGCCGGTGGGGCAGCAAGCCAAAAGAGCCAGCGCTGGTTTCCGAAACGATGCGCAACACGTCTGATTTTTCGGCAAACACCTGAAAGGGCAGAAGAATCTTAAGATTCATCAGCGCTCGCCATTTGTTTGGGTTCAGCTTCGGATTCAGCATCGGACTTGGATTTGGTATCAGACTCAGTTTTGGATTTAGCCCGTGCTTCGTCAATCTTGCCGATCATGTAGAGCGCACTCTCCGGCACATCCTTGAACTCATCGCGCAGGATGCGTTCGCACCCGTCCAGCGCATCTTCCAGGCTGACCAGCTTGCCCTCCATGCCCGTGAATTGCTCGGTCGTGAAAAACGGCTGGGTCAAAAACCGCTCCAGCCGGCGCGCGCGCCCCACCACGTTGCGGTCGTCTGGCGACAGCTGCTCCAGCCCCAGCATGGCAATGATGTCCTTGAGCTGGGCATATTGGGCCAGCGTGCGCCGTATGTCCTGCGCCAGCGCGTAATGGCGCTCGCCCACAATGCCCGGCGTGGCCATTTTGGAGCTTGACTGCAGCGGGTCAATCGCCGGGTAAAGCCCCTCACTGGCGCGCTTGCGCGAGAGCACGATGGACGCCGACAGGTGAGAGAACGTATGCACCGCTGCCGGATCGGTGAAATCATCCGCTGGCACATACACCGCCTGAATCGAGGTGATGGCACCGGTGTCGGTGTTGGCAATGCGCTCCTCCAGGCTTGATAGCTCCGTGCCCATGGTGGGCTGGTAGCCCAGACGCGACGGCATTTGGCCCATCAGGCCAGACACTTCCGAGCCGGCCTGGATGAAGCGAAAGATGTTGTCAATGAGCAGCAACACATCGCGGTGTTCGTCATCCCGAAAATACTCGGCCATGGTCAAGGCCACGTGACCGACTCGAAAACGGCTGCCCGGCGGCTCGTTCATCTGGCCAAAGACCATCACCATGTTGGGCAGCACCCCGGCGGCCTTCATTTCGCGGTGCAGCTCTTCGCCTTCGCGGCAACGCTCACCAATGCCGCAAAAAATGCTGACGCCCTCCTGATGCCCGACCATGTTGTGGATCATCTCGGTCAGCAACACAGTTTTGCCGACCCCTGCGCCACCAAAAAGCCCGGCCTTGCCGCCGCGCTCCAGCGGCAACAGCACATCAATCACCTTGATGCCGGTCTCGAAAATTTCGGATTGGGTCGAACGCGCTGCCAGCGGCGGCGGTGCACGGTGCACAGAGCGCCACTGCACATCGAGGGGCTCTGGCTGGCGGTCGATGGCATGGCCAAACACGTCAAACATGCGCGACAAAATTTGTTTGCCCACCGGCGCCTTGAGCGGCCCGCCGGTGTCCAGCACGGCCATGCCGCGCGCCAGACCTTGTGTGGGCGTCAAGGCAATCGCGCGCACATGCTGTGCATCCCGCTGGGACAGCACCTCAACGATGATGCGTCCGTCATCGGCGTGCAGTACGGTATGAATGGAAGGCAGTTGGTCATCGAACCGGATATCCACGACGCTGCCGCGCACAGCGACCACGGTGCCTGAATTCATACGCCCCAAACGACGTCCTTGCCCGCCTGTGCGCTGGTTTTTAGCAAATCAATGAAGGGGCCTGCACGATGCCGCAGCATGACGCCGTCGCCTTCCACCTCCACCACCAACCCGGGGTTCTCGCGGCGACGGGCCTCAGCGGCCTCGTGAATTTCGATGGCGACTTCCAGTGCCTCAATGGCCGCAGGAACCTGGGCCACCGTGATGATGCCTTGCGCTGCGGGTTGTTTGCCAATGATGGACAGCATTTGGTCGCCATTGGCTTGAAGCATGATGACATCTGCAGCGGCTTGGGATTTGAATCTGTGAATCATGTTAAATCCTCAATGGGTCAATTCGCCGGGTTGAGAAATACCCTCTTTTGCGCAGGGCAGGCGCGATATTTGCCATTACTGGCAATGAACGTTGCAAAAGCTTACCAAGATGCGGCAATGCTTGATGTTAATCATGACAAACATTGCGGTCTGTACGGTACATCACATAGTTAACGACGTTGCCATTATTGCCCAGGCCGGAGGAAAGAGGCACGAACTTGATATTGACGTCAATTTGACTGGCACCATAGCGGCCATTGGCGAACGACAACTCTTGATCGTTATGCACAGTTCCAAGTTATGAACAGTTTGATTCAGTCATTCGCTTGCAAGCCTCGTAGGTATTGACTTTTTCCGAATTTCTCGAAGCTGCGTCTCATCATAATTCCGTCGCCTTGCACACGTCGGAAACTTCTGGTCTAGTTTAGTCTCTAACAAGTTCAGTCTTCACATTTCCTGCGAAGAATTCTGATGTGTCAAAATGAATCCGGCGATTATTTCGCCATGGGCAAAATGCCTTTAAACCCAATGGGTTACAAACTTTCTCTTGGTCAACCCAAGAACATTTGCGGGGACGTAAATCGGCTGAACGTCCAAAAATCTTGCGCACGACCGAGGTTTTGTGTTGCCTTTTTGGTTCCGGCTCGTCCGGCTTAG
>MNXW01000160.1 GCA_001871515.1 Comamonadaceae bacterium CG2_30_57_122
TGCAAGGACGCTTTCCGATCCGGGTGGAACTGCAGTCGCTGTTGGTTGAAGACTTCGTTGCCATCCTGACGCAAACCACCGCCTCGCTGGTCAAGCAATACCAGGCGCTGCTGGCCACCGAACAGGTCACAGTTGAATTCACCGATGAGGGCATCCAGCGCCTGGCGCAGATTGCCTTTGATGTGAACGAGCGCACCGAAAACATTGGTGCACGCCGACTCTCCACCGTCATGGAGCGCCTGCTTGACGAAGTCAGTTTCAATGCCAGCAACTTGGTCGGCCAAACGATTTCAGTGGACGGCGCTTATGTGGAATCCCGCCTGGAAGAACTCAGCAAAAACGAAGATTTGAGCAGGTACATTCTCTAATTGCATTGCCAGATCGATATCGAATTGACATAGCGCTTGCGAGACAGATCGCTGCCGAGTTGCTAAACCCGGCAGGGCGACTGGGTCAGGCGCATGCGGTTTTGGAGCCAAAACACGCGCGGGGCGCGGACACTTCGATGCTGGCTTCTTGTACGCGCGCCTTTGGCTCCAAAGCCCGGTCACCTGACCCAATCACCCTGCCTGAGCCGTGTTGGTTGGGCGTGAAATTTTTTAAGACAAAACGGCCTCTAGCCCTTTTAAATGAAGCGCAAGTAGCTATCAAATTTGACCAAATCGAACCCATGGCTACTGCTACCACCCTACTCCACACATGGCTCATTACTTGCCTTTGACTTGGTACTTCTGATTTTTCAAAAACGCATCGGGCGTGGTGATTGGGTCAGGCGACCGGGCTTTGGGGTGCAAGGCGCGCGCACAAGAAATTTACCTCCAAATATCCAAGCCCCGCGCGTGTTTGCACCCCAAAACCGCATGCGCCTGACCCAGTCGCCACGCCTTGCATCACCGCCGCCTTTCAATCTGACCACAGCCTCAAGTTGCGAACCAGCGCTGACCCAACCGATCAACCCAGATTCCTCAGTTCCAGGTAGAACACATCCAGCGCCAGCCGCCTAAATCTTCACGCATCACTTTCAGAGCCTTCTGTAAGTGCTTCATTTAGAACGACTTTTAATCATCTAAAGATTAAAAATAGCTGCTAAGTCTTTGATTTCATTGTAAAAAATTGTTGCAAACTTGTTTGCGGCGCATCATTTTGCTGATACAGTGCAAAAAAGTGCAATTTAGTGGTGAATTGTGCTTTCCAACCACCCAATTCAGCTTCATTCATCCATCAAGGGTTCGCAGACGTGTTTCAAGGGGCTTCCTCATTAAGTCTGGACGCAAAGGGACGGTTATCCATACCGACCCGGCATCGTGACGTGCTGAGCGCGACCGCCGCAGGTCAGCTCACCATCACCAAGCACCCGCACGGCTGTCTGATGATCTTTCCGCGTCCCGAGTGGGAGAAATTCCGTGAGCGCATTGCCGCTTTGCCAATGTCCGCCCAATGGTGGAAACGCATTTTTCTGGGCAACGCCATGGATGTGGAGCTCGATGGCACCGGGCGGGTACTGATCTCCCCCGAATTGCGTGCCGCAGCGGGAATCGCCAAAGAATCCGTGCTGCTGGGCATGGGCAACTTCTTTGAGTTGTGGGACAAAGCCACCTACGACGCGCAAGAAGCCCAAGCCATGCAAGGCGAAATGCCCGATGTCTTCAAAGACTTTTCTTTCTGAAGGCCAACGGTGCAAACCTCATGGACACACACCACGGTTTTATTGGGTGAAGCAGTCGACGCTTTGCTGGGCGCAGACGCGTCTACCCAGTCTGCTGAGCCGGTGTTTGTCGATGCCACCTTTGGCCGCGGCGGTCACAGCCGACTGATCCTGTCACGGCTGGCTGCGGATGCCCGCCTGATCGCTTTTGACAAAGACCTGGACGCACTGGCTGAGGCTGCCCGCATCACCGACCCACGGTTTTCCATTCGCCACGAGGGTTTTTCCCATTTGAGCGAATTGCCCCCTGCCAGCGTGGCCGGCGTGTTGCTTGACCTGGGCATCAGCTCGCCCCAGGTGGACAACCCGGCGCGCGGTTTCAGTTTCAGATCAAACGGCCCACTGGACATGCGCATGGACACCACCCGGGGTGTCAGCGTGGCCGAGTGGTTGTCCACTGCAGAAGTCGACACCTTAACGGAGGTAATACGTGAATATGGCGAAGAACGGTTTGCTGGCCCCATTGCAAAGGCGATTGTTGCGCGCCGACAGGCTCGGGGCCCCCTTGTCTCCACCGCTGAACTGGCCCAGCTCGTGGCTGACACGGTCAAAACCCGCGAGCCGGGCAAGGACCCTGCAACGCGCACATTTCAGGCTTTTCGGATTTTCATCAACGCCGAGCTTGAGGAGCTGCAACAGGCGCTAGAGGCCAGCCTGCATGTCTTGCAGCCGGGTGGGCGGCTGGTGGTGATCAGCTTTCATTCGCTGGAAGACCGCATCGTCAAACAGTTCATTGCCAAACACGCCAAAGAAGTGTTTGACCGCCGCGCGCCCTTTGCCGCACCGCATGTGATGCAATTCAAAGCCCTGGGGCGTGTCAAACCCAGCGACGCAGAAATTGCCGCCAACCCGCGCGCACGCAGCGCCATCATGCGTGTGGCCGAACGCACGAGCCAAGCCGCACCGGAGCAGCGCCCATGATGCGGCTCAATCTGGTGTTGGTGCTCGGCGTGGTGCTCAGCGGCTTGTACCTGGTCAACGTGCAATACGAGTCGCGCCGCCTGTATTCCGAACTGGATCGGGCCAAAGCGCAAGCCCATCGCCTGGCCACAGAAAACGAACGCTTGCAGGTTGAAAAACGGGCCCAGGCCACCTCGGCACGGGTCGAGCAATTGGCCCGTACAAAGCTGCAGATGCACACCGCCACACCCGCTCTCACCACCTACGTGACTTACCAGCCCGCGCCAACTGCTTCAACGGCTTTGGGCACTGCCGGCCCATCGACACCACAAGGGCAACAGCCATGAGCCGCAGCATTGCCTACACCTCCAGCCCCCTGCTGGCCAGCCCCACGCCGGTGTGGCGCAGCAAGTTCATTGTGGCCGCCATTGCCCTGGGTTTTGCCGCTCTGGTGGGTCGTGCGGTTTACATCCAGGTGATCGAAAACGACTTTTTTCAGCATCAGGGCGAAGTGCGGTTTGCCCGCACCCTGTCCTTGCCAGCCAACCGGGGGCGCATTTTGGATCGCAACGGGGTGGTGCTGGCCTCCAGCATTCCGGTGCCCAGCATCTGGGCCATCCCTGAAGACGTGCCACGTGACCCAATGCAGCTCAAAAAGCTGGCCAAGCTGCTCGGCATGCCCCTGGCCGAGTTGAATAAAAAACTCGAGGACGAAGACAAAACCTTTGTCTGGCTCAAACGCCAAGTGGATGAGTCGGTGGGCCAAGCAGTGCAGGCCTTGGGCATCAAAGGCATTTACGAACGCAAGGAATACAAGCGCCAGTACCCCGAGGGCGAAGCTGCTGCCCACGTGGTGGGCTTCACCAATGTGGAAGACCTGGGCCAAGAGGGGATGGAGCTCGCCTTCAACAAAGAACTTGGCGGGCGCAGCGGTTCCCGGCGCGTCATCAAAGACCGCATGGGCCGGGTGGTGGAAGACATGCGTGAACAGATTGCCCCGGTGGACGGGCGTGACCTGCAGCTCAGCCTGGACAGCAAGGTACAGTTTTTTGCCTACCAGGCACTCAAAGAAGCGGTGCTCAAACACAAGGCCAAGGCCGGTGGCATTGTGGTGCTGGATGTCAAAACGGGCGAAGTACTGGCACTGGCCAACTACCCCAGCTACACGCCAGGCAAGCGGCAAAACCTTCGTGGCGAGCAGCTGCGCAACCGCACCTTGACCGACAGCTTTGAACCCGGCTCGACCATGAAGCCGTTTGTCATCGGACTGGCGCTCAACTCGGGGCGGGTGACACCTGAGACCAAGGTGCAAACTGCTCCGGGGCGTCTGACCATTGGCAGCGCCACCATCAGCGACTCGCATGCGCATGGGCTGCTCACCGTCAATGAAGTGATTCAAAAATCCAGCAACATCGGCACGGCCAAAATTGCTCTGCAAATGCCCGCGCGCGAAATGTGGGAGATGTTCAGCAACGTCGGTTTTGGCCAGAAGCCGCAGGTGCCGTTTCCCGGTGCGGTCAGCGGCAGACTGCGTCCCTACAAGAGCTGGCGGCCGATTGAGCAGGCCACCATGAGCTATGGCTATGGCTTGTCGGTCAGCCTGATGCAATTGGCACACGCCTACACCATTTTTGGCCGCGATGGTGATCTGGTACCACTGTCCATGCTCAAGGTGTCTGCGCCCGCAGCTGGCCAACCCGTTTTTAGCCCCAAAGTGGCGCAAGACGTGCGCCACATGCTGCACCTGGTGGTGGGTCCCGGTGGCACAGCCCAAAAGGCACAAACCATGGGCTACTCGGTGGGTGGCAAAACCGGCACCGCCAACAAACAGGAAGGCCGAGGCTATGCCGCAAAGAAATACCGTGGCGTGTTTGCCGGTCTGGCTCCGATCGATGCGCCACGCATTGCCGTGGCGGTGATGATTGACGAGCCCACCAATGGCCAATACTACGGCGGCGATGTGGCCGCACCGGTGTTCAGCCAGGCGGTGCAGCAAACCCTCAAGGTGCTTGAGGTAGCCCCTGACATGTCGGTCAAACCGCAAGTCATCACCGATGCGGTGGAGGAAAGTTTCTGATGTGCCCGCAACTCCACACTCCCGCGCAGGCCGTGGCCTGGTTACGCCAGCGCCTCACCGGCAGCTTGCGCACCGACAGCCGCCAGGTGTGCCCGGGCGATGGTTTTCTGGCCTGGCCCGGCGCAGCGGTGGATGCCCGCGCCCATGTGGCTGCTGCCTTGGCCGCCGGAGCCAACGCCTGCCTGGTGGAACACAGCGGTGCCGAGGCGTTTGCGCTGACCGACCCGCGTGTGGCCACTTATTTGCATCTGAAAGCCGACTGCGGCCTGATTGCCAGCGACTGGTTCCAGAACCCAAGTGCCAAGCTCGCCGTGCTGGCAGTCACCGGTACCAACGGCAAAACCTCCAGCACCTGGTGGCTCGCCCAAGCGCTCTCGAATTTGAAGCATGTCGCGCCGATCCCATGCGGGGTAGTTGGCACTTTGGGCATTGGCATACCGCCCCATGTGGTGAGCACAGGGCTGACCACCCCCGACCCGTTGGCACTGCAAGCCGCACTGGCCAACTTTGTGACTCAAGGTCATCAGGCCTGCGCCATTGAGGCCTCATCGATTGGCCTTGAAGAGCAGCGCCTGGCGGGCACACAACTGCACACCGCCGTGCTGACCAACCTGACCCAAGACCACCTGGACTACCACGTTGACATGGCCAGCTACGCGGCCGCCAAAGCCCGGCTGTTTACCTGGCCGGGGCTGCGCGCTGCGGTGCTCAATGTCGATGACCCGTTTGGCCTGACGCTGGCCACCGACCTGGCCGTCAACGCACCCGCACTGGACCTTTGGACGTGTTCCATAACCGCCAGCCCCAGCCACACAGCGCGCCTTCAAGCCCAGGACATCCGCTATG
>MNXW01000230.1 GCA_001871515.1 Comamonadaceae bacterium CG2_30_57_122
GTTTTTCCAACACCACCTTTTTGACTTGCAATCACTAAAGTACGCATATACGGTTATCCTTTGATACGCCAATACTTTAACACGCAAATACGTATTTATAAATATGCTATTTCGAAAAATGCCTACCCATCATTGACCCACCGTTTGCTGTACCAGTACTCCCAAGGCGGCACCGAGTCACCACGCGAGTTGCACAACGACTGCAATAGCCTAGCCCGACTCGACTACTCCGGGATATGTCTGACTACATTTCAACGAAAATCACCCTCATCCATCGCACCGAGCAGCCAATTTACGCCCATCGTGGGCTCCAACGAAAAATGACTATGGCCAGAAAAGGCAAAGATCAGATCGCCAAGGAAACCCAACTCATCGAGCAGGTGAAGCGCTGGGGCGTGCAAGCCATGTTCTCTGACGATGAGCTCCTGGATGAGCTGGTCTTAAAAGGCGGAAACGCCATGGCCTTGGTTCATCGTCTCAGCAGCAGGGCTTCGGTCGATCTGGACTTTTCTATGCGTCATGATTTTCCAAATGGCATCGATGAAGTCAAAAGACGAATCAACAAGGTTTTGGCGGAAACTTTCCAGGAAAACGGGTTCGAAGTTTTTGATTTCAAGATGCTGGAGAAACCAGATCAAATATCAGAAGACATGGCAGACTTCTGGGGTGGGTACGACGTGGAATTCAAACTCATCGCAGCTGAGCTTCACAAGCTTCACGCGCCCAACCTGGAGGCGCTGCGCAGAAACGCCCTCGTCATAGGGCGCGGGACTAAATTTGAGATAGACATCAGCCGCTTTGAATACGTTGATGACAAACAGGCCTTCGAAATGGACGGCCTCAAAATTTATGCCTACTCGCCACAGATGATCGTCTGCGAAAAATTACGCGCCATCTGCCAGCAAATGCCCGAGTACGGCCCTATTGTCAAACGTGATCGGGCGGGCTCTGCCCGCGCCCGCGATTTCGTGGACATCCATGTCTTGGTCACAGCCTTGGGTATGGACATAACGACGACCAAGTTCAACCAGATATTGACGGACATGTTCGCAGTCAAGAAAGTGCCGTTGTCATTCCTTGGGAAGATCGTTGACTATCGCGACTTTCATCGACAGGACTTTCCTGCCGTGCAAGCCACAATGACCGCAGAAAGTGACGCTCAAAATTTCGATTCCTACTTCGACTTCACTCTGGGTCTGGTTGATGCCTTAAAACCCTTGTGGGACAAATAGACGCCATTTTTCAACGTAGGTGGTGGCGCCCATCCCGTGAGTTAGGTAAAAGTCGCGCTCTTTTGGCAGATTTTCGAGCAATTCAATTTGACTCGTCTTGTATCCGGCATGCTCCAGGTAGTAACCGATAGCCTGGTGATACGGATAGATGAAATCCAGCTTCTGCAGCATCGACACAAGCTTGTTGATAGAGACATCCCCCAATGCGTTCTCGAACGCCTTGGCCACCTCGAAAACGCCGCCTGCGTAAAACGGGCGAACCGCAATATCAATAAGCGTTCGTTCCAAGCCAGTCAATCGGACAGTGATCGTGCCCGTAGCTCCATCATTGATCACCTGATTCACAACGCCAAGATAGTTGGTATAGGCACCGTTGAGCAGATAGATGCGGTTGTCACCCAACTCCACCCAGTTGTTAGACACGCGCGCAGGGCCAGCAAAGGCCGCCTTAATTTCAGCCTGGCTGATCGATACCCTATTGGTTCCCGCTGAGCGCTCGCTCGTCAAGTAGATTGACTTGGGTATTTGCTCTGTTAGACCGTGCATTTGCATGGCGGTGTAATGGCTGAAGTGAACACCCGACTGAACGTGCAGCAAGATCTCGTACAGCGGCACTTCACCCCAGACGTAGCATTTTTTTGGCCTCTGCGGAAACTTGAACTCAACCAGTTTGAGTTTGGCGTGTGTCGTCAAAAACTCGATGAAGTGCTCGGTTGTTGTGCGCTGCGCCAAACGCCAAAAACCTCGGTGCTCAGACAGTATGGCGGCGATCTCACCGAGCGCCAAAACATGCGACCGGTAGTCGTCAAAGAACCGGATGATGTCCGGCTTGGCGATCGTAATTCTGGTCGTAGCCATGTCGAATGCCGAAGTGGAGGGTGAAGAAGATCACTTGCGAAGTGATGTTGAATGAACTTGTTGTGATACTAAGCAGCATATATGCTGCTTAGTATATCAATATTTTTTTAAGAATTTAAACTACTTTCATAGGGAGATTTGACTCAAAAACAGATGAATTAATGTAGTGCTATGAAGCATTTATGCTTCATAGCATAACACACTTCAAACAATAGATCAAGTTTGAACCTCTTTTTCAAAAGAGGAGGACAGCCTGCTTCTCACGCCGCCAAGGCCAATTTGGGCCTTCCCCCTTTGTGCTCATTCTCACGAGCTACAACAGACTTGGCGGTGCTGTCTTTTTGCCATTGCGCACGACCACCAGACTTGCCGCCATATCCATCAAGGGCTGGCCGACACCATCACAGGACCCACCACCCCAACCCGCTTGTAAAGCGTCGTGCGTGACACGCCGTACCGCTTGGCAATATCATTCACCTGTGCGGCAGGGTCGGTCAAAAGTGTTTTGATTTCCCGAATCTGCTTTTCAGACAGCTTCGGCTTTCGCCCACCGACCCGGCCACGCGCACGGGCCGCACTCAACCCTGCCAGGGTGCGTTCACGAATCAGGTTGCGCTCAAATTCAGCCAGGGCGGCAAACACATGGAATTGCAACTTGCCCGAGGCGCTGCCGGTGTCGATCTTCTCACTCAGGCTCTCAAAGGTGATGCCGTCTTTTGCCAGCTCACTGATGATCTTCACCAGGTCAGAAAGGGAGCGCCCCAGCCGATCCAGCCGCCACACCACCAGGGTGTCACCTGATCTCAAGGCTTTTCGGCAATGTTCCAGCTCGATGCGACTGGATGACTTCCCCGAGGCGGTCTCTTCATAGATCGTGACGCAGCCTGAACGGGTGAGGGCATCACGCTGCAAGTCCAGGTTCTGGTCATCAGTGGAAACACGGGCGTAACCGATTCGTTTACTCATACGTTTAGCTAACTTTGATTGTTGAATCAGTTAGTTTACACATTTGAGCCAAAAAACGGGCCTTTTAAGCCCATTTTCCAAGTGTCAACAAAACGACCGCTTGATGAGCACTATTTCAACACTGGGATTTAGCTGGCAGTGCCAGCAGCAATCCACCGAAGTTAAGCCATGTCACCCCTTGTAAGCCAGATTTGGA
>MNXW01000265.1 GCA_001871515.1 Comamonadaceae bacterium CG2_30_57_122
GTAGGTATGCGCCAGCTGGTGGGCAGCTGGTGGGCAGCTGTGGCAAGCCAGACTTGGCTGAGAAAAGTTCAACCCAAGGCATATAGCCACAGCATAGCCACGGCATAGCCACAGCATAGCCACAGCATAGCCACAGCATAGTCTGTCTCAGGCCGATGGAGCCGGTTTGACGCGCCCCTGCAGCAAGCCCATCGACAGCGCTGTGCCGCACAAAATGATCGCGCCGCAGAACAGCATCCAGGCGGTGACGGACTCGCCCAAAAACAGCACCCCGTAGACCACTGCAAAGACCGGAATCAAAAACGTTACCGTTAACGAAGCTGCCGCGCCCACCTTGTCGATCAGCCTGAAATACAGCACATAAGCCACCCCGGTGCAAAGCACCCCCACCGCCAGCAGCGCCAGCCAGGCGGTGGCGCTGGGCAGGGTGCTTGGCCAGAACAGCAGCGTGGGCAGCGCCAGGCCTAATGTGGCCCCCAGTTGGCTGCCGGTGGCCACCACCAGGGAGGGCACACCGCTTAAATAACGCTTGGCAAAACTGGCCGCAATACCGTAGCACAGCGTGGCCACCAGACAGGCCACGATGGCCCAGCCGCTGGACGCACCGGAGGCATCGGGTTTAAAGCTGGCCTTGCCCCAGGCCAGCATGGCGACACCGACAAAGCCAATCAGCAAGCCCAAAATCTTCAGCCCGTGCGGCCGGTCTTTCAGCCACAGCCAGGCCACCACCGCGCCAAACAGAGGCACGGTGGCGTTGAGCAGCGACGATAAGCCGGTGCTGATGGCCAACACGGCATAGCTGTAGCAGGCAAAAGGGATGGCCGAGTTGATCAGTCCCAAAAAGAAAATCTTGCGCCAGTGCCGAGCCAGCGTCGGCCACTGACCGTGCAGCAGCAACAAAGGCATGAGAAACAGCGCCGCAATGCCCACCCGCAGCCCGGCAGTGGCCATGGGACCAAACTCTGCCGCCCCCAGGCGCATGAACAAAAACGACGCGCCCCAAATGGCGGCCAGCAAGACAAATTCGGCCAACCAGGGCCGTGTCGTGTGTGATGCGTTCAAAGTGCGCCTTCAAGTTGCAACAGGGCTAGTTTTCGATCCAGACCCCCTGCGTAGCCAGTGAGTGCGCCATTTGCGCCAACCACGCGGTGGCAGGGCACGATGATACTGAACGGGTTGCGCCCCACTGCCGCGCCCACGGCACGCGTCGCTGTCGGGCGATCGATGGCTGCGCTCAGTGCTTGGTAGCTGAAGGTGTGGCCGTGCGCACTACCTAACAATGCCTGCCAGACGGCTTGCTGAAAGACCGTGCCGTGGCTCAGGTCCAACGGCAGATCAAAATGGAGGCGTTGACCGGCAAAGTACTCGGCCAACTGCGCGCTGGCCTGCAACAACACTGGATGATCCGGGGCCTGGCTCAAGCCGGACAAGTCCGGCAGATGCGCCTGGCCTTCAAACCATGCGCCGACCAGCCGGGAATCGGCCGCGCCCAGGTAGATGCATCCCAGCGGGCTGGCGTAGCTGGTGGTCACGGTGTGTGGTGGTAGCTTCATGATATTTTTGACCTCTAGCCCTTTTGTTTGTTGCGCAACATGCTATAAAAATAATAGTTATTCCGAGCCCGGGGTGACGCTTGCCTGAGTGCTGGCCAACCTGGCCCAGGCGCGTATCACGGCATAGCTGCGCCACGGTTGCCAGGCCCGTGAGGCCGCCTGTGCTGCTTTGGCCGACTGCCCTGTGCCCTGCAGCCCCAGCGCTTTGTGCAACGCCACATCACCGGCCAGGAAAGCATCCGGCCAGCGCAGGGCACGCATGGCAATGTAGTGGGCTGTCCATTCACCAATGCCGGGCAGGGCTTGCAACTGGGTTAGTGTGGTGCTGACATCCGCCCCTGAGTTCAGGCTTAACTGCCCACGCAAGACGGCATTGGCCAAGGCAACGATCGCGGCTTGGCGTTGCTTGACGATGCCCAACGCGCCGAGTTCATCGCCCTGGGCTGCGGCCAGCGCCTGGGGTGACGGAAACAAGCGGTTCAGCCCGGTCAGCGGGGTGTCGATGGGCGTGCCAAAGCGCGTCACCAGCCGGTGGGTCAACGTGCGCGCTGCGGCCACCGTAACCTGCTGCCCCAGCACTGCGCGCACCGCCAGCTCAAAACCATCAGGTGTGCCGGGCACGCGCATGCCGGAAGCGCCTGGAAAGTCAGTGTGCAACAGTTGGTCGATGGGCAGCGGATCTGCGTCCAGATCCAGCCATGCACGCACCCGCGCCAGCACCGTCGGCAACATGCTGCACAGGCTGTCGCTAACCTGCAGGTTGACCCGGCAGCGATCGGCATCAAAGCGGGCCAGCAGCCAGCCGCTCAGCCATTGCTGGCCGTCGTGCAGGGCCAAGGTTCGGTGCAGGCTTGCTGCTGTGGTGTCTACCACCTCCAGCCCAGTGAGTTCGCGGGTGTGCAAAAACTGCAGTATCGCCGCAACGTCGTAGGGGGGACGATAGGACAGCGAGACATGGATGCCATCACCTTTGACGCTGCCCGGTGCGCCGGCGTGGCGCTGGCGCAGCTGGGTGGGGTTCAGTCCGTAGTGCGTGGCAAAGGCCGCATTGAAGCGCCGCACGCTGGTAAAACCACTCATGCTGGCGACTTGGCTGACCGCCAGTGGCGTGTCGGTGAGCAACTGCTTGGCGCACAGCAGGCGGCGGGTGAGCAGGTAGGTCAGCGGCGGGATGCCCCATTGCGCCTCGAAAATGCGGCGCAGATGCCGGTCGCTGATGCCCAGCCGCAGTGCCAGCGCATGCACCGTCAGCGCCGGGCCGTCAGGCGCGTGGGGCGCATCCATCAGGGCCGCCGCTTGCCCGGCCAGAATGGCGCAAGCATCCTGCATTGACCAGGCTTGGCCCAGGGGTTGGCCGCTGGCGTGGCGTGGTGCAAGTTCGGGACGACAGCGCAGGCAGGGCCGAAAACCGGCCTGCTCGGCCTGGGCTGCGAGGTTGAAAAAACGACAGTTTTCCGGCTTGGGCGTGCGCACCCGGCACACCGGGCGGCAATAAATGCCGGTGGAGGTCACGCCGGTGAAAAAGCAGCCATCAAAACGCGCGTCCCGTGCTTGGAGCGCACGGTAACAAAACTCGTGGTTGGTGGGGGTGGGGCGCTTGACCATGGGTTCGATCATAGGCGTGCAAGGGCTTTGATTGCAGACCCTTTCCAGTCGTTTTCGGACCTGTTGTTACCCCCTCTGGCCCCTACAATTCGCGGCTAACGCCCATATTCATCAAGGACACCCCGAAACGTGAAACATGTCCTGTCTGCGTAGGGCGGGTTTCAACCCGCCATGGTCGACTGAAGTCGACCCTACGACACGCCATTCTTGGCGACTGTGGTCGTTGTTTCACGTTAAAAATAACTTCTTACGTTCAGCCAGGGAACCCCATCATGCAACTCACCCCTTCCATTTTCAAAGCCTATGACATTCGCGGCATCGTGCCGAGCACGGTCAATGAAGCCATGGCCCAGGCCCTGGGCCGCGCCTTTGGTACCGTGGCGCTGCGCGAAGGCCAAAGCAAAATCGCCATCGGACGCGACGGCCGTTTGAGTGGTCCCGCCTTGAGCGCGGCCCTGATGCGCGGGCTGGTAGAGGTGGGCGTGGAGGTGATCGACATTGGCATGTCCACCACGCCGATGCTGTACTTTGCCGCCAACACCCTGTGTGCCAGCGGCATCCAGGTCACCGGCAGCCACAACCCCAAGGATTACAACGGCTTCAAGATGGTGCTGGCCGGGCGCGCCATTTATGGTGATGAAATCCAGGCTTTGCGCCGCATGATGGAAGAAGAAACCTGGGAAATGCGAAGTGGCGGACTGATTCGCCAAGTGGACGTGCTGGCCGACTACACCGCCCGCATCGTCGGCGGCATCACCCTGGCGCGCCCCCTGAAAATCGTGGTGGACTGCGGCAATGGCATTGCCGGTGCGTCCGCACCTGGCATCCTGCGCGCCATTGGCTGCGAGGTAACCGAGTTGTTCAGCGAAGTGGACGGCAACTTTCCCAACCACCACCCCGACCCGAGCAAGCCCGAAAACCTGCGCGACGTGGTGGCCGCCCTCCAAGCTGGCGATGCCGAACTGGGCTTGGCGTTTGACGGCGATGGTGACCGTCTGGGCATCGTCACCAAAGACGGCTACACCATTTACCCCGATCGGCAGATGATGCTGTTTGCTGCTGACGTGCTCAAGCGCGCTCCCGGCGGCACCATCATTTATGACGTGAAATGCTCGCAACGCCTGGCTCCGGCCATTGTTGCTGCGGGCGGCGTGCCGATGATGTTCAAAACCGGCCACTCGCTAATCAAGGCCAAGATGAAAGAAATCAACTCGCCCTTGGGCGGAGAGATGAGCGGCCACATTTTCTTCAAAGAGCG
>MNXW01000005.1 GCA_001871515.1 Comamonadaceae bacterium CG2_30_57_122
CAGGCGCACGCCTTGCTCCATGAGTTGTAGCGCCACACGCTGCTGGTAGGCGCGCTCCAGCTCGGCCAGTTGCACGGGGCTGTTGACCCCGGCGACCTGCACCGCGTCCCGGGTCTTGTGCGCCACCACCGGCACGCCATCCAACACCGCAAATTTCACGACATCGGTCAAATAAAACTCGCCCTGGGCATTTTTGTTGTCCAGCCGTGCCAGCCATTTTTTCAGCTGCGCGGCGGGCACGGCCATGATGCCGCTGTAGACCTCGGTGATCTTCAACTGCTCGGGCGAGGCATCTTTTTGCTCGACGATGGCTTGCACTTTGTCACCCGCGCGCACGATGCGCCCATAACCCGTGGGGTTGGCAAAGTCGATGGTCAGCAGCGCCAGTTTGTCGCCCGCACAGGCGGTGATGAGCTGCGTCAAGGTGTCGGCTTGGGTCAGCGGAACGTCGCCAGAGAGCACCACCACCACGGCGTCGTCGCGCAACACCGGCACGGTTTGCTGCACCGCGTGACCAGTCCCCAGCTGTGGTTCCTGGCGTACAAAATTTAAGTCAAATTGGCCTCTAGCCCTCGTATTACCTGAGATAGTAGCTTCTACTTCTATAGCGCCGTGGCCGGTGATCACCGTCACCTGGCGCGCATGCAATTCAGCCGCCGTGTCCACCACATGCTGCACCAGCGCGCGTCCGGCCAGGCGGTGTAGCACTTTGGGCAGCCGGCTTTTCATGCGCGTGCCTTTGCCGGCGGCCATGATCACCACGTCGACCGGTGCGTCTGGAAAAATGTTTTGTGTTTCTGCCATGCGTTGCTCCGAGGTGGTTTGATAAACGTTTTTCACATTATCGGCGCGGCGGTCTTGACGGGAGTGGTTTGGGGCGAGTCAATGCTTCAGTTCGATGCTTCTGTTCGATGCTTCTGTTCAAACCCGGCGCGGCGACTGGGTCATGCGCATGCGGTTTTGGGGTGTGAACACGCGCGAAACGCAGGCATCAGCACGCTTATCGACTGTCGGCGCGCGCCTTTGCCCCCAAAGCATGAACCATGGGCTGCCAGCGTAGGGCGGGTTTCAACCCGCCATGGCCGACTGAAGTCAGCCCTACGAGACGCTATTTTCGTCAGCTGTGGGCGTTGTTTCACGTTAAGGCAACCACTTTATGGCACACCTTATCGAAGCTCAGCCGTTCATGAATTCCCTCTGTCACCCACCCACAACTGCACCGAATCAGTCGGGCGATGCGCTTTGCGGAGCTAAAGGAGGAGGCCGAAGGCCGGGGGACACGTAGCAAAGCGCATCGCCCGACTGATTCATCAAGCAAAGTCAAGCACTACCAAGTGCCGTCAAGTTCCCAAATGCAGGCGTACACCATGCCAACACCTTGCGCCTGATGCTGTATTCAGCACGAAGACTTTGAACCGAACCCGTTCACAGCTACCATGCGCCCATGGCCATCAGCGTCTTTGACCTTTTCAAAATCGGCATCGGGCCGAGCAGCTCGCACACCGTCGGGCCGATGCGCGCCGCGCGCCTGTTTATGCGGGCCTTGCAGCAAGCCAATCTGCTGGCTGCCACCACCCGCGTCACTTGCGAGTTGTACGGCTCACTGGGAGCCACCGGCAAAGGTCACGGCTCGGACGTGGCAGTGCTGCTGGGTCTGATGGGCCATGCGCCCGACACGGTGGATGTGGATGGCATCCCGGCGCTTGTCGCTCAGGTGCGCGCCAACGGTGCATTGGCGCTACTGGGCATCCACACCATTGCATTTCGCGAAAAGGACCACCTGCTTCTGTACCGGCGCGAGGCCCTGGCCGAGCACCCCAACGGCATGAAGTTCAGCGCCTTTGATGCACAAGGTGCGCTGCTCAAGCAAGCCAAGTATTTGAGCGTGGGCGGCGGCTTTGTCGTCACCGCCGGAGCCGACCACCAAGCCCTGCTGACTGAATATCAAAAAGTACCCTACCCCTTTACTTCTGGTGCTGAGTTGCTCTTTATTTGCAAGCAAAGCGGCATGACGATCAGCCAAGTCATGTGGGCCAACGAACGCACCTGGCGCAGCGACGCGGACATCACCGCCGGGCTGAACGCCATCTGGCAAGTGATGCGCGACTGCGTGCAACGCGGCTTAAGTCACCCCGGCACACTGCCCGGCCCCTACAAGGTGCAGCGCCGTGCGCCGGTGCTGGCAGCGCAGTTGCGCGAGCGCGCCGAGCGCACCCTGGCCGACCCCTTGAGCGTGCTGGACTGGGTCAACGTCTACGCCTTTGCGGTGAACGAAGAAAACGCCGCCGGTGGCCGGGTGGTGACCGCCCCCACCAATGGCGCGGCGGGCGTGATACCGGCGGTGCTGCACTACTGCGACCGCTTTGTGCTGCACACGGGAGGCCGCACCGAACAAGGCCTGGACGCAGCCACCGTGGCCACTTTCTTGATGAGCGCGGCGGCCATTGGCATGCTCTACAAACTCAACGCCTCGATCAGCGGGGCCGAGGTTGGCTGCCAGGGCGAGGTGGGTGTGGCCTGCTCCATGGCCGCCGCCGGGCTGGCTGCGGTGATGGGCGGCACACCGGCGCAGATCGAGAACGCGGCCGAGATCGGCATGGAGCACAACCTGGGCCTGACCTGCGACCCGGTGGGCGGCCTGGTGCAGGTGCCGTGCATTGAGCGCAACGCCATGGGTGCGGTCAAGGCCATCAACGCCGCGCGCATGGCGCTGCAGGGCGACGGCCACCACGTGGTGTCGCTCGACAAGGTTATCAAAACCATGCGCGAGACCGGAGCCGACATGAAAACCAAATACAAGGAAACCGCCCGTGGCGGGTTGGCGGTAAATATTGTGGAGTGCTAACGTTCATGTTCAACAAGGACACCCCAAAGCATGAAACACGCGTGCCCTGCGTAGGGCGGGTTTCAACCCGCCATGGCCGACTGAAGTCGGCCCTACGACACGCCATTCTTGTCTGCTGTGGGCGTTGTTTCACGTTAAAAACATCGTTCAAATGTCCCTGAGTGTCCCCGTTTTGTCCACGTTTTGTCTCCGTTTGTAAGTGTTGACAGAAATTCAAGTTTTTTGCCGGTAATGTGGATTATTTGGCGATGGAACCTTTTGTATCGCTGGCTCGATACCGAGGGCCTGCAGCTGCAGAGCTTTCGGACAAGAGCGACTTCAACCTAGATTCCTCAGTTGGATGCACCCGAGTGGGCTGCTGGCGGCGCGGCTGGGTAGGCTGAGTGCCGCAGCTTCCATTGTGCCTGCGCACAATGGAACGGCACGAAGAGGCCAAGCCTCTGGCCTGGCTGCGCCCTGCAAGGGTGACGACGTAGCGGGCTACTGCCCGCAAGGAGGCGCA
>MNXW01000253.1 GCA_001871515.1 Comamonadaceae bacterium CG2_30_57_122
CATTGGGAACCCGTTTGCTGCTTTGGTTGATGCGTTGGCTGGCCTACTTGCCGTTGGTTTGGGTGCGCGCGCTGGGATGGCTGTTGGGGTGCGGCTTGTATGCCGTAGTGGGTTCGCGCAGGCGCGTGGTGCAGACCAACTTGGGCTTGTGTTTCCCGACACTGCCAGCCCGTCAACGGCGCAGATTGTCGCAGCGGGTGTTTGTGCGCTTTGCCCAGGCCTGGCTGGATCGTGGTTGGTTATGGCATGGTTCTGAAGCCGTGGTACGGGCCCGACTGAAGCTCACCGGGGCTGTGCATGCGCTTGAAGGGGCGCAAGCCAGCGTCATTTTTGCGCCCCATTTTGTTGGGCTGGATGCAGGCTGGACGGCGCTGACCCAGCAGTTGCCGCGCCACTTCACCACCATTTACACCGACCAAGCCAACAAGCAGGCCGATGCCTGGATTTTGCAGGGTCGCCAGCGCTTTGGTTCGGGGCGATTGTTTGGACGTGCGGATGGCGTGAAAACCATTGTGTCGAGCCTGCGCCAGGGCGAGGTGCTGTACCTGCTGCCCGACATGAATTTTGGCCCGCATGAATCGCTGTTTGTGCCGTTTTACGGCATCCGTGCCGCCACCGTGCCTTCACTCTCACGCTTTGCCAAACTGGGGCGCGCCCAGGTGGTTCCGGTGGTCACGCGCATGACCCCCGAAGGATATGAGGTGCAGGTGCTGCCTGCCTGGCAGGATTTCCCCTCAGACGACTTGCAGGCTGACACCACCCTGATGAACGCGCGGCTGCAAACCTTCATAGATGCCATGCCGGAGCAGTATTACTGGGTCCACAAGCGTTTCAAGGATCGACCTGAAGGTGAGCAGAATTTTTATTAAAACAGCTTGCAGCCCTTTATTTTATTGGGCTAATAGCTATGAAATATGTAGCTATTCGGGTTGACCTGATGTGGCGGCTTGCGCCGTTGCAGGATGCGCCCACTGCCAGAGCAGGGTAGCCACTTCATCAATCCCCTGGCGTTTGGTGGCTGAAAAAAGTCGCACCTCACCGCCCCCCGCCTGCAGCTTCATGATGGCCAGTGCCTTGGTCTGCTCGGCGCGGGTGAGTTTGTCGGCCTTGGTCAAAATCACCAAAAACTTCAAGCCCTCTTCCACGCGCGGGCGCACCACGTCCAGCAGCACCTCATCGAGCTCGGTCAAACCGTGGCGCGGGTCACACATCAGCACGATGGCTTTCAGGTTTTCGCGGGTCACCAAATAGTTGGCCATCACCTGCTGCCAGCGAATCTTGTCTTGCTTGGGCACCGCTGCATAACCGTAACCGGGCAAGTCGGCCAGCACCGCGTCGGTCACGCCTTGTTTGCCCAACGCAAACAAATTGATGTGCTGGGTGCGCCCCGGTTTTTTGGACGCAAAAGCCAGTTGTTTTTGCTGCGTCAGGGTGTTGATGCAGGTGGATTTGCCGGCGTTGGAGCGGCCCACAAAAGCGATTTCGGGCACGTCCAGGGCGGGCAAAAATTGCAACTGCGGTGCGGTGGTGAGAAATTTGGCGGTGTGCAACCAGCCCAAAGCAACGACCGGGGTCACGACGGGGGCCAAACCAGCGCCTGCTGTCGATGGGGGATTGGCAAAAGGTGTGGCAATAGAGCTAGGGGAAATAGTCATGAGTGACCCATGGTGGAATTGAGCCATTGTAGAATTGACCAGTTCTTCCCCAACCCTTACAGACCCGTTCCACCTATGAAGCTGATTGCCACATTTACCGTTGCCGCTGCGTTGGCCGCCACTGTTTTGTCAAGTTTGGCAGCGCAAGCAGAAGCACTGCCCAAGCCTGATTTGGTCAAAGGCGAGGCCAGTTTTGGTGCTATTTGCGCAGCCTGCCATGCGCCAGACGGCAATTCATTGATTTCGGTCAACCCCAAGCTGGCGCAGCAGCATCCTGAATACATCATCAAACAGCTGACCGAATTCAAGGCCGGCAAGCGTGAAAATGCGGTGATGAACGGCATGGCCGCCGCGTTGAGCGAAGCCGACATGCGCAACATTGCCTACTGGGTCAACAGCAAGAAAGCCACCCCTGGGGCGGCCAAAGAAAAAGAATTGGTGCTGTTGGGCGAAAAAATTTACCGTGGCGGCATTGCCGACCGCCAAATTCCGGCTTGCGCTGGCTGCCACAGCCCCAACGGCGCGGGCATTCCCGCTCAATACCCGCGCCTGAGCGGCCAGCATGCCGACTACGCGGTGGCGCAGCTCACCGCTTTTCGCGATGGCGTGCGTAAAAACAGCGTGCAGATGACACAAGTGGCGGCCAAACTCAATGACCGTGAAATCAAGGCTGTGGCCGACTACATTTCCGGTCTGCACTGATTTTTCGTGTGAGCTGATGCGGCAACTTCGGTTGCGCTTAGAACCCCAACCAAAAGGGCGAGTTGTTTCAGGCAATTCGCCCTTTTTTGTGCTTGGGTCGCTACCGACGTGGGTGCATTTTTGGCGAGTGCTGCAGATTTGTGTAAGAAGTTCTATTCTCTGCAGACCAACAGCACATAGGAACGCCCATGCTCATCAAAACCCAATCCCAAGGCTATGTTCACCCGGTCGCCAGTGACATCACGCCACTGACCGTCTACCAGTCGCGGCGCGACCTGATCCGGCTCATGGCCACCGGCGCAGCGGGTGCCGCGCTGGCCACCTGGGCGGGGCGCGAGGCGTTGGCTCAAAGTTGGGTAGCGCCCGGACAACAGGCCGCTTTGGCTCGCGCCAAGACCTCGGTGGCAGGTGCGTTGAGCATGGAAAAAGTCACCGAGTACAAACACGCCAGCACCTATAACAATTTTTACGAATTTGGCACCGACAAAGCCGATCCGGCGCGCAACGCCCACACGCTCAAAACCAGTCCCTGGACGGTGGAGATCGAAGGGCTGGTCAAAAAACCGGGACGCTACGCGCTGGAAGATTTGTTGAAGCTCAGCGCCCAAGAAGAGCGCATTTACCGCCTGCGCTGCGTGGAAGGCTGGTCGATGGTGATTCCGTGGGTGGGGTATTCGCTGTCGGAACTGATCAAGCGGGTGGAGCCCTTGGGCAGTGCCAAGTATGTTGAATTTGTCACCTTGGCCGACCCCAAAACCATGCCGGGTGTGGGTGCACGGGTGCTGGACTGGCCCTATGTGGAAGGCCTGCGTCTGGATGAAGCCATGCACCCCTTGACCCTGTTGGCCTTTGGCATGTATGGCGAGGTGTTGCCCAAGCAAAGTGGCGCGCCGTTGCGCTTGGTGGTGCCGTGGAAGTATGGCTTCAAAAGCGGCAAGAGTCTGGTCAAAATCCGCTTCACCGACCGGCAACCCGCCACCGCCTGGAACAAGGCGGCGGCCAGCGAGTACGGTTTTTATTCCAACGTGAACCCCGAGGTGGATCACCCGCGCTGGAGCCAGGCCACCGAGCGGCGCATTGGTGAAGACGGCTTGTTCGCCAAAAAACGCAAAACCCTGATGTTCAATGGTTACGAAGCGCAGGTCGGTCAGCTGTATGCGGGCATGGATCTGAAAAAGTACTTTTGATGACCTCTGCTGCCATTGTGGGTCTGTTGCCACGAACCAAACACTGGGGCTTGCATCCCTTGGCCAAGCCGCTGGTGTTTGTGCTGGCCCTGCTGCCGCTGGCCAGCCTGGTGTGGGCGGTGGTGTTCGACCAGTTGGGAGCCAACCCGGCGCAGGCGCTGGTTCGGGCCACGGGCGACTGGAGCTTGCGCATGTTGTGCGTGGTGCTGGCGGTAACCCCACTGCGCGTGCTCACCGGTAGCCCAGCGCTGGCGCGGTTTCGACGCATGCTGGGTTTGTTTGTCTACTTTTATGTGCTGTTGCACTTATTGAGTTACAGCGGGTTTGACATGGGTTTTGAGGTGGCGGACATTGCCAAAGACATTGCCAAGCGGCCTTTTATTTTGGTGGGGTTCAGTGCGTTTGTGCTGCTCACCGGCCTGGCGTTGACCTCGTTCAACCGGGCCATCAAGGCATTGGGTGGTAAAAATTGGCAGCGGCTTCACCGGGTGGTGTACCTGGTGGCTGGCTTGGCCATACTTCATTTTTATTGGATGCGTGCTGCCAAAAATGACTTTGCAGATGTGCTGGTGTACGCCGCTGTGTTGCTGCTGCTGCTGGGCTGGCGCGCACTACGATTTATCAACAAATAATGCCTCTAGCCCTTTATTTACAAGGGCTATAAGCTATAAAAATAGTAG
>MNXW01000050.1 GCA_001871515.1 Comamonadaceae bacterium CG2_30_57_122
TGAAATCCTGCCGGATCCTAAATTCGGCAATGTCGAGCTGTCCAAATTCATGAACGTGATCATGGAAGGCGGCAAAAAAGCAGTTGCAGAGCGCATCATTTACGGTGCCCTGGAGCAAATCGAAAAGAAGAACCCCGGCAAAGACCCGGTTGAGGCCTTCACCATGGCCATCAACAATGTCAAGCCGCTGGTTGAAGTGAAGTCGCGCCGTGTCGGTGGTGCCAACTACCAAGTGCCTGTTGAAGTGCGTCCGGTTCGTCGTCTGGCCTTGTCCATGCGCTGGATCAAGGAGGCCGCCCGCAAGCGTGGTGAAAAATCCATGGCACTGCGCTTGGCCAACGAGCTGATGGAAGCCACCGAAGGTCGTGGTGGTGCCATGAAAAAGCGTGATGAAGTCCACCGCATGGCTGAAGCCAACAAGGCGTTCTCTCACTTCCGTTTCTAAAACCAACAGCGCGGCTTTCAGATGGTCTGAAAGCTGTGCACCCAGGCCGCCATCCGGGTGGCCTTTTGTCTTTATAGATACTGATCACCTAAGGATTCATCATGGCTCGCCATACCCCCATTGAGCGCTACCGCAACATCGGTATTTCTGCGCACATCGACGCTGGTAAAACTACCACCACCGAACGTATTCTGTTTTACACCGGTGTGAACCACAAAATCGGTGAAGTGCATGATGGCGCGGCCACCATGGACTGGATGGAACAAGAGCAAGAGCGTGGCATCACCATTACTTCTGCGGCTACCACCTGCTTCTGGAAAGGCATGGAAGCCAATTTTGCCGAACACCGCATCAACATCATTGACACCCCCGGCCACGTGGACTTCACGATTGAAGTGGAGCGCTCAATGCGCGTCCTCGACGGTGCCTGCATGGTTTACTGCGCCGTGGGTGGTGTGCAGCCACAGTCTGAAACCGTGTGGCGTCAGGCCAACAAGTACAAAGTGCCACGTCTGGCCTTTGTGAACAAGATGGATCGTACCGGTGCCAACTTCTTCAAGGTTGTAGACCAGATGAAGTTGCGCCTGAAAGCCAACCCGGTGCCGATCGTGATCCCGATTGGCGCAGAAGAAAATTTCGTCGGTGTGATCGATTTGCGCAAGATGAAAGCCATCATTTGGGATGAAGCTTCGCAGGGCATGAAGTTCAGCTTTGAAGAAATTCCTGCAGACATGCTGGCACAGGCCAAAGAGTGGCGTGAAAAGATGGTGGAAGCTGCGGCTGAAGCCAATGAAGAGCTGATGAATAAATACCTTGAAGAAGGCGATTTGACTGAAGAAGAAATCACCTTGGGTCTGCGTACACGCGCCATCGCATGTGAAATCCAGCCTATGTTGTGTGGTACGGCCTTCAAGAACAAGGGTGTGCAGCGCATGCTGGATGCAGTGATTGAACTCATGCCTTCGCCGCTTGATGTGCCACCTGTTCCTGGTTTTGACGAAGATGAAAAAGAAGTCACGCGTAAGGCTGACGACAAAGAAAAATTCTCTGCCCTGGCCTTCAAGCTGATGACCGATCCGTTTGTGGGTCAATTGACTTTTGTGCGTGTTTATTCTGGTGTGCTGACCAAGGGTGACACGGTCTACAACCCGGTGCGTGGCAAAAAAGAGCGCATTGGCCGTATTGTGCAAATGCACGCCAACAAGCGCGAAGAAGTGAGCGAAATTGTGGCTGGCGATATCGCTGCTTGCATTGGCTTGAAGGATGTGACCACCGGTGAAACCTTGTGTGACCCGTCTGCTGTCATCACCTTGGAGCGTATGGTGTTCCCTGAACCTGTGATCACCCAGGCGGTGGAGCCAAAAACCAAGGCTGACCAGGAAAAAATGGGTATTGCCCTGCAGCGCTTGGCTCAGGAAGATCCTTCTTTCCGCGTCAAAACCGACGAAGAATCAGGTCAAACCCTGATTGGCGGCATGGGTGAACTGCACCTTGAAATCATTGTCGACCGCATGAAGCGCGAATTTGGTGTGGAAGCCAATGTGGGTAAACCGCAAGTGGCTTACCGCGAAACCATTCGCAAGACCATCGAAGATGCTGAAGGCAAGTTTGTTCGTCAGTCCGGTGGTAAAGGTCAGTATGGCCACGTGGTTCTGAAGATTGAGCCCAATGAAGCCGGTAAAGGCATCGAATTTGTGGATGCGATCAAAGGCGGCGTGGTGCCGCGTGAATACATTCCTGCGGTTGAAAAAGGCATCTTTGAGGCCGTGACGCAAGGCGTGCTGGCAGGCTACCCTGTGGTGGATGTCAAGGTGACTTTGCACTTTGGTTCCTACCATGACGTCGACTCGAATGAACTGGCCTTCAAGATGGCTGCCATCTTTGGCTTCAAAGAAGGCTGCCGCAAAGCGAGTCCGGTGATTCTCGAGCCCATGATGTCGGTAGAAGTGGAAACACCCGAAGACTACGCGGGTAACGTGATGGGTGACTTGTCCTCACGCCGCGGTATGGTTCAGGGCATGGAAGACATGGTGGGCGGTGGCAAGGCCATCCGCGCCGAAGTGCCATTGTCTGAAATGTTTGGCTACTCGACCACCCTGCGCTCCATGTCGCAAGGTCGTGCCACCTACACGATGGAATTCAAGCACTACACGGAAGCCCCGCGCAATGTGTCTGAAGCCATCATGGCAGCAAGAGCAAAGTAATAACCTGAGATTTGGGGTCAGATCACTCGCGCAGCGATGTGCTCTGACCCCATCTGACTAGATGTATTTGAACCCCAGATCACTCGCGCAGCGATGTGCTCTGACCCCATCTGACTAGATGTATTTGAACCCAGATCACTCGCGCAGCGATGTGCTCTGACCCCATCTGACTAGATGTAGAACCCCAGATCACTCGCGCAGCGATGTGCTCTGACCCCGTCTAATTTCAACCTGTCTGCGATTTCGCACCCGTGGCTGCCCGTGGCCAAGGATCAAGTGACGAAATGCAGACATAAAACCAATCCACGGGCAATGTTCTTTTAAGGAATCGAAATGGGAAAAGAGAAATTCACGCGCACCAAGCCCCACGTCAATGTGGGCACCATCGGTCACGTTGACCATGGCAAAACCACCCTGACTGCAGCCATCACCACCGTGCTGGCAGCCAAGTTTGGCGGCTCTGCCAAGGCCTACGACCAAATCGACGCAGCGCCCGAAGAAAAAGCCCGCGGCATCACCATCAACACCGCCCACGTCGAATACGAA
>MNXW01000191.1 GCA_001871515.1 Comamonadaceae bacterium CG2_30_57_122
GATCAGTCATGATTCACCTTCATTTCTCAGATCGTCTTCGTGTCGTGCATGTAGCCAAGCCTTAGGGATGCAGAAATTACAAATATCCCTTTTCCGGCGGCACTGACGGGCGCATTGCGTCGTTTCAATCCACTTGTTTAGCAGAGCTAAACGGCGCGTCTTGCGCCTAGCACTGCATCCCGTCAGCACTCGCCATAAACGGCACATTTGCAATTTCCACATCCCTTACCAACGCTTGCCAGTTTGTTTTTCCAGCATCGGTTTGACTTTTGCAGAGATGGCTTCACGTGCCCTGAAGATGCGTGAGCGCACCGTACCCATCGGGCAGTTCATCAAAGCTGCAATGTCTTCGTAACTCATGCCATCCATTTCCCGCAACGTGATCGCCTGTTTCAAATCAGGCGGCAAAGCCTCCAGCGCCGCATTCACCGCCACGGCGATTTCCTTGGCGGCCATCACCGACTCTGGTGTCTCGTCGGTACTTGGTTCATGTCTGGCGTAAAAAGTTTCATTTTCATCATCCGCTGGCGGCATCGAAGCTTCGGTGAAAGAGCGGTCGCGCTTCAGCTCCAGCAGAAACATCTTGGCCGTGTTCACCGCAATGCGGTACAGCCAGGTGTAAAACTGGGCATCGCCCCGGAATTGATGCAAGGCACGGTAAGCACGTAAAAAGGTCTCCTGGGCAATGTCTTCCACCAGGTCTACGTCACGTACCATGCGACCAATCAAACGTTCCACCCGGCGCTGGTACTTGATCACCAGCAATTCATAGGCGGACTGATCCCCCGCCACGGCGCGTGCCACCAACAAGGCATCCGGGTTGTCCGGTGTCTGCGGCGGCGATGCGTTGATGTCCAAAGGTGTCATGATGCCGACCCCGATGTGCTCAACGCTGTCGGCAACTGCTCAGAGGTATCCGGCCCTTTGAAACCTGAGGAATCATGCAAGGCACGGCGAAGAGCCCGCCAGCGCGTCGGACAAGTGCGCCTCTCTGGCCAAACCCAACTCATGCGGCTGCTTTGTAAATCCACCAGACGCAAGCACATGGCCGCTTGAAAATCCAGAATCAGCTCGGGCTTCACCTGCCCCGAGCCTGTGCCCCAAGACCAGCCCCAGACGCTACCATTCCAGGACAGTTGACCTTGAGGGGTTCGCCACCAGAAAACCCAAGCGAAAGCGCAGACCAGCGCCACCAAGCCGCAGGCAGCGACTTGCAGCCAGCCGATCGTATCCACCGACACAAACCAAACCAGCAGCGCCAAAATTTCACAAACCATCAACACCCCCAGCAGCGATGCCTGAACATGCGAACGCCCCACCGGATAAGTAACCGCTGGGGCGTTATGCATTGCAGAGACCTGTGACCCAAGCCTTCGGGCTATGCCGAAGCTGGATCAAGGCGCGCGTTTGAATACCAGGGAGCCATTGGTGCCACCAAAACCAAAATTATTCTTGATGGCCACCTCAATCTTCATGTCGCGTGCGGTATTGGCACAGTAATCCAGGTCACACTCTGGGTCTTGATTAAAGATGTTGATGGTGGGCGGGCTCTTTTGATGGTGCAACGCCAGCACCGTCACCACCGACTCCAGGCCGCCTGCACCACCGAGCAAGTGACCCGTCATGGACTTGGTGGAGTTCACCACCGCACGCTTGGCCTGGTCGCCCAACGCCGCTTTAATGGCGTTGGATTCATTGATATCACCCAGCGGCGTAGACGTGCCGTGGGCGTTGACATAGTTGACCTGATCGGCATTGACACCCGCGTTGCGCAGCGCATTCACAATGGCACGGCGTGGGCCGTCCATGTTGGGCGCGGTCATGTGACCCGCATCGGCGCTCATACCAAACCCCGCCAATTCAGCGTAGATTTTGGCACCCCGGGCTTTGGCGTGTTCGTACTCTTCCAGCACCATCACGCCAGCACCTTCACCCAGCACAAACCCATCACGGTCTTTGTCGAACGGGCGCGATGCGGTGGCGGGGTCATCGTTGCGGGTACTCAAGGCACGCATGGCGGCAAAACCACCCACACCGAGGGGCGACACAGCGGCCTCGGAACCACCCGCCACGACCACATCGGCATCACCGTATTCGATCATGCGGCCGGCCTGGCCAATGCTGTGCAAGCCGGTGGTGCAAGCCGACACGATAGCCAGATTGGGTCCCTTGAAACCAAAACGGATCGACACATGACCAGCGATCATGTTGATGATGGTCGAGGGTACAAAAAATGGGGAAATTCGGCGTGCTCCGCGATGAACATATTCAGCATGCACATCCTCAATCATGGGCAGTCCACCAATGCCGGAGCCGATCACGCAACCAATGCGGCAGGCAAGTTCTTCATCCAGGGCATCACCCGTGGGCAAGCCTGCATCCGCCACAGCTTGTGCGGCGGCAGCAATGCCGTAATGAATGAAGGTGTCCATGGCACGAGCCTCTTTGGCGCTCATGTAGGACTCCACATCAAAACCTCTGACTTCACCAGCAACTTTGCAGTTAAAAGTGGAGGCATCAAACTTGGTGATCAAGCCAATACCCGGCTGACCTGCCAACAGATTGGCCCAGGTGATGTCGACCGTGTTACCCACGGGACTGACACAACCTAAACCGGTGACAACAACACGACGACGGGACATAGGATCAACAGTCTGTGGTTTGTAAAACACAAGCCAAGCCATTGACAGGCCTGACTACAAATGGAATTTAAGGTGAAGGACTGCTTACAGCCTCTTCACGGTCTTTTGAACATTTGCGGCTTCACCGGGAAACCGCCGCAAGACTCAAGCCTTCTTGTGCGTATTGGCGTAATCGACGGCGTTTTGCACGGTGGTGATTTTTTCAGCGTCTTCGTCAGGGATTTCAATGCCAAATTCATCTTCCAGCGCCATCACCAGTTCAACGGTGTCCAAAGAGTCGGCTCCCAGATCAGCCACAAAGGCTTTTTCGTTGGTGACTTGGGATTCTTCAACACCGAGTTGCTCGGCAATGATTTTTTTAACGCGTGCTTCAATATCGCTCATGGATTCCCTCTGAGGGTTGTAAAAAGATTAATGATTTTAGCCGGGCTTGGAACAGGTGCTCCAGGCTGGCCTCTAACTGAAAAAAATACGCTTGTTTATAAACGATCTCGCTTACATGTACATGCCCCCGTTGACATGCAACTCCTGCCCGGTGACATAGGCTGCCTGCGGCGAGGCCAAGTAAGCCACCGCATGTGCAATGTCAGTCGGTTTGCCCAAGTGGCCCAGCGGAATTTGTGACAACAACGCTTTTTGTTGCTCGTCAGCCAACTGCGCCGTCATGTCGGTTTCAATAAAGCCCGGGGCGACGCAGTTCACTGTGATGTTGCGCGAACCCAGTTCACGCGCCAGGGCGCGGGTCATGCCTGCCACGCCGGCTTTTGCCGCCGCGTAATTGGCTTGCCCCGGATTACCGGACGCGCCGACCACCGAGGTGATGCTGATGATGCGGCCATAACGCTGTTTCATCATGGTACGCATCACGGCACGGCTCATGCGGAACACCGCCTTGAGATTGGTGTCGAGCACAGCATCCCATTCGTCATCTTTCATGCGCATGGCCAGGTTGTCGCGGGTGATGCCGGCGTTGTTCACCAATATTTGCAAGCCGCCGTGGGTTTTGACCACGTTATCAATCAGTGCGTCCACACCGGCTGCATCGTTCACATTCAGCGCCCGGCCGCTGCAGCCAGGGTAGGCTGACAGGGTTTGGTTGAGCTTGGCCGCGCCGTCTTCGGTGGTGGCGGTGCCAATCACCTTCAAGCCACGCTTGGCCAGCTCCAGCGCGATGGCTGCACCAATGCCGCGCGATGCACCGGTGACCAGGGCGACCTGGCCTTCAAATTTGATCTCGCTCATGGATTCAGGCTTCCATTAGAAAGGTATTAACTTCTGCCAGGCTGGCTGTATCAAACAGTGGCAAGCCCTGCATGTCCGGATTGATGCGCCGAGTCATGCCCGCGAGTACCTTGCCTGGGCCGCATTCGACCAAGGTGGGTAGACCGCGTGCAGCCATGGCTTGCACGCACTCGACCCAACGCACCGGGCCAAAGGCCTGACGGTACAAGGCATCACGCATCCGGTCAGCGTCATGCTCCACCGCCACATCAATGTTGTTGACCACGGCAAGTTGCGGGGCTGCAAACACGGTGTCATCCAGTTTGGCTTTGAGCTTGAGGGCCGCAGGCTTCATCAGGCTGGAATGAAACGGCGCCGACACCGGCAGGGGCAAAGCACGCTTGGCGCCCATTTCTTTCAGGGTCACACAGGCTTTCTCAACGGCTGCTTTGGAACCCGCAATCACCGTTTGGCCGGGGTCATTGAAATTAACAGCCTCCACCACTTCAGAGCTATTTTCACCCATAGCCCTCGTCACAATTGCGCAACCAGCTATCACTTTTGAAGCATCCAGCCCCAGAATGGCCGCCATGGCACCTTGCCCCACCGGCACGGCTTGCTGCATGGCCTGGGCTCTGAAACGCACCAGCGGTGCGGCCTGTGCCAGAGTCAACACACCAGCTGCCACCAGTGCAGAATATTCGCCCAAGGAATGTCCGGCCACGGCTTGCGGAGCCACACCCACTTCAGCCATCCAGACGCGGTAAGCCGCCACACCCGCGACCAGCATCACCGGCTGGGTGTTGGTCGTCAGCGCCAGTGCTTCTTTGGGTCCGTCTTTGATCAGGCGCGCCATGTCCTCACCCAGCGCCTCGGAGGCTTCGGCCAGCGCTTCACGCACCTGCACATGGTCAGCCCAGCCGTCGAGCATGCCCACCGACTGCGAGCCCTGACCCGGAAATACAAAAGCGAATGGTTTCATGGTGTTAAAAAAATAAACAAAATTGACCTGTAGCCCTTATTATATATGGGCTAATAGCTACAATTTAAGTAGCACTGCACCCCAGGTAAAACCGCCGCCCACCGCTTCCATTAACAGTGTTTGCCCCGGTTTGACCTGACCACTGCGCAGCGCCGTATCGAGCGCCAACGGAATCGAGGCGGCGGAGGTATTGCCATGCTGGTCAACCGTGACCACCACCTTGTTCATGGACATTTTCAATTTGCGCGCGGTGCTTTGCATGATGCGAATATTGGCCTGGTGGGGCACCAGCCAGTCAATATCAGCCGCCGTTTTACCCGCTTTGGCAAGCACGGCCCGCGCGGCTTCATCCAGCACGCCCACGGCCAGCTTGAAAACCGCCTGGCCGTCCATGCGCAACAGGGGTTCACCCAGCACCTGGCCACCACACACATGACCCGGCACACACAACATGGCCGTGTGCTGCCCGTCAGCATGGATGTCGGTGGCCAAAATACCCGGCTCTTTGGAGGCTTCTAGCACCACCGCGCCAGCACCATCACCAAACAGCACGCAAGTGGTCCGGTCTTTAAAGTCAAGCAAGCGCGAAAACACTTCAGCCCCGACCACCAGCGCTTTCTTGGCCGTGCCTGAACGAATCAGCGAATCCGCCAAGGTCAGGGCATAAATAAAACCGCTGCACACCGCTTGCACATCAAAGGCCGGGCCACCCTGGATGCCGAGTTTGCCTTGCAAGATACAAGCGGTAGAGGGAAACACCATGTCTGGCGTAGAGGTGCCGACGATCACCAAATCAATGTCTTTGGCGTCCACGCCCGCTGCAGCCAAAGCCTGGCGCGAGGCCTGAACGGCCAAATCGCTGCTGTTGACCCCAGCATCAGCAAAATGGCGCGCCCGGATGCCGGTACGTTCCACAATCCACTCGTCACTGGATTCAATGCCTTGGGTGGCCAACTGGGCAACCAGATCAGCATTGGTTAAACGTCTGGGCGGAAGGTAGCTGCCCGTGCCGGTGATTTTTGAATAGATTTTCATGTCTCAGTCCGCGACGATCGGCTCCGGCTTGAACGTCTCTACCGCATTCCCCAACAAGGGCGCTGCATGCGCGATTTTGACCCGAACCCGATCCAGTAAATGATTTCGGGCTGCATCATACGCCCGGCCTAATGCGTAACCAAAAGCCAATTCGTCGGCTGACCCGTGACTTTTGAAGACCAGCCCACGCAAGCCCAGCAGGGCACCGCCGTTGTAGCGCCGGTGGTCCATGCGCTTTTTAAGCGCAGATATCACCGGGTAAGCAGCCAATGCTGACAATTTGGTAAAAATATTTCTTGAAAACTCTCGTTTTAGAAAATCAACAATCATCCCAGCCAGGCCTTCACTGGCTTTCAGCGCCACATTACCCACAAAACCATCGCACACCACAATGTCAGCCGTACCCTTGAAGATGTCATTGCCTTCGACATTGCCGTAAAAATTCAAATCGCCCGCTTTGGCTGCAGATCGCAGCAATTCACCAGTTTTTTTAATGATTTCATTACCTTTAATGGCCTCTTCACCAATATTAAGCAAACCCACTGTTGGATTTTCTTCGCCGCTGAGTACCGACACCAGCGCGGACCCCATCACCGCAAACTGCAACAGATGTTCAGCGGTGCAGTCCACATTGGCACCCATGTCAAGCACCGTGGTGGCCTGTCCTTTGGCATTGGGAATTTGTCCGGCAATGGCGGGGCGGTCAATTCCCTCAAGTGTTTTTAGAAGATAGCGTGAGATCGCCATCAAAGCCCCCGTATTGCCGGCAGATACCGCGGCTTGCGCCGCACCGTCTTTGACCTGCATGATTGCCACACGCATCGACGAATCTTTTTTACGCCGCAAGGCCACTTCCAGCGGGTCATCCATGGCCACCACTTCACTGGCCAGCACCACCCGGGCTCGGGCGTGGGAAAAAGCCGCCATGCTCTCGGGCAAGCCCACCAGAATCAACTGCACGTCCGCATGCTGATCCAGAAAACGCGTGCAAGCCGGCAAAGTGACACAGGGGCCATGGTCTCCGCCCATGCAATCAACAGCAATCGTGATCATGTTTAAAAGGTCGCCCAAAAAACTATCAAAACAAGTCCAGCTTCATGGGCCGGACTCAAGAAAATCAATTCACAACAATCCACAAATGCAAAAGCCCGGGGCTACACAAAAAGGTAGCCCCGGGCTTTGGGTGCCTGAACGAATTTAGGCTTCAGATTTTGTTTTCAGCACCTGACGGCCACGGTAAAAACCGTTCGGGCTGATGTGGTGACGCAAATGCGTTTCACCGGTAGTGGCTTCCACGGCAATGCCGGGAACGACCAAAGCGTTGTGCGAGCGGTGCATACCGCGCTTGGAAGGGGACTTTTTGTTTTGTTGGACGGCCATGTTGGCGCTCCTAAAGCGTTTGAGCTGCCAGGGTAGCAGCAACGGGGTTGGTTAAACTAAACGCGCACGTGGTCGGTACGCAAAGACTGCAGAGTATAACCGAAGCCGATTGCTTGCCGACCATCTGCACCACCAAAATTTCAGGATGGTTTGCGGTCTTTCAGACCCGCCAGCACGGCAAAAGGATTGGGCTTGGGGGCTTCAGGCTCAAAACCAGCATCCGCAACCGAGAGCTTGAGCGCTACCGGGCAGGTGTCATGGCGCGGCACCACCGGCAAATCCATCAGCACTTCATCTTCAATCAGGGCAGCCAGGTCAAAGTCGGGGCTCAGCACCAGCAAGTCCTCAGGCGATGCATCGTCTTCCAATTCGGCCTGGGCTTCGGTGGCCACAAACCTGAATGACTGATCGATCTGAACCAGCACCTCAACCGGGCTCAGACAACGCTGGCAGGTCAAGGGCAAGCTGACCTCTACCTGCAGATGCAGCCTCGCCTGCGCTTGCCCGGCCGGATCGGGCTTGAGTTCGCCTTGCGCTGCCCATTTCAAGGTGTTTTCAGCCCCTAGCCCTTGTGTTTCTTCAGTTAAGCGATTGAAATTTGATAGCAAACTTTGCCCCGACAAGCTTGTGGCAGAGGTTGCAAATGACTTGATATCGAGTTTTTTAGGGGGTGTTTGTTCACGCATGGCTGCAGTGTAAGAGAATCCCGCCATGACTGAAAACACCGCCCGCCAGCTGATTCTGGCCTCCACCTCGGCCTACCGCCGCCAGCTCCTGGAGCGTTTGCATTTGCCCTTCATGTGCGTCTCACCGGCCGTCGATGAGGCTGCCCTGCCCCAAGAACGCCCCGAACAAATGGCCTTGAGACTGGCTCTGGCCAAAGCCCAGGCGGTGGCTCGTCAACACCCGCAAGCAGTGGTGATCGGCTCAGACCAGGTGGCCGACCTCCAGGGCGAGGCCTTGGGTAAACCCGGTACACACGAGCGCGCGGTGGCGCAACTGCAACGCATGCGCGGCCAGACGGTGATTTTTCAAACCGCGGTTAGCGTGGTGTGCCTGGCCAATGGTTTTGCCCAAACTGAACTGGCACAGGTCAAGGTGCTGTTCAGGACGCTGACGGACGCACAAATTGAAGCCTATTTACAAGCCGAGCGCCCCTACGACTGTGCCGGCAGCGCCAAAAGCGAGGGGCTCGGCATTGCCTTGCTGGCGCGCATCGACAACGACGACCCCACTGCCCTGATTGGCCTGCCGTTGATCAGAACCTGCCATTTGCTGACTGCCGCCGGCATCAAGGTGCTGTGAACATGCCGACCATCCCAACCCCCTCGGCAACTGCCCCCACCCGCACCAAGGGTCGCCTGTTTCTGGTGCCCGCCCCGCTGGACTTTGGCTGCACCGAGCTGCCTGAACTGCAGGCCACCATGCCCCTGGGCACGCTCAATGCGGCCGCTGGCCTGAGCCACTGGATTTGCGAAAACGCCAAGTCAGCACGCGCCTACCTCAAGCGCGTGAACGACATCACGCCGCTGTGCCAACCCATTCAAGCGCTGTCCTTGGTGGAGTTGCCGCGTGAGGTGCACAAAAAAGGCGACCACAGCGGTAACTTTGATGCCCGCCCTCTGCTGCAACCTGCGCTGGCGGGCTATGACATCGGACTGGTCAGTGAAGCGGGCATGCCCGCGGTGGCAGACCCCGGATCGTCGGTGGTGCGCGCCGCGCACGACTTGGGTTTGCAGGTGATTGCGTTGGTGGGGCCGGTGTCGTTGTTGATGGCACTGGCGGCCAGTGGCCTGAATGGTCAAAACTTTGCGTTTGTGGGTTACCTGCCGCAAGACCCCCAGGATCGTGTGAGCCGCATCCGGGAGCTGGAAAGCCTGGCGCTGAAAACCGGTCAGACCCAGTTGTTCATTGAAACTCCGTACCGCAATCTGGTCATGCTGCAGGCTCTGCTGCACACCCTGCAAGCCAACACCCGGCTGGCCGTCAGCAGCGGGTTGACCCTGAGCCTTGCCAGCACCGTCAGCCACACCACCAAACAGTGGAAAACTGTGACTCACACGCTGGACAACGCAACACCTGCCGTGTTCGCGCTGGGACGCTGAAAAAGCGCGGTTGGTGCAGCCTCACAAGAAACAAGTATCTTGTTTCTTTGATAACGGCTGGCTCGCGTGCGGAGTTGAGATGCTATCAACCCGAATGACGAGCTGATGACTGTGCCTCAATGCAGAGCCGCCGTCGCTTTCAAGGCTTGAACAGCCCCCGACCCCATGGCTGCACCAAAGCGTTTGACCAGGCGTTCGGCCACGTTGTCGCGTCGGGTGTAGTCAATGATCTCCTCGGCTTTGACCACCTCACGGGCGACAAAGTCCAGGCTGCCCAGCTGGTCAGCCAGTCCCAGTTCAATGGCTTGCTGGCCGCTCCAAAACAGGCCGCTAAAGGTTTCTGGCGTTTCTTTCAGCCGCGCCCCGCGCCCTTCTTTCACCACGGCAATGAACTGCTGGTGAATCTGGTCCAGCATGGTTTGAGCATAGGCACGCTGGGTATCGGTCTGGGGACTGAACGGATCCAGAAATCCTTTATTGGCACCGGCTGTCATCAAGCGACGCTCCACACCCAGTTTGTCCATCAGCCCGGTAAAGCCAAACCCGTCCATCAACACGCCAATGCTGCCGACAATACTGGCTTTGTCGACAAAAATTTGGTCTGCGGCCACTGCAATGTAGTAAGCCGCCGAGGCCGCCGACTCTTCCACCACCGCATAAACCGGTTTTTTGTACAAGGCTTTTAGGCGTTTGATCTCGTCATTGATGATGCCAGCCTGCACTGGGCTGCCGCCGGGGGAGTTGATCAGCAACACCACCGCTTGCGCTCCGCTGTCCTCAAACGCAGCGCGCAAGGACGACACAATCAAATCGGCACTGGCCTCGGCACCTGAGGCAATTTCACCCTTGATCTCGATCACCGCAGTGTGCGGTGTGGTCACGTTTTTGCCAGCTGTGCCCTCGCTAAAACCAAGCCAGGCCAAGGCCACAAAAAACACCAGCCAGGCCAGGCGCACGGCGATGCGCCAACGCCGTGCCAGACGTTGTTCGTGCAAGCTTGCAAACGCCAGCTTCTCTAGCGTGGCACGCTCCCAGGTGCGGGATTCAGATTCATCCCGAAACGCTTCGTTTTTCATAGCTGACTGCCCTTTATTATCCTGGGCTAGAGGCTCATTTTGCTTAAATTCTTGAGCAGTGGAAGCGGAGGCTCCCGCTTCGTTGACAGGTTCGTTCATATCAAATAACAGGTTGAAATTTGTCTGCAGTATGCCAGTGCACCACACCGTCGGTTTCTGACACCTCAATTTTGACCAAGCCCCCACGGCACGGCCCCATGCGGCAGTGCCCGCTTTGCGGGGCGTACATGGCACCGTGCGTGGCACACATCAGCCAGTGGCCTGTGGAGTCAAAAAACTCGTTGGGCTGGTAGTCCATTTCCATCGGCACATGGCTGCAGCGGTTCAGGTAGGCATGCACTTGCCCCTGGTAACGCACCGCAAAAGCCGCCTCAGGTTTACCGTAGTACAGCACCTCAAACGGCACGGCCTTGCCGCTGTCGACCAGGGCTTCGGACGAGCAAAGCAAAACTGCTTGCTGCACCCTGCGTTTATCAGGCATGGGCACGCAACCAGTCATGCAGTTGTGCCACGTTGTGCGCCACGTACAGGGGCGAGAGGGCATCAAACACCTCAGGCTCATGGGCGCCATAGCTCACGCCGACACTGGCGCAACCGGCGTTCAGCGCCATTTGCAGGTCGTGGGTGGTGTCGCCAATCATCAGGGTGCGCTGTGGGGGCACATCAAACTCGGCCATGAGCTCACGCAGCATCAGGGGGTCTGGCTTGCCTGCCGTCTGGTCGGCGGTACGCGAGGCATCAAAGGTTCCCGCCAGGGTGGACGTGGCCAAGGCCTCATCCAGACCACGGCGGCTTTTGCCGGTGGCCACCACCAACAGGTAACCGCGTGCCTTCAGGTCTGAGAGCATCGGCAACACACCTTCAAACAGGTTGATCTCATGCTGGATGGCAAAGTAATGATGACGGTAACGGTCACCCAATTTTGGATAAAGTGCCTCTGGCACATCCGGTGCGGCATGCGCCAGCGCCTGCATCAAGCCCATGCCAATCACATAGGAGGCGGCTTCAAACGTAGGCTCTTGGCCACCCACATCGCACACCGCCGCCTGAATGCAGCGCGCAATGATGGCGGTGGAATCGAACAGGGTGCCATCCCAGTCAAAGGCGATCAGGTCAAAACGTCGTGGGGTCATGAAGGTGGAACTCAAGCAGCTGAGGTGGAAGAAAATTGAGACAACTCGGACGGCAACTCTGCCAGCAATTCCAAACGCTCGCCGGTGGCGGGGTGATTGAACTGCAAACGCCAGGCGTGCAAAAACATGCGCTTGAGGCCGGGCAAGACATTGGCACGTGCCAGCGCCTTGTTGAGTTCAAAGTCGCCATACTTGTCATCGCCCAAAATCGGGAAACCTTCGCTGGCCAGATGCACCCGAATCTGGTGCGTGCGGCCGGTTTTGATGGTCACCTCAAGAAGGGAGCCTTGGGTCAGATGCTCACGCACCTTCACCAGCGTCACCGAAGGCATGCCATCGGGGTCGTCGCGCGACACCACTTTGACCCGCCGCTCACCGGCCTGGGCATCGCTGCCACCAAGCAAATACTTGTGCAAGGGCTTGTCCAGCACCTTGAGTTTGGCTGGCCACTGGCCGCGCACCATGGCCAGGTAAGTCTTGCCGGTTTGGCGTTCGCGGAACTGATCCTGCAGGTTTTTCAGCGCGCTGCGTTTCTTGGCCACCAGCAAAATGCCGCTGGTTTCACGATCCAGCCGGTGCACCAGTTCCAGAAATTTGGCCTGCGGACGCGCCATGCGCAGCTGCTCGATCACGCCAAAACTCACCCCCGAGCCGCCATGCACCGCCACCCCGGCGGGCTTGTTGATGACCAGCAAATGATCATCTTCCAGCAACACGGCAAAGTCGCGGGCGGGCACCATGCGCTGCACCTGGGTCTGCATGGCCTGGGCTTTTTCAGCCACGCGTTCTGAAATGCGCACCGGTGGCAAGCGCACCAAATCGCCTTCCTCAAGGCGGGTATCGGCGGCCACACGCCCCTTGTTCACGCGCACCTCACCGCTGCGGATCATGCGGTACACATGGGTTTTGGGCACGCCTTTGAACTGGCGCAGCAAAAAATTGTCGACCCGCTGGCCCACGCTGTTCTCATCGACAAGGACGATTTTGACTTCGGGCGCAAGGGGTGTGGGTTTGACCCCTATAATGTGTTTCACTGGCAGTGTGACGTTTAAGTGGTTGATTTAACAGTAAGTTCATCTGTTGAGTCGGTGAAGTTTAGTTCACACACCGCAGGTCTTGCCAGTAAAGTCGATACCGCCCGCTGCACCCGCTGCAAATGTTCAACCAGCCGTTGTCCATGGCAGCCTGAGTGGCAGGTTAAAACGGCGTCTTGAAACCCAGAATTGGAATACCCAAAATTCACAGCTGCTCAAGCTGTGAATGGAATGAAGCGAAATGTTTGTCCTGATGACCCTGATGACCTCATGCCTGCAGCGCGCAAACGTGCTGTTTTTTGGCATGCATCAGCCGCCTGCGCCCTTTGATACGGCGCAACACGCTATTAGATCAATAGCTGATTCTTCCTCAAACCCTCTCGCTCCCCTCCACGCGCCCATACCCAGACTCATTGTGTGAGTTCGGGTTCTCCGGCTTTTCCTCCTTGTTTCAAAGCGTCAGTTTGTGTGTCATCAAAGCCCTATAGGGCTTTTTGCTTGATATTTAAATTGAAGGAACGCTACCCATGAAACGGATGCTGATCAACGCAACGCAGGCTGAAGAACGCCGCCTTGCCATCGTCGACGGACAAAAACTGCTCGACTACGAAATCGAAATTGAAGGGCGCGAACAGCGCAAGGGCAACATCTACAAAGCCGTGGTGACACGCGTTGAGCCGTCACTTGAAGCCTGCTTTGTCGACTACGGTGAAGAGCGTCACGGCTTTTTACCGTTCAAGGAAATCTCGCGTCAATACTTTCAGCAAGGCGTATCGGTCTCTCAGGCACGCATTCAGGATGCCATCAAGGAAGGCCAGGAGCTGCTGGTTCAGGTTGAAAAAGAAGAGCGTGGCAACAAGGGTGCCGCCCTGACCACATTTGTCTCCCTGGCCGGTCGTTATGTGGTGTTGATGCCCAACAACCCGCGCGGGGGTGGTGTCAGCCGCCGCATTGAGGGCGAAGACCGCGCTGAGCTCAAAGAAAACATGGATCAGCTGGAATACCCCAACGGCATGAGCATCATTGCCCGCACCGCTGGCATTGGCCGCGCGGCACCTGAGTTGCAATGGGACTTGAATTACCTGTTGAAACTGTGGACAGCCATTGACGGCGCAGCCAAAGGTGCCAAGGGTGCTTTCCTGATTTACCAGGAGTCCTCACTGGTGATTCGTGCCATTCGTGATTACTTCAACCACGACATCGGCGACATCCTGATCGACACCGACGACGTGTACGAACAGGCGCAACAGTTCATGGCCCATGTGATGCCCGAGCACGCCGACCGCGTCAAACGCTACCGCGATGACGCACCGCTGTTCTCGCGCTTCCAGATCGAACACCAGATCGAGTCCGCCTACGCCCGCACGGTGCAATTGCCCAGCGGTGGCGCGATTGTGATCGACCACACAGAGGCGCTGGTCAGCGTCGACGTGAACTCCGCGCGCTCCATCAAAGGCGGCGACATCGAAGAAACCGCCACCCGCACCAACCTGGAAGCCGCTGACGAAGTGGCGCGTCAAGCCCGACTGCGCGACTTGGGCGGCCTGATCGTCATTGACTTCATTGACATGGAAGAAAGCCGCAACCGTCGTGAGGTGGAAAACCGCCTGCGTGATGCCTTGCGTCAAGACCGTGCCCGGGTGCAATTTGGCACCATCAGCAAATTTGGCCTGATGGAGATGAGCCGCCAGCGCCTGCGCCCGGCACTCAGTGAAGGGGCTTCCATACCCTGCCCGCGTTGCGGTGGTTCCGGCCACATTCGCGACACCGAGTCCAGTGCACTGCAAATTTTGCGGGTGATTCAGGAAGAATCCCTCAAAGACAGCACCGCCTCCGTGCTGTGCCAGGTACCGGTTGAAGTGGCCTCTTTCCTGCTGAACGAAAAACGCACCGAAATCGCCAAGATCGAACTCAAACAGCGCATCAATGTGCTGATGGTGCCCAACAAATCGCTGGAAACCCCCAACTACAAGCTCGAACGTCTGAAACACGACGACCCACGGCTGGACAACATCCAGGCCAGCTACAAGCTGGCCGAAGAAATCGAAGACTCCACCACCGTGACCCGCCGCTCGCAAGAGCCCACCAACCGCCAGACCCCGGTGATCAAGGGTGTCTTGCCTGACGCACCTGCGCCAGTGGCAACCGTCAAACCAGCCCCTGTTGCCGTCACGCCCGTTGCGCCGTCTCAAGCCAAAACGGTTGTGGCTCCTGCCGTGGCAGAAAAAGGCTTCTTCGGTTGGCTCAAGGCACTGTTTGTAGCGACACCAGAGGCCACGCCAGTACACGCCAAATCTCCTATTGCAGACCCTGCCAAAGACGACAAACGTGGTGGCCGTGATGGCCGTCCCGGTCGCGATGGCAGCCGCCGTGGTGAACCGCGTGGTGACCGTGGCCCACGCCCTGAGGGTCGCGGCCCACGTGGTGAAGGTCGGGGTGAAGGTCGGGGTGAAGGTCGGGGTGATGGGCGCGGCGAAGGCCGTGGCGGCAATCGCAATGGCCGAGGTGATCGTGGTGAACGCCCGCATCAGGCGCAAGATCGTGGCAACGGCCCACGTGAACGCAATGATCAACAAGCCATGGACAGCAACAGCATTCCCCAGGATGCGCCAGCGCTCAACCCTGTGGAAGCGGGTCGCACCGACCCACGCCCGGAGCGCACGAATCGCGGCGAGCGAGGTGAACGCGGCAACCGGCCTGAGCGCGGCGAACGTCGCCCACGCGGGTCACGGCCACAAGACGGTGAAAACCTCAGCCAAGAGAGCAATACTCAAAATTTGAGTGACGAGCAGGTACCCTCAGTAACCGCGGAAGCCGTCGAAAACCAAGCAGGTGAGCCACGCGCCGATGGCGCAGCCAGAGAAAAACGCTCACGTGACCGCTATGGCCGTGAACGTCGCCCCCGTGGCGAACGCACTGAGCGCGAAAGCAACGATGCCGTGCCGTCCACGCTGGTATCCGATGAAGCGCTTCAGGAAGAAGTTGCACCACGCAAGTCGTACTTTACGCAAAGCTCCAGTGATGCTGCCAGCGCGCCAGAGGCAGCCCGTGTGCAAGAGCAAAGCCCAGCCACGGCTGACACGGTGTCCGCAGAGTCAACCTCTGTGGTTGCACCAACTGCAGCACCGATGCCACGCGCGCCCTTGGTTGAACCTGGGCAGGTATCGCCTGTTCA
>MNXW01000275.1 GCA_001871515.1 Comamonadaceae bacterium CG2_30_57_122
CACCGAAGCGATCAAGCCAGCGTCGTTGAACCGGAACAGCAGGGTCAATGTGATCGGGCCATCGACGAGGGTGGCGTTGGCGCAAGCATCGTCCACGGCCTGCCAGCGCACGCCTTGGCTGGGCAGCAAGGCGGTGGGATACCACGGACTTTCTGCAAAGTAGCGCATGAATTCGCCGCGAGCGATCTCGCCTGTGCCTTGCGAGTCGGCCACGGTGAACAAGCCGAACACCTTCGCGATCAACCTGCCGTGGCAGGCGATGTAGCTGTCCTCCACATGCGCGGGCAAGCCAGGGAACATGGCCACCTCGGCGTCCCACAGGAAGCCCGGGTTGCGGGTGACCACCTGCTGCCGCGATGTGAACGGCTTCCATTGCTCGCCGGTGGCCGACATGTTCATCGTGCCGGCCATCTCGAGGGTGGCCGCAGAGATGATCGGCTGCCCGTCCTCCAGCACCGCGCGGAAGTAGCGCTGCACCGGCGCGGGCAGGCCCTCGAGTTCCCGCGGATCGAAGCGCGCGGGTGACGGCAGTCGGCCCCGGGCGTCGACGCTGCCCGATTCGATCTGGGTGGTGTGCGTTCGGATCATCCGTGCCCATCGGGACGCGCCGACGGCGCGCAATCCGATCGCAATGACCACCAGCGCACCCAGAATGATCCCCAGCCACAGCAGCATGGTCATTGCAGTTCCTTTGGTTCGAACATGTCGCTTAGGGATGCGGAAATTGCAAATGCACCATTTTTGGCGAGTGCTGACGGGATGCAGTGCTAGGCGCAATACGCGCCGTTTAGCTCCGCTAAACAAACGGTTTGCAACGACGCAATGCGCCCGTTAGTGCCGCCAGAAACGGGATATTTGTGATTTCCGCATCCCTTACACCAGCACAGCCTCGACCGGCCGCCGCAACGAGCGCGGCATGGCCGGGCCGCGACCGAATCGCACCACGAGGTCGGGCCGTTGGCCACCCAAGCCCAGTGCGGTAGCAAAGGGGGGGCGCAACGCCGCCACTTCGACCGGCTGGTTCAGGAAGGCATTGCGGATGCCCAAAGCGGTGGCCTGCAACGCGAAGCGCTCGTAGCAGCGCCCCACTTCGACCCAGTGCGCCTTGTCGGCCGCTTGGCCCACGAAGACCGCGATACCGGCGGAACTGCGAACCTGCCGCGCGTATTTGTCGTTCTCGCCTTTGGCGGTCAGAAGCCAGCGAAAGGCCAAGTCGCCAATCCAAGACGGGATGTTCGGGTTGCCGGAAGACACGCTGTAGAGCCCGTCGCGCATGCGAACGGCGTCAGCGCCATTGAAGCGGATCCAGTCCTTCAACTCCTTGACGAAGGCGGCGTCGGCCAACTGCGCGGTGTTGCCTTGAATCACGTAGTCCAGCGTCTGCTCCATGGCCGGGCGCTCCGTCAGCAGCAGCAGGCGCACGGTCTCCGAACTGCCGGCGCGCTGCAGAAGTGCCAGTTCTTCGCTGGACAAGGGCTCGCTGTCGTAGTCACCGCGCGTGCATTGGCGGGCGGGGATAGCCTTGAACAACGCAGTAGCCTGCGCTCGAGTGGGTTCGAAGATCACGCGCACGGTATTGCCGGCGGCGTCGAACTGCGCTTCGCCCTTGAGGCCGTGGGCGAGCGCGGCCTGGATCAAGTTCTCGGTGGCACAGCCCAGCGATACAAAGAGGTGATGGTCGTCCGGGTCCACCGCAGGGCAGCGCCGCGCCAGGTCGGGCAGGATGCTGATCGACCTGCCGTTGGCGTCGATCGCAAACTTCCAGCACTGCGTATTGTGGCTGGATGGGGCCAAGGTGGCACAGCGAACCAGCTCCCTACCAAGCGTCGCTCCACTGAGATTTGTCGCGGCACCTGGCTGCCAGGTGCGCTGGGCAACCGCTTCGTAACCGTCTGCTGCGGCCTCCTGGGAGCAACTGGAAAGCACCAACGGGCTGGCCACCAGCCAGGGCGTGGAAGCAGCGAATTGTCTGCGTGTGATCATGGTTTAAGTCCCCGGTGATATTGACCAACTGCAGCAAAAATGCCCACGCCCACCACAGCGGCGGCAATGAGGCCCAGGTCGGGCTGCACGCCCAGGAGAAACGCGGCCTGAGCGCCGACAAGGCACCACAGCAAAGGAACGATCAACGGGCTGCGCGGCATGGGTGGCACTGCGAAACACAGCAGGCCGATGGTGAAAATGGTTGTCGGGCACGGCAGGCCGAAGGTCGGCGTCGCCGGATAGGGATGACCGGCGTAGGCCGACCAGACCGGGTACACCACCAAGGCGAAGGCGATGAGCGCGACACCAGCCATGGCATTCAGTCCCGGCACCCAACGGAAGGAGAGCCTGCGTCGAATCACCCCCTGCCAGATGAAGACGACCGCACCCACCGCAGAGCCGGCTGCGAAGCCATATGCCGCAGGACTGATTCGTGCGAAGAAGGCCAGGTGGTAAATCAAGGCGATCCACGCCCAAAGGACTCCAAGGATGGACGACACGACAACGCCTGACCAAGGCTGTGGCCTCAGCACCGCCCCCACTGCTACCAAGGCCAGGGCAACGAGGAACCACTGCGCTGGCCAGACGGCCGCGTTGTAATCACGGAAAACACCGTAGAACTGTTCGACTGTGAACGGAAGCGCCATAACGTGTGAGCGTAGACGCAAAAGTCAGCGACAGTTTGTGCGCTGTCAAACATAACGCAACTGACCTGGGACAAGTCATTCAAACGCCTCGCCAGAGCAACTGGCGCACTGGAGCACTGACGCAGGCAATGTCAGCAATGTGGCCTTGTCCAGGAAAATTCAGAGACCGCGTTGGGCTCTCAGCGGGTTGCAGTTAAAGACTGCTGCCCAGCATCCAAGATCACGCAATTGGCTTACCCGGAAGCAGCCTGTCTTGAGTGACTCTTGACGCTGCACTGCCGGCTGTCAAACCGCGACGCTTATGCCCGAACAGCACAGTCACAGACCTGGGTGCCTTACGCAGGACGCTTTCAAGCTAACGAGCACAAGCCCAGAAAACCGCAAAGCGCTGTGGGGGCGGTTCAATGTCGGCAGTTTTCAAACTGATCTTGCACACCTTCCTTCACGAACGGATGACTGCGACGACCCGCTTGCATGCGCTCACTTTTTCGGCGACAGCAGGCAAGTCGTAGTGAAATCTCCCGATGCGCCTACTCAAGCCGTGTTGCGGGAATTCAACCCGCGCTACCTTGATGCCGAGGGTGCGCTGCACGGGCAGTGCCGCCATCTCTACACCGGCATCTACGGCAAGCGGGGTGTGCCCGTTAGGCATGAAGTATATATCGCAATACATTGCGACTAAGTGCCATTAAAATCATTTACT
>MNXW01000268.1 GCA_001871515.1 Comamonadaceae bacterium CG2_30_57_122
CCAGTTGCGCTTGCACCAGCGCCCAAAAAGCTGGCAGCAGGTCATTGACGGCAATGTCTTGCCAGGCTTTGGGTTGCGCGGCCAGGTCCGCCACACCGTCGGCCACCATGCCCGCATACAACTTTTGCAGCATGGCAAACAATTCGGGCTGGTCGGCACGGGTCAACACGGCCAGCATCTTGGCGTCCAAATCAGCAGCGGTGTCTGTGGATAGCACCAAGCGTTTAAGACGGTCTACCCGGTCTTTGGCACGAAGAAACTTGGCTCGGTCTTTCAGGTGTTGGCGCAGGCTTTGCGTGGTCAGGCCCAGGTCTTCCAGCAGGATGGATGTGGAATCTGCCTGGAATGACTTGCTGCGCAGGCGAACGTCTAGGAGCCAGTCTTTGGTCGGTTCTGGCTCGGGCTTGGCGCTGTAAATCAGCCAGCGTTTGGTCGGGTCGCGGTCAATGTCGAGCTTGATGCGCAGCGCAGGCGTGTCATCCAGACGCACCAATTGCACGCCGTCGAGCTGCAGGCTGTCCACTATTGATGCAAATTCAGCCTCCACGTCATGCCAGAACACAACAGGGTGGGTTGTAAACAGCGTGGTCAGGCTGTCAGTAATGCGTTGTTGGGTCATGGTTATTTTGAATAGGTCACCATTCTGATTTTTTCATGGGTATTGGGGTCAAGAGTCAACACGATTTTGTGATCTTTCAGCGGCTTCACGCACCTGCGTCTCCGCTTCCTTTGATAACACTTTTAGTACCGAGTCCGGTGTGGCTTTATTTGTTGCCACATCTCTGCGAACAGCGTCATACGAGTCGTGAGCCAACATCGTCAGAATATCGGAAGATGAAGCTGGATGTCTGGCCACGTACATCCTCAAGTTGTTATTTTTGTCCTTGGCCAAAATTTCAAGAGCACCGATAGAGGACTCAGGATTCTTAGCAACGTTTTCCCGGACCGAATACTTTTCATCCCTGGCCAACAATTCGAGGATGGCTTTGGGCGCCGCAGGGTTCCCTGCAATGCTGGCTCTGGTTTGCCAATCATTGTCACCAACCAAAATTTCGAATGCTGCTACTGGTGCGGCTGGATTGCCTGCAACGGATTTACGAATGTATTCACCCCATGAATCGTCTTTATCTTTTGCCAGCAAGAGAAGCACCAAAGGTGGTGTGGATGGGTTTTCAGCAACGCAGCAACGCACACTCCACTCATTATTTTTCGCCAAATACTGAAGCGTTAAAACTGGTGTTGCAGGATTTTTTGCTACTGCCTCCAGCAAGCGACGATTCGTCTCTTTCGCTAACGAATCAAGAACAGGTGGAGGTGTCAGTTCATTACTTGCAACTGACCACTTTGCATTGAAATCTTCACTGGCCGCCAGAACTTTAAGTGCTGCCAATCTTTCAGACTCCGGCATCCCAATGTTCCCAGCAATGGCAATGATCACATTCTGATCAGAACATTGAAGTAAATCCGAAAATGCCGATACCGCTGCTGGTGCATCAGGGCTTTTGGCTACAAGCAATAAACCAGATGGGTCATCGGATTTTGACAAGATTTCAAGAACAGATGCGCGCAACCCGCTAGAAATAATTGGATTCTCGGCCACAGCACAAAGAACCTTAACATTTCGGTCTTTGGCAAGCGCGGTCATATCCACTATGGCAGTTACAGCGCTTTTTGCTACTCTTAATCGCACTTCCGGATCTACGTCGGCCGCAAGTTCATGCAGCAAAGTTCGACGAACTTCGACGGTCGCAGCGGGATTTTCTGCAACCGCAAGACGAATTTTGGAACTTTTATCCATAGCCAGCACGTCCAATGCACCAGATGGCATCAATGGATTTCCTGCTAGCGCCAATCGCAAGGCCACATCATCAGTTCTAATCCAGCATGTGGGGGCAGCTGTGGGATCGTTGAGCAACAAATTTATAAAACTTAAAACTTGATCGTTTGAAGGTGCCCTGTCCCTTGACAGTGCTAAGTCGGACGCAGCCCAGCTTAGCGCCTCGCCAATGGCATCCTCTGGCTCATGTATGCCAACCGCATAGTCAATGCTTACCACATCCTCATCTTGCGCAGTACCTTGGCTGGTGACCTCAAACGCATAGCAGTAAGACTCGCCAGTACCGCCTGTATAAACTCCTTCACCAGGGTCAAGCAACCTGTAACCGTAGTCACAAAGTGATTCATCCGTGCTGTTGCTCGCGCCTCTTGATTGCGGAAACTGTTTTTTCAACAATACTTCACCACAACTGATGTTCGCAAGAACCAGTTCAATGTCTGTAAAAGTCATTCGCTCATAGAGGGTTGAATCCCTTTTGGAGCGCGACTGTATGGCCTCAATTTGTTGGGTCACGCCCAGTTGAATTTGATGCTCGGCACTCAAATCATCAATCTGTGGCAGCAGCCTACATTGTTCAACGTTGACTTGGCTCAGCGATGGCGCATTGCGTACAGACAAGTAACCAAGATGCTCGCATTTGCCTACGTCAATAGTCTGCAATAGTGCGGCGCCATCAACACTGAGCCAGCGCAAGCTGCCGTCAACAATGATGGTATTGAGTTTTGGCAGGTTTCGGCACGCTAGCCAAGTTGGCCCATCTTCATCGGAATGAATCTCTCTGAGATTTGGCAGATTTTCAATAACAACATCGATGAATGTGAAGGCTGGCAAATAAATACACTCAACCAACTCACTGTCTGAAATATAAATTTCGTCATCGTAAGTCAACCCCAAATTCTGGAAATCCAGAATTTTCGGGTAGTCACCAATCAAGACGTTCTGCTCATTCAACGAGAGAGGTTGATGCCCCGGTTGGCCTGTGATTTTTTCAATTTCAAGCGTTTTTCCCTCGGGCTGGGTCAGGTTCTGGCCAATGGTCATCATGTTGTTTCTTTATTAAAGAAAAGTGGCTCTAGCGCCCGTAACATAAGCGCTAGCAGCTATATATGCGATAGCACTATCGGTACTGATGTCCATCACTTAAGCCTTCGCTGCCCTTCAATTCACTTTCAATCTCCTCCACCGTGGGCATCGCACCCTTCAGGTTGTCAGGCAAGGCTTCCACCAGGGTGTATTCGCTCACGCCCATGGGTTTGTTCATGTCGCGCAGGGCAAATTCCACCTCGATGTTGTTTTTGTCGCGGCACAGCAGCAGGCCGATGGTGGGCTGGTCATCACTGCGCTTGAGCAGGCTGTCTACGGCGGACAGG
>MNXW01000025.1:0-3255 GCA_001871515.1 Comamonadaceae bacterium CG2_30_57_122
CACGTCGTGTCAATCGTTTGGGGCTATCGCCTCGCGTATCAATTCCAAATGGATAGCGATAAACGCTTTCTGAAAAAGGGCTGGAAGGTGATTTCATTAGATTTTTCGCCGCCGCACCCACCACGGCCACAGCAGGTTCAGCGCCAGGCCTGACAGCACCAACGCGGCGGCACCCAATTTCCACAACGGCAAGGGCTCGCCCAGCCACCAGGCCGAGCTGGCCATGCCAAACACCGGCACCAGCAAGGCCATCGGTGTGATGGTGGCGGCGCTGTAGCGTGCCAGCAGCCAGCCCCAGGCGGCGTAGCCAAAGATCGAATTGCCCCAGGCCTGCCACGCCACCGCCGCCAACGCGCCCAAATCAGCGCCCTGCACACCCGCAGCCAGTGCGTCCCAGCCCTCCACCCAGAGCGATAAAACAAATAAAGGCGGCACGGCAAACAGGCTTGACCACACCACGTAAGCCACCATGTTGATGCGCCCGGCGGCGCGGCTTACCAGGTTGCCGCCGGCCCAAGCCATGGCTGCCAGCAAGATCAGCCCCAGTCCCAGCAGCGTGGTGCTGCCGTCGGTATGCGCCACGATCACGCCCAGGCCCGCCGCGCCCAAACCCAGCGCGATCCACTGCACGCGCTGCAAGCCTTCGCCCGCCAGCGCCATGGCCAGACCGATGGTGAAAAACACCTGCACCTGAATCACCAGCGAGGCCAGCCCGGGCGAAATGTGCCCGTTCATGGCCACAAACAGCAAGCCAAACTGGCCCACGCCAATCAGCAACCCGTAGCCCGCCAGGTTGCGCCAGGGAACCAACGGGCGTTTCAGAAAAAACACCATGGGCACCACCACCACGGCAAAACGCAGCGTGGCAAATAGCAGCGGCGGCATCTGACCCAGCGCCAGTTTGATGACGACAAAGTTGCTGCCCCAGACCGCCACCACGGCCAAAGCCAGTAAAAAGTGCCGCAGAGAAAGCGATGTTTTCATTCTAAATACGTGAAATTGTGAAATTTAATTAAAACAATTAAATTTGTTGATGTTTTATTTCATTTTATAAACTAAAAAGACAACTAATTTTTCTTATTGCCTTCTACGATGCACACTGTTCATCAATGGAGCAAGTTTTATGTGTGGCATCGTCGGCGCAGTATCCAACCAAAACATCGTTCCCATCCTGGTGCAGGGCTTGTCCCGGCTGGAGTACCGCGGCTACGACTCGTGCGGCGTGGCGGTTTACGCCAACGGACTGCAGCGCGCGCGCAGCACCTCGCGCGTGTCGGAGCTGATGGAGCAGATCAACACCACGCACTTGGGCGGCACCACCGGCATTGCCCACACGCGCTGGGCCACACATGGCGCACCGGCGGTGCACAACGCGCACCCGCATTTCAGCTACGGCCCAGGGGCAGACGCCTACAGCAAGCCCGACGAGAAATCGGAAGGCGGCCCGTCAAGGCCGGGCCGCGTGGCGCTGGTGCACAACGGCATCATCGAAAACCACGACCAACTGCGCGCCGCGTTGCAAGCCAAAGGCTATGTGTTTCAGAGCCAGACCGACACCGAAGTCATCGCGCATTTGATCGACAGCCTGTACGACGGCGATCTGTTTGAAGCCGTCAAAGCGGCCATCGGCTCGCTGCGCGGTGCCTACGCCATTGCGGTGTTTTGCAAAGACGAGCCCAACCGCCTGATTGGCGCGCGTGCCGGTTCACCATTGATTTTGGGCGTAGGCGCAGACGGCCAGTCGCATTACCTGGCCAGCGATGCCATGGCGCTGGCGGGGGTTACTGACCAAATCGTTTACCTGGAAGAAGGTGACGTGGCTGATATTCAGCTTGGCAAATACTGGTTGGTCGACAAAGCCTTCAAGCCGCTCAGCCCCGCCCAGCGCCCGGTCAAAACCGTGCACGCGCACAGCGGCGCAGCTGAGCTTGGCCCCTACCGCCATTACATGCAGAAAGAAATTTTTGAGCAGCCGCGTGCCATTGCCGACACCTTGCAGGGCGTGGACAGCATCATGCCGGAGCTGTTTGATGGCGCAAACGCCAGCGCGGCACGCGTCTTCAAAGACATCGACTCGGTACTGATTCTGGCCTGCGGCACCAGTTATTACAGCGGCTGCACCGCCAAATACTGGCTGGAAAGCATTGCCAAAATCCCGACCCAGGTGGAAGTGGCCAGCGAATACCGCTACCGCGACTCGGTGCCCAATGCGCGCACATTGGTCGTCACCATCACCCAAAGCGGCGAAACTGCCGACACGCTGGCGGCCCTGCGCCACGCGCAAAGTCTGGGCATGACGCACACGCTGACCATTTGCAACGTGGCCACCAGCGCCATGGTGCGTGAATGCGAGCTGGCCTACATCACCCGCGCCGGGGTCGAGATTGGCGTGGCCTCCACCAAAGCCTTCACGGCGCAGCTGGCCGGGTTGTTTTTGTTGACGCTGGCGCTGGCGCAGTCACGCGGCTTGCTGAGTGATGCTGAAGAAGCGCGCCACATCACCGCCATGCGGCATTTGCCCGCCGCGCTGCAAGCGGTGCTGGCGCTGGAGCCACAACTCATCGCCTGGGCGCAGGACTTTGCGCCCAAGGAAAACGCGCTTTTTTTGGGTCGGGGCCTGCATTACCCGATTGCGATGGAAGGCGCGTTGAAGCTGAAAGAAATCAGCTACATCCATGCCGAGGCCTACCCTGCTGGGGAACTCAAACACGGCCCGCTGGCGCTGGTGACCAGTGCCATGCCAGTTGTCACCGTGGCGCCCAACGACGCGCTGCTGGAAAAGCTTAAAAGCAACATGCACGAGGTGCGCGCCCGTGGCGGCGTGCTGTATGTGCTGGCCGACGCCGACAGCCACATCGAGAGCAGCGAAGGTGTGCACGTGATCCGCATGCCTGAGCATTACGGCGAGTTGTCACCGATGCTGCATGTGGTGCCGCTGCAACTGCTGGCCTACCACACCGCCTGCGCCCGCGGCACGGATGTAGACAAACCACGCAACCTGGCCAAGAGCGTGACGGTGGAGTAGGTTAACGTGAAACAACGCCACAGCCAACAAGAATGGCGTGTCGTAGGGTCGACTTCAGTCGGCCATGGCGGGTTGAAAACCGCCCTACGCAGGGTACGCATGTTTCATGCTTTGAGGTGTCCTTGTTGAACATGGACGTTAGGGCTCGCAAAGCAATAACTTGTACATTTGCCCAGCCATCTTTGGGCGCATTGCGTCGTTGCAAATCGCTTGTTTAGCAGAGCTAAACG
>MNXW01000025.1:3266-3959 GCA_001871515.1 Comamonadaceae bacterium CG2_30_57_122
AAAATGTCCAACTTATTACTTTACGAGCCCTTAGTAGGTCAGCGTGCGCTGGCTGGTGAAGTGCTGCTCTACCCCGCTCACCGGGTCGGCAAACGTTAGTTCTTTGGCCAGCAGTTGCAGCGGTTTGGTGTAGTCCAACTGCCCTTCTGGGGTTAGGGTTGGGTACAAGCCATCGCCCAGCAGTGGCAGGCCCAGAGCCAGCATGTGCACACGCAGTTGATGGCGCTGGCCGGTGACGGGTTTGAGTTGGTAGCGTGCCAGATCGCCGCGCACTTCCAGCACGTCAATGTGGGTGATGGCATTTACCGGGCCGGATACTTCTTGCTGCAGCATGAAGTGCCCCGCCTCTTGGATGCGGCTCTGGCGTACCAAAGGAAAGTGCAGGTCGGCACGCCAGGGGGCGATGGCTTCGTAGGTTTTGCGCACCGCGTGCTGGCTGAACAGGGCGCAATAGGCAGCGCGGCTGGCAGGCTGCTTGGAGAACATCACCAGGCCGGCGGTGTCGCGGTCAATGCGGTGGATTGGCACCAGATCATCCAGCCCCAGCTTGCGTTTGAGGCGCACCAGCACGGTCTCATTCAAATAACCACCCGAGGGCACCACAGGCAAGAAGTGCGGCTTGTCGACCACGATCAGGTGCGCGTTTTCAAACAGCACCACCTCATCAAACGGAATGGGCGCTTCAAAGGGCAC
>MNXW01000218.1 GCA_001871515.1 Comamonadaceae bacterium CG2_30_57_122
GCTTGCCGCGGTAGCTCAGGCCTTGCTCATACAGGCGCACAAAGGTCTCTGTCACGGTTTTGGACAGCTTGGGGTCCATCGTGAAGTACTCACGGCTCCAGTCCACCGTGTCGCCCATGCGGCGCATCTGGGTGGTGATGGTGTTGCCACTCTTTTCTTTCCACTCCCAGACCTTGCTCACAAAGTTTTTACGCGCCTCAGCCGGAGTCGGGCCCATGTCGTGGCGGCTGATGCCCTGGGCCTGCAGTTGGCGCTCCACCACAATCTGGGTGGCAATACCGGCGTGGTCAGTGCCCGGAATCCAGGCGGTGTTGAAACCTGCCATGCGGTGGTAACGCGTCAGGCTGTCCATGATGGTCTGGTTGAACGCATGGCCCATGTGCAGCGTGCCGGTCACGTTGGGTGGCGGCAGCTGGATGCAGAAGTTGTCGCCGCGCTCGGCAGCGGCAGCATCTGGCGCACCCGTGCCGCGAAAACCTGCTACGCCGTAACCGCGTGTCTCCCACTCTGGCCCCCAGTGGGCTTCCAGGGCAGCGGGCTCGAAGGATTTGGACAGGCTGTTCAAGCCAGGTTGTTGCAGTGCGTCGGTCATGGGGTGGGGCGATCAATGACGAGCGACGAAGACAACGCCACCCGATGAGAATGTAAAACGATGATTTTACCGAGCCAACTGCCGGGCACCGTGGCATCAGCGCTACAGCACGAGGTACCTCGCCCCAGACGCAGCCCAGGTTTCAACGATGCATCGTGGGTGTCTGGCGCAGGCTCGATCCAATAAATATGTATTTGACCCTCTATAAACGGAACCCGGCCTATGAGCTTGACCACCCGCCCGCAAAACGTCGAAACCCCGGCGGATACCACCAATACCACTGACACACCTCACCCCAAGCGCGTGCAAATTGACCTGGCGCTGCAAGGCGGCGGCGCACACGGCGCGTTTACCTGGGGCGTGCTCGACCGCCTGCTGGAAGAAGACCACTTTGAGATTGCCGACATCAGCGGCATCAGCGCGGGGGTCATGAACGCGGTGGTGTTGGCCAGCGGGCGGATGGAGGATGGCTGGCGCGGCGCGCAAGCGGCGTTGCAGCAATTTTGGCAGCGTGTCGGTACCAAGACGCCTTTTTCAGGCTTGCACGCGGCGCTGCCACAGCCAGTGGCAGCTGTTACGCAGCACTGGTGGCAACTGGGCGTGCAGCCCTGGGTGCAACCGTGGCAGGAAATGGCGCAGCGCTGGGTATCAAGCTTGTCGCCGTACCAGTTCAACCCGCTCAACCTCAACCCGCTGCACGATATTTTGCGCGACACGGGGGACTTTGAGCGCGTGCGCGCCTGCGACAAGGTGCAGCTGTTCATTGTCGCCACCGAAGTGCGCAACGGGCATTTGCGCCTGTTTCGCGAGCACGAGCTTAATCACTGTGGGTAAATTCCCCGACCCTTGGGGCGGTATTCTTGGGGGATGAGCGAATACATTCATAAGGATCACAACGTCACTGCGTTGCTGTATCACCTGGTGTTTCCGGCGAAGTACCGACGGGTGGTGATCGATGAAGACGTTGATACGGTTGTCAAGGATGTGTGCCTGGGGATAGAGAAAAGATATGCGATCAAGTTTGTAGAAATTGGAACCGACAAAGATCACGTCCATTTATTGGTGCAATCAGTACCCGGATACAGCTTGACGAAGATAGCGACGATGATCAAAAGCATAACGGCACGTGAAGTATTCAGGAGATGCCCGCACCGCAAGCCCAGTAGCCGGTAGCCAGTACACAGAATATTGATCCGGGTTTTGCCCCTTCCCCATCTAGGGGAAGGCTGGGATGTGCGCCTGCACCCTGCGCCGTTTCATTATTCTAGATTCCTCGGCTGAACGCGCCGCTATTTACCCGCGCGATAGCGCTTGGGACATGCCCCCACACCGTGTCGGGAACCGTCTTGCGGCCAGCACAAACGTCATGTAGTGCCAGCAGGTGCCGGGGCGCAACCGACGCCGATGACGCGCTCGACTGACACTGGGTACAAGGGCTTGCCGTGATCCTCAAAGGCATTGATGTTGGCCAGCGTGGTGGCTGCGATGGCTGTCAGCGCATCTTCGGTGAAGAAGGCCTGGTGGCCGGTGATCAGCACGTTGGGGAAGGTCAGCAGGCGGGCAAACACATCGTCGTGAATCACTTCCCCCGAGAGGTCGCTGAAAAACAGGTCAGCCTCCTCCTCGTACACATCCAGACCCAGGCTGCCCAGCGTGCCGGCTTTGAGTGCTCCGATCACGGCGGGTGTGTCAACCACCGCGCCCCGGCTGGTGTTGAGCAGCATGGCGCCGGGCAACATATGCGCCAATGCGTCCGCATTGATCAGATGGTGGGTTTGCGGGGTCAGCGGGCAGTGCAAGCTGATCACATCGCTGGCGGCCAGCAGTTCAGGCAGATCGACGTAGCGCATGCCCAAGGCTTGGCAGACCGGATTGGGGTGGGGGTCAAAACCCAGCAAATGGCAGCCAAAACCCGCCATGATGCGGCTGAAACACTCGCCAATCTTGCCGGTGCCTACCACCCCCACCGTGCGGCCATGCAGGTCAAAACCGAGCAGGCCATCGAGCGCAAAGTTGCCTTCGCGCACCCGTGCGTAGGCGCGATGAATGTGGCGGTTTAGCGCCAGCAGCAAGGCCACGGTGTGCTCGGCTACCGCATAAGGGGAGTACTCCGGCACTCGACCCACAGCCATACCCAACTCTGCTGCAGCGTTGAGGTCGACATGGTTAAAACCCGCCGAGCGCAGTGCCAGCAAGCGCACACCGCCTGCGTGCAAGCGTGTCAGCACCTCAGCATCCAGGCGGTCGTTGACGAAAACACAAACTGCCTGCGCGCCCTGCGCAACAGCAGCGCTGGCCACATCCAGCCGCGATTCGTAGAAGTCGAGCTGGTGGCGCCCAGAAGCGTTCGCACGTTCCAGGAAAGTGCGATCGTAGGGTCGGGTGCTAAAAACGGCAACATGCATGCAAATTATTCTAGTAGTTCGTTTCATCAAAATGGTTACAAAATTAAATTGATGAATTTTCCAGAATGGCTAGGCCAGAGGAGGCGACATAGCCGTAGCTATGGCAACGACGAACAACAACGCCAGGCAGGAAAAGGCACGATTTCATGTAAGTATTTTGGTGAAACGGACTACTAGTGGTTCGTAGCATCCCCCTCTTGGGTCAAAAGCGCTGTTTCCCTGATAAGTACAGGCGATCGGCGGCAACGCGACGCGACATGAAACGACAAAACTTGCAAGATTCCAGCCATCCCTATTTGCCTGTCAGAACAGCTCAGGCGACGTTTACAACAGCAATACGGTGGCCAAACCAAGGAAGGCGAAGAAGCCGATCACATCCGTCACCGTGGTCAGAATCACGCTGCCGGCCAGCGCCGGGTCGATGCCCAGGCGGTGCAGCACCAAGGGAATGGCCAGCCCGGCCACCGCCGCGCACAGCAGGTTGATGAGAATGGCCACGCCCAGCACACCGCCAATGCCCCAGTCGCCAAACCAGGCCACGGCCAGCAGTGCAATCACCACCGCCCACAGCACCCCGTTCAGGATGGAAATGCCCACCTCGCGGTTCAGCAGGACACGGATATTGCCTTTTTGCACCTGCCCCAGCGCCAGCCCGCGAATCACCAGGGTCAGCGTTTGGCTGCCGGCAATG
>MNXW01000311.1 GCA_001871515.1 Comamonadaceae bacterium CG2_30_57_122
GGCGCGTTGATGATGGGTGTGAAGTAGCGCCCACCAATGCCGCCCAGGCTGCTGATGGTGAAGCTGGCACCGGTCATCTCGGCGGGGCCCAGTTTGCCGTCGCGCGCTTTTTTGGCCAGCTCGCCCATTTCGGTGCTGATCTGGAAGATGCCTTTTTTGTCGGCATCCTTGATCACCGGCACCATCAGGCCGTTGGGCGTATCTGCGGCAAAACCGATGTGGTAATACTGCTTGTAGATCAGCGCATCGCCATCCAGACTGCTGTTGAACTCTGGGTATTTCTTGAGCGCAGCCACACAAGCTTTGATCAGGAAGGCCAACATGGTCACCTTGACGCCGCTCTTTTCGTTCTCTTTGTTGGTCGAGACGCGGAAGGCTTCCAGGTCGGTGATGTCACAGTCGTCATGGTTGGTGACGGCCGGAATCATGATGGCGTTGCGCAGCAGGTTGGCACCGCTGATCTTCTTGATGCGGCTGAGCTCTTTGCGTTCCACCGCGCCAAACTTGGCAAAGTCGACTTTCGGCCAGGGGATCAGACCCAAGCCTGCGCCGTCATTGCCAGAAGCAGCTGGAGCCGCTTTGGCGCTGGCCTGAGAAGCTACTGTTTGAATAGCACCGCTCATCACCGAGCGGGTGAAGGCTTGCACGTCGTGGTCGGTGATGCGGCCCTTGAGACCCGTGCCTTTGACTTCAGCCAACGGCACCCCCAGCTCGCGGGCAAATTTGCGTACCGACGGGCTGGCGTGCGGCAGTCCAAGCGTGCTAGCGCCCGGCGCATGCGCTGGTGTGGCCACAACAGATGCCGAAGACGCTACTGAATCAATAGCTGCTTGCGCTTGCTCTGCTTGGGCTAGAGGCACATTTGATGTAGAAACTGGTGAGCTTGCTGGCAAAGCCGATGTTGCCGTGGCCGGGCTAGCCGATGCCGCGACGGTTGTGGTGGCAGCGCCTTCCAGCACCGCCAGCAAGTCGCCAATGTTGACCTTGTCACCGAGCTTGACCTTGAGTTCTTTGATGACCCCGGCAGCGCTGGAGGGGATTTCCATCGAGGCTTTGTCGGACTCGACCGTGATCAGGCTTTGCTCCAGCTTGATGCTGTCGCCCACCTTGACCATGACTTCAATGACGGCCACGTCTTTGAAGTCACCAATGTCAGGCACGCGCACTTCCACCGGGCCAGATGCTACAGAAGTAGTAGCTGCCTTGGCAGGTTCTACGGGGGCTAGAGCCTGATTTGATGTAGAAGCTGGGGCAGACTGGGCTGCCACACCTTGCGCTACCGAACTTGTAGCTGGTTGCGCTTGTAATGCGGGGGCTGCAGGCTGATTGGATGCTGAAGATTCAGCAGCCACTTCCAGCAACAGCACCAGCGAGCCTTCGCTCACCTTGTCGCCTAGCTTGACTTTGAGCTCTTGCACCACCCCAGCGTGGCTGGAGGGGATTTCCATCGACGCTTTGTCGGATTCCACCGTCAGCAGGCTTTGTTCAGCGCTCACCGTGTCGCCGGGCTTGACCAGCAGTTCGATGACTGCAACGTCTGCGAAGTCGCCAATGTCGGGGACTTTGATTTCAATGATTGCCATGATGTGTCTTTCTTAACGTGAAGCAACGGTTGAAGCACAAGATTTGTAGGGTCGACTTGAGTCGGCCATGGCGGGCTGAAGCCCGCCCTACGGAGTGCAACAAACCTTTCATGCTTTGGGGTTGTCTTTGGTCATACCAGTTAACCGGAGGTCGCCCCTTCAGGCGTTCAGCGGGTTCACTTTGTCGGTGTTGATGCCGTACTTGGCAATCGCCTCAGCCACTTTGCTCGCCGGCACTTTGCCGTCTTCGCTCAGGGCTTTCAAAGCCGCAATCACGATGAAGTGGCGGTTGATCTCAAAGTGCTCCCGCAGTTTGAAGCGGAAGTCACTGCGGCCAAAGCCGTCGGTGCCCAAGACCTTGTAGGTGCGGCCTTTCGGGATGAACGAGCGGATTTGCTCGGCGTAGGCCTTGATGTAGTCGGTCGAAGCCACCACCGGGCCGTCATGACCAGTGAGCTGTTGCGTGACAAACGGCACTTTCGCCGGTGCGCTGGGGTGCAGCAGGTTGTCACGCTCGCAGGCCTGGCCGTCACGTGCCAGCTCGTTGAAGCTGGGGCAGCTCCACACATCAGCCGTCACACCCCAGTCCACCGCCAGCAGTTTTTGCGCCACAAAGCTTTCACGCAGGATGGTGCCGGAGCCCAGCAACTGCACGCGCGGGCCGGCAGCGCCATCGGCACCCGGTTTGCACAAATACATGCCTTTGATGATCTGGTCTTCGGTGCCAGGGGTCAGACCCGGCATGGCGTAGTTTTCGTTCAGCAAGGTCAGGTAATAGAAGACGTTGTCTTGCTTCTCGACCATGCGTTTCAGACCATGGTGCAGGATCACACCCACTTCATGCGCAAAGGTGGGGTCATAGCTGATGCAGTTGGGAATGGTGCCCGCCAGGATGTGGCTGTGGCCGTCTTCGTGCTGCAGGCCTTCGCCGTTGAGCGTGGTGCGCCCGGAGGTGCCGCCCAGCAAGAAGCCACGCGCTTGCATGTCGCCGGCCGCCCAGGCCAGGTCGCCAATGCGCTGAAAGCCAAACATCGAGTAATACACGTAAAACGGCACCATGATGCGGTTGCTGGTGCTGTAGCTGGTAGCCGCTGCAATCCAGCTGGCCATGCCACCGGCTTCGTTGATGCCTTCTTGCAGAATCTGGCCTTTTTTGTCTTCTTTGTAATACATCACCTGGTCTTTGTCGACCGGGGTGTAGTTTTGACCAGCGGGGTTGTAAATACCGATCTGGCGGAACAAGCCTTCCATGCCGAAGGTGCGGGCTTCGTCCACCAAAATCGGCACCACGCGCTGACCCAGCGCCTGGTCACGCAGCAGTTGGGTGATGAAGCGCACGTAGGCTTGGGTGGTGGAGATTTCACGCCCCTCAGGGGTGGGTTCCATCACCGACTTGAAGGTCTCAATCGACGGCACTGTGAAATGCTCGTCGGCCTTGGTGCGGCGGTGCGGCAGGTAGCCCCCCAGGGCTTTACGGCGCTCGTGCAGGTAGCGCATCTCGGGCGTGTCGTCAGCCGGTTTGTAAAAGGGAATGTCGGCGATCTGGCTATCGGGAATCGGAATGTTGAAGCGGTCACGGAAGGTTTTGATGTCGTCGTCAGTGAGCTTTTTGGTCTGGTGCACGTTGTTTTTGCCCTCGCCGCTCTTGCCCATGCCAAAGCCCTTGACGGTCTTGATCAGCAGCACGCTGGGCTGGCCTTTGTGGTTCACAGCGGCGTGGTAAGCGGCGTAGACCTTTTGTGGGTCGTGGCCACCGCGGCGCAGGTTCCAGATGTCGTCGTCGCTCATCTTGGCGACCATTTCCAGCGTTTTCGGGTCGCGACCAAAGAAGTTCTTGCGCACAAATGCGCCGTCGTTGGCTTTGAAGGCCTGGTAGTCGCCGTCGAGCGTGTCCATCATCACCTTCTTGAGTGCGCCGTCTTTGTCACGCGCCAGTAATGGGTCCCAGTTGCTGCCCCACAGCAGTTTGATGACGTTCCAGCCGGCACCACGGAAGGTGCCTTCTAGCTCTTGCACGATCTTGCCGTTGCCGCGCACCGGGCCGTCCAGACGCTGCAGGTTGCAGTTGATGACAAACACCAGGTTGTCCAGACCTTCACGGGCGGCCAGGCCGATGGCACCCAGGCTTTCCACCTCGTCCATCTCGCCGTCGCCGCAGAACACCCAGACCTTGCGGTTGGCGGTGTCAGCAATGCCACGGGCGTGCAGGTATTTCAAGAAGCGGGCTTGGTAAATCGCCATCAGTGGGCCAAGCCCCATCGACACCGTGGGGAACTGCCAGAACTCGGGCATCAGCTTGGGGTGCGGGTAGCTTGACAAGCCCTTGCCACCGGTTTCCTGGCGGAAATGCAGCAACTGCTCTTCGGTCAAGCGGCCTTCCAGGTAGGCGCGGGCATAGACGCCGGGTGCCACGTGACCCTGGATGTAGAGGCAGTCGCCGCCATGGTTTTCGCTCTCGGCATGCCAAAAGTGGTTAAAACCGGCGCCAAACATGTGGGCAAGTGAGGCAAACGAGCCGATGTGGCCGCCCAGATCGCCACCGTCTTCAGGGTGATGGCGGTTGGCTTTAACCACCATGGCCATCGCGTTCCAGCGCATGTAGGCGCGCAGGCGCTCTTCAATTTCGATGTTGCCGGGGCAGCGCTCTTCTTGGTCGGGTTCGATGGTGTTGACGTAGCCGGTGTTGGCCGAGAACGGCATATCCAGGCTGTTTTGCCGGGCGTGTTCCAGCAGTTGTTCCAATAAAAAGTGAGCCCGTTCGGGGCCTTCGCTTTGAATGACAGCGCTTAAAGCGTCCATCCATTCACGGGTTTCCTGGGTGTCTTGATCGGGCGCGGTTGCGCCCACTCGGTTCTCGGGTAATGCTGGCATGCTTGTCTCCTGTTTGATTTAGCCCACTAATCGTAGGTGAGTTTGCCATGTTTGTGGCTGAAATTATTTTATAACCATGTTTTCAAAATTTCAAATAGTGTTTACAGAGTTCATAATACGAAATACAAAAAATGGCAAACCCTCTACACTTTCCGTCATGACTGCATCCCGAATCTTCAAGCCTTTGACAAATGTGGGGCACAGGCTTTCTACTTATGCCAAGCATTGGTGGCTGCGGCAAAGTCCAGCCCGGCAAGACCGCTTTGCCATGTTGGCACCGCTGGCGGCGGTGTTGCTGTTTTTTGCCACCATCATGGCGGTGTTTGCTTATCTGCGCTATGAAGAGGTAACGCGTGAACGCGAAGCCATCAACCGCGATGTGGAATACACACAGCAGCGTTTGCGGCTTCGTCTGATGGAACAGCAAGACCAGCTGATGCGTTTTGCGCGGGAAATTTCCAGCAAGGAAATGAGTAGCAATGAGTTCATGCTCCGGGCGGAAAATTTGGTCGACCTGTACCCCGAACTGGAGCAACTAACCTGGGTGGATGAGCAGCAGCGTGTGCGTGAAGGTTTTGATGCGGCGCGCGTGGCCAGCATGCGAAAAAAAGCCTTTAAACCCCAGATGCAAATGAATGAAACCGCGGAAGGATTTCAATTGGTACGCGACTTGTTGCAGCCGATTTACTCAACACCTCACGCGCAGAAAGACATGGCTACAGTGCTGCAATTGCATCTGCCCTTGAGCCTTAAAAACGACTTCAAGGGCGATTTACTGGCTGAATATTCCATTGATGCCATCTACCGCTACGGCGTGCCTTACGAAATTGCGTCCAAGTACGCCATGTCGTTTCACGACACAGAAGGGAAACTGCTGGCAGGCACCACAGTTTCTGAAAACAAGCTCAAGCGCGCTCTTTTGCCTTGGTCTGGCTCCGTTAATACCTATGAATTGCCGTTGTCACCCATTGGCAATGGCGTGACGGTACGTGGCTTGGCCTACAGAACCTCTTTGGGGGTGATTGGCAATGCACTTTTCTGGCTGGTGATGGTGCTCAGTGCCATTACCGCCTGGCTGCTGCTGGCTAACTGGCGTCACACCCGACGACGCATGCAAGCTCAGGCAGCGCTGGTGCAAGAAACTGCTTTCCGTCGAGCCATGGAAAACTCGATGCTCACCGGCATGCGTGCCCTGGACATGCAGGGTCGCATCACTTATGTCAACCACGCTTTTTGCCGTATGACCGGCTGGAGTGAGGAGGAACTGGTGGGTCAAACAGCACCTTTTCCGTATTGGCCCGAAGAGGATGTAGATGTGCTCAAAAACCGTTTGCACGAAGAGTTAACCGGACAAATATTACCCAGCGGCATTCAGTTTCGGGTCAAGCGCAAGGACGACACCTTGATTGATGCACGCCTGTATGTGTCGCCACTGGTGGATGCCTTTGGTATTCAGACTGGCTGGATGACTTCCATGACCGACATCACCGAACCCAACCGGGTGCGCGAACAGTTGGCTGAATCGCATGAGCGCTTTACCACGGTGCTGGAGGCGCTGGATGCTTCCATTTCAGTGGCTCCTTTGGGTTCTGAAGAATTGTTATTTGCCAACAAACTTTATCGCTTGTGGTTTGGTACTCATTCCCAGGGACACCTGCAGTTGGTGGCCGAGGCCGGTGTGCCTACGCCCGCCACCAGTGACGAAACCCGTGACGTGGTGGATGCGTTTGCCGGTTTGCCAACCGACCAGCTATCTGAGAAAGAAACCGAAAGTGCCGAGATCTACATTGGAAGCCTGGGGCGCTGGCTGGAAGTACGTACCCGTTACCTGAGTTGGGTGGATGGCCGCCTGGCGCAGATGGTGATTGCCACCGACATCACGGTGCGGCGGCTGGCAGAAGAACAATCAGAAGTTCAGGCAGAGCGCGCCCAGGCCTCCAGCCGTTTGATCACCATGGGTGAGATGGCCTCCAGCGTGGCGCATGAACTGAACCAACCTTTGACAGCCATCAACAACTACTGCAACGGCATGGTGTCACGCATCAAGGCGCATCAAATTGACAAGGAAGAGTTATTGGGCGCGCTGGAAAAAACAGCCCGTCAAGCCAGTCGGGCCGGGCAGATCATCCAACGCATTCGTTCTTTTGTGAAACGCAGCGAACCCAACCGATCTCTGGTTAGTGTGGTCACCCTGGTGGCCGAAGCGCTTGAGTTGGCTGAAATTGAACTGCGCAGGCGCAACGTCCGTCTGGCTCAATACGTGACCCCGCACATTCCGCCTTTGCTGGTAGATCCGATCTTGATTGAACAAGTGCTGCTGAATTTACTCAAGAATGCAGCTGAATCGATTGATGCCGCACAAAAACCCACCGCGCAACGCCTTGTCAAACTGCGTGTGGCCCCCAAGCAGCTGGAAGGCAAAACGGTGATCGAATTCATGGTGTCCGATACCGGTCCGGGCATTGCACCCGATGTGATGTTGCGTTTGTATGAAGCGTTTTACTCCACCAAGGCGGATGGCATGGGGATTGGCCTGTCTTTGTGCCGCTCCATCGTCGAGTCGCACTTGGGCAGAATGAAAGCTGAGAACATCTACAATGAAGGCTTAGTCACCGGGTGCTGCTTTACCTTCTGGATACCGATTGCAGAACCGCTGCCAACGATGCCTACCAAGCGCACTGAACAATCACAATCACAGGTCTTGCAATGAGTTTGATTCCGAAAAAAGGCACGGTTTACGTCGTCGATGATGACGAGGCTGTGCGTGACTCCCTTCAATGGATGCTTGAGGGTCAAGATTACCGGGTGCGCTGCTTTGATTCTGCCGAATCTTTCCTGAGCCGCTTTGATGCGCGCGAGGTGGCTTGCCTGATTGTGGACATCCGCATGGAAGGAATGACCGGGCTGGAGTTGCAAGATCGGCTGGTAGAAAACAATTCTCCCCTGCCCCTGGCGTTTATTACCGGCCATGGCGACGTGCCCATGGCGGTGGACACCATGAAAAAAGGAGCCATGGACTTTATCCAGAAACCTTTTACCGAAACCCAACTGATGCCCTTGGTGGAGCGCATGCTGACGCAAGCCAAAGACATGTTTGCCGAGTACCAGAATGCGCTTAACCGCGACGCCCTGATGGCGCGCCTGACGCTGCGTGAATCGCAGGTGCTGGAGCGCATTGTGGCGGGCCGCCTAAACAAACAAATTGCCGATGATCTGGGTATCAGCATCAAAACAGTGGAGGCGCATCGCGCCAACATCATGGAAAAACTCAGCGCCAACACGGTGGCTGATCTGCTCAAAATCGCCCTCGGACCAAATGCTGCCAAGGCTTGACAATTGCTATTTTTAATATAGCTACTTACGCCCGCTTTGTCTGGACTAGCGGGCTTTTTTTATTATTGGAACTGACATGACCACACCGACCCCGACCGCCCGACTCATTGATGGTGTTGCGCTCTCACAAAAACTACGCACCGAAGTCACACAGCGTGTGCAAGCGCTTAAATCCCGTGGCATCACGCCCGGCCTGGCGGTGATTTTGGTGGGAGAAAACCCGGCCTCCCAGGTTTATGTACGCAACAAGGTCAAGGGTTGCCTGGACTGCGGCTTTCACTCGGTGCTTGAAAAGTACGATGCCGACATGACCGAGGCCGCGCTGCTGGCGCGTATCGATGCCCTGAACCGCGACCCCGCCATCCACGGTATTCTGGTGCAGTTGCCAGTGCCCAAACAGATCGATGCCAATAAGGTGATTGAGGCCATTTCGCCCTTGAAGGATGTGGATGGTTTTCACATGGTCAGCGCCGGAGCCCTGATGACCGGCATGCCCGGCTTTTGGCCCTGCACGCCCTACGGTTGCATGAAGATGCTTGAATCCATTGGCTATGACCTGCGTGGCAAACACGCGGTGGTGATTGGCCGCTCCAACATCGTCGGCAAACCCATGGCCTTGATGCTGCTGCAAAAAAATGCCACCGTGACCATTTGCCACAGCGCCACGGCTGACCTGAAAGCCATGACGCTGCAAGCCGATGTGATTGTGGCGGCAGTGGGCAAACGCAATGTACTAACGGCTGACATGGTCAAACCCGGTGCCGTGGTGCTGGATGTGGGCATGAACCGCGACGAAGCAGGCAAACTCTGTGGTGACGTGGATTTTGCCGGGGTTAAAAACGTAGCGGGCTACATTACCCCGGTACCAGGCGGGGTTGGCCCGATGACTATTACCATGTTGTTGGTTAACACCCTTGAAGCCGCTGAACGCACCGCTCTATAGGAACCTTGCGGAACAGACCACCGTACACAAAATGAACCAGCCTTGTGCTCAACTGCTTAAAAAATGACCAATCCTCTGCTTTCTTTTGACGGTTTGCCCCTTTTTGACCGGATTCAACCCGAACACGTTGAGTCCGCTCTTGATGAACTTTTAACCCAGGCCAGCGCGGCCCTTGAGACCGTGACCACGCCTGAATTCTTGCCTGCATGGGGCAACATCGCCTGCACACTTGATGTAGCTATTGAGCGTTTGTCCCGCGCCTGGGGCGCTGTAAGCCACTTGAACAGTGTTGTCGACACCCCCGAACTACGCGCTGCTTACAACGCTGCCTTGCCCAAGGTGACCGAGTTTTACACCCGACTGGGCGCTGACGAGCGTTTGTACGCCAAGTACCGCGCCATAGACCCTGCCAGCCTGAACGCCGAACAACGTCAGGCGCTGAAAAATGCCCTGCGCAATTTTGTGCTCGGTGGTGCCGATTTGAAGGGTGCGGCGCGAGAACGTTTTGCCGCGATTGCCGAGCGCCAGGCTGCCCTGAGCCAGAAATTCAGTGAGAACACGCTCGATGCCACCGATGCCTTCGCTTATTACGCCCGTGCTGACGATCTGGGTGGTTTGCCAGAAGATGTGATGCACACGGCACTCAGCCTGGCGCAAGCCGAAGGTAAAGAAGGCTACAAACTTACCCTGAAAATGCCCTGCTACCTGCCGGTGATGCAATTTGCCAGCAACAGTACGCTGCGCCAGACCCTGTACCGCGCCTACGTTACCCGTGCCTCGGATCAGGCTGCGGGCGACTGCAGCCAGTTTGACAACTCGGCCATCATCAGCGAGCTGCTGGCGCTGCGCCTGGAAGAGGCCCAGTTGTTGAACTACCCCAACTTTGGAGCCCTGTCCGTGGCTCCCAAAATGGCTGATTCGCCCCAACAAGTGGTTGACTTTTTGCGTGACCTGGCGAATCGGGCGCGTCCGTTTGCAGAAAAAGACCTGGCAGACCTGCGCACTTTTGCCCAAGAGCAGTTGCAGCTGCCAGACCCGCAACCCTGGGATTGGCCGTATGTAAGCGAAAAACTTAAGGAAGCGCGCTACGCCTTCAACGAGCAAGAGGTCAAGCCCTATTTCCCTCTGCCCAAAGTATTGGCCGGGTTGTTCAAAATTGTCGAAACCCTGTTTGAGGTGAAGATTCTTGAAGACCATGCCGCGGTGTGGCATGAATCAGTGCGATTTTTCCGCATCCAGCGCAACACAGTCCAGGGTGAGGCTGAATTGGTTGGCCAGTTTTATCTGGATCCGCAAGCGCGCAATGGCAAACGTGGTGGTGCATGGATGGACGACGTGCGCACCCGCTGGCTGCGGCCCGACACCCATCAACTGCAAACCCCGGTGGCACACCTGGTGTGCAACTTTGCCAGTGGCGTGAACGGCAAACCGGCTTTGCTGACACACGACGATGTCACCACCCTGTTCCACGAATTTGGCCATGGCCTGCACCACATGCTTAGCCTGGTCAACGAGCGCGATGTGTCTGGCATCAGCGGTGTGGAGTGGGACGCGGTCGAGCTGCCCAGCCAGTTCATGGAAAACTTTTGCTGGGAATGGGATGTGCTCAAAAACATGACAGCCCATGTCGACACCGATGCACCCCTGCCGCGCGCCCTGTTCGACAAAATGCTGGCTGCCAAAAATTTCCAGAGTGGCATGCAAACCCTGCGTCAGATCGAGTTTTCTCTGTTTGACATGCTGTTGCACACCGCGCATGACCCGGCGCAGGACATCATGCCGCTGTTGCAGCAGGTACGCGACGAAATAGCAGTGCTGCAGCCTCCCAGCTGGGCCCGGGCCGCGCACACCTTCAGCCATATTTTTGCCGGTGGCTACGCGGCGGGCTACTACAGCTACAAGTGGGCTGAAGTGTTAAGCAGCGATGCCTATGCCGCGTTTGAAGAATCAGTCGGTGCTGATGGCTTGCCCAATGTGCAAACCGGTCAAAAATTCCGTCAAGCCATTCTGGAGGCTGGTGGCAGCCGCCCAGCGATCGAGTCATTCAAGGCGTTCCGCGGCCGCGAACCCACGCTGGACGCACTGCTGCGCCACCAAGGTATGACACAACCCGCATAAGGAGCAAGCCAGATGCACGCACACTTTCCATCTTTTTTGCCAAACGGTTCATCCGCTCCATCAGTGGCGCATCGCTGGTTGACATTGGCTTGTGTGTGCGCTGCAATGGGTGTGAGCGCACTGCAGGCGCAAACGATTTACCGCAGCGTCGGGTCGGATGGCAAGGTGACGTTTTCCGACCATCCACCGGTGGTGACACCCGCCAGCAAACTCAAACCGGCAGGCAACGCAGTTGCCAGACAACCCGCAGGCTCTACCCTGCCCTTTGAGCTGCGGCAAGTGGTAGCCAAATATCCGGTCACGCTTTACACCAGCAGCAGCTGCACGCCTTGTGATGGCGGGCGCAGTTTGTTGCTTGAACGCGGTGTACCCTTTACAGAAAAAACGGTCACCACAGCGCAAGATGCAGCGGCCTTGCAAAACCTCAGTGGTAGCACTTCGTTGCCGTTTTTAACCATTGGGGCGCAACATGTGGGGGGCTACTCCAGCACGGCGTGGACGCAATACCTGGATGCAGCGGGTTACCCACAACACTCAAAATTGCCAGCCAGCTACCGTTCACCAGTGGCTACTGCTATGACTGCACCAGAACCCGTTGCAAACCAGTCTGCACCCAAAAATGCAGCAACACCCGTCGCCAGCCCTCAAGTCACCGCGCCAACCAAACCCAAAGTCAACCACGATAACCCAGCAGGCATACAGTTTTAGGCGGTTGGTAACGCAATCTGGTGATCAACGCTGAACTGGTAATCTTTAAAGATGTGTTCAGCACTGAGGGTTTGATACGTACCATCGGCATTTCTGCGAGTGGTGTCCTTCAAACGGTAGGTGTAGTGCCCACAAGTCCACAGTTTGAAATTGCGCATCTGGGTGCAAAGGCAGGTCTTGTCTTGCACCGAAATGTTTTTGCCATCCGGATGCAGCGCCAACTCGCGGTTGTACGCTGTGATGTAGGCGCAATTGCCGTTGCCATCAAGCAGATAACCATAAGACTCGCAGTTGGGTCGAATGCCGTCACCAATCGCGGGTGAGCCCTTGAGCATGCGCATTGGGTAACCGGTGGGTGAAATGGTGTTGACAATGATGTCGTTTTCATTGGCCGTGAAATAGTCCTGCTTGACTGCCGTGGGCAGACCACACTCATTGGTAACAGTAAAGCGGGTAGCCACCTGCACCGCAGCTGCTCCGGTTTCCAGGAAAGACACCGCATCGCTGCCGGTAAAAATACCGCCAGCTGCAATCACCGGAATGTCGAGCTTCTCGTCTTTCACATACTTGATCACTTCGGCAATGATGGAAGCCAGGTCGTATTCAGCCCAGTCCATGCCAAAGCCTAGATGACCACCGGCCAAGGGGCCTTCGACGATGACGTAATCGGGCAAACGATTCAAGCGCGCATTTTTGCGCAGGAACAATTGCAACGCGCGCACGCTGCTGACGATGATGCCCAGCTTGACGTCGCGAAACCGAGGGTGCTCGGCAATCAGCGCGAACGAACCCAAATGCAGACCAGCGCTCAGGGTGATGCCGTCAATACCCGCGTCCATGGCGCTGGCCATGCGCACCTGCAAGGTTTCGCGCGGGCCATTCATGGTCAGTTTTTCCATGCAATTGACAAAAATCAGTCCATCACCTTTTTTGGCTTCCATGGTGGAGCCGACGTGGTTGCGGGTGGCTTCGGCCAGAATGTCCAGGTCAAACTTGACCGTGGACTTGTCTGCGTTGAGGATGTTGTGCTTGTATTGTCTGGTCTTGTCTTTAACAAAGCTGGTGTCAAAACGGCGATCTGATACGTCGTTGACCATGGCATCCGAGATGTGACCAATACCACCCAGCCGGGCGGTTTCCAGCGCCAATTCGGCTGTCGAAATGTCTACTCCCATGCCACCCACGATGATCGGCACGATCTCTTTTTTGCCGAACTTCAGGCGAAAGTCGTCCACACGTTTCATGAAAATCCTTGAGCCATTACAAGACAGAATAGTCTTGTATTTCAACGATTCTACCCGTGCCCCCTGATGCTTTTGTGTGCAAAAAAATACCCATAGCCGGGTTGTATGCTTCACAACTGTGACACATTTCACCAGGCTTACAACACCATGCCCCTCGCCGCTTTAAAACCAGTCAAATCGCTCAAAGGTGTGCGCATTTTGAGCTTGTGTCTGAACCTGCCAGGCCCTGCTGCCTTGTTGCGATTAAAGCTCATGGGGGCGCGCTGCCTAAAGCTGGAACCTCCTGCGCCGGTACTTGCAAAGCCGAAGGTGACTGGTGACCCCATGAGCGCCTACAGCGCCACCGCCTACACGGCCTTGCACGCTGGCGTTCGCACCCGAGCGGTGGATTTGAAAACACCCGCCGGTCAACGCCTGCTACAGCGCGAGCTGGCTAAAACTGATGTGCTGTTGACTTCATTTCGCCCCAGTGCGCTTGCCAAACTCGGCTTGTCCTGGAAAACCTTGCACGCCCTGCATCCCCAGCTGAGTCTGGTGGCCATCGTGGGTGCGCCGGGGACGCGCGCAGAAGCGCCCGGCCATGACCTGACCTACCTGGCTGAAAACGACTTGCTAACCGGGTTGGGCTTGCCCGCCACGCTGTATGCCGACATGACCGGTGCCTTGATGGCCACCGAGGCGGTGCTACAAGCCGCACTGCTGCAAAAACAAAAAGGCAAAGGCCACTGTTTTGAAGTGGCCTTGTCGGATGCGGCCGCGCACCTGGCTTTGCCGCGCGCCTGGGGCTTGACACTGCCGGGCACGATGCTTGGCGGTGGCCACGCGGGTTACGCGGTCTACCCTTGCAAAAATGGCCGTGTGGCGCTTGCAGCGCTGGAGCCACACTTCTCCAAACGCTTGTGCGAGGTGGCTGGCTTGCGCTGGACTGGAGTCGACATGATGATGCAAGCCAAAACCCATCGTGCCATTGCCGGATTTGTCGCACCCCTGACCAGGGAAGCTTTGGATAAGCTCTCAAGCACCTATGATTTGCCGCTATCTACACTTTAAAAACAATAGCTGCTAGCCCAATAAAATAAAGGGCTAGAGCATTATTTTTTATGTAAATGGTTTACTTTGACAACATCGCATCGTACGCCGCCAAGGCTTCAGCTACCAGCATCAGCCCAGGGCCACCGCCCATGTAAACGCAGACACCCAGTGCCTCTTCCAGTTCCGCACGGGTGCAACCCAGGCGGTGCAAGGCCTTGATGTGAAACGCGATACAGCCAGCACAATGCTGCGTGACGCCAATGGCCAGCGCGATCAGTTCCTTGTGCTTGGCACTGACGGTACCTTCGGCCATGGCGGCTTTGGCCATTTGACCAAAGCCCAGCATGGTTTCACTTTGAGACTTACGAAACGGCCCCAGGTTGTCGTTGATGCTTTTCATCAACCCGATGGAATCAAATGTGCTCATCTTCAATCTCCTTTTGAACAATCAACCGAATTTGGCAAACAATTTGCTGTACGGGCCTTTGAGCTTGCTGGCAGCTTCCTTGGCTGCAGCGGTGTCCTGGTTCAGTAAAGCGGCTTCCAGCTTGCTTACCGACTGGTTGACGGCTTTGAGCAAGCCATCAAATTCGGGGTTGGTTTTCAGGTTGGCAGGCGCCTGCTCTTCAAGCTGTTTGGCCAGGTAATTCAGGGCACCGGTTTGCGCCGTCAACAGCAGCAAGCCCTTGGGCTGGGCCAGCGTTTCGGCACCGTGGATCAGGATGACTTCCATCTGGCTGTGGTAGGCGTTCATGTGGTCACTGAACACCACCACGTTGTTGCGCAGGCGCATGTCGGCCATCACGTCGCGCACGCGCTCAAGCGTGTTGTGGGCAGCGGTGAGTTCACCCGCCTTGACCTGCTTGAGCGCCTGTTCGTAAACCTGGTTCACCTCGGAAACCGACGCGGCAAAGGCCGGGTCGCGGTCGTACGGCGCCGCTGGCTTGGCACTGTACTGGGTGGCAAGTTTGGCCCAAGTTTCCTGCGCCTGGGTCACGGCCCGCAGCGCCTCGTCTTGCGACTTGCTGTTGGTCTTGTACAGCGCCATGCGGTAGGGTCCATTGGCCGCTTGCATCAGGTCGGTGACCGGGTCGGCGGCTAGCGCCAATGTGCCAGTTGACAAGGAGACGGCCAAGGCCAGGGTTTTGATTTTGAAACTGATTGACGTTGTCATGGTGAAGTCCTTAAAAGCAGTGGTTATGAAGGTTTCAGTGTGTGCCTGGTCGGTGAACCGCCGGTGCGTGCTTCTCGAAGTTATGTAAAGATGAAGCGCTCGGTGACCTTTGTCACCAACGGCAGTTCAAAAGGCGAGGTTCCCCTGAAAGATCTGGTAGCGCCCAAAAGCGACCAGGGTGCCGCCGGTGAGGTGCCGCAATGCCGCTTCATGTTTCAACACGCTCTTGATTTTGTTTTGCGGCCATTGCAACGAGTAACCGATGAACAGTATTGAAATCGCAAGCCTGATTGAATGGACACGCGGCTTGCCAATCAACAGCGCGCCAAACAATCAAGAGACAACGCCAGGACGCTAAGGGCTTGTTCATGAATAAGCTGTACATTTGGCTGCCGGATTTGGGATGCAATGCGAGGCGCAAAGCGTGCCGTGCAGCTCTGCTGCACAAGCGATTTGCAACGACGCAGTGCGCCCAAAGTTGGCGAGTCAAATGTGCATGTTATTTGTGCACAAGCCCTAACCACAAGCAACGGGCGCAGGCGGACATCTCGCTCGGGCGCATCCAACTGAGGAATTTAGGATAAATCAGTATTTGCCGACATACGACTATTAACGTACTTCACTCGCATGGGGCGTGCGCTTGGTGCGCCGAATCACATTGCCTGAAATATAAGCGTAGCCCTTGGCCTGCCATTTGGCAAGCTCGGTCATCGCGGCGGGCACCACCGTGACCAGGTCGTAAAAATCATCCGCCTTGTAGCCCCTAAACGTTGCAGCGTTCCTGCAAACACGAAACTGCACGCCCTGGTCTGCCAGTGCTTTGAGTTCGTCGTAAATGTCAGGGTAAGTGGCCTGATTCAGGCGCGACAGCATGTGCAGTTCGTTGCCGTGGGCAACCACCACCAGCTGTGATTGACCCAAGTCGCCAAACTGCTTGAGCGCCTTCAGGTGGTTGCTGAGGTAACCCAAACCCTGCTCCAGGTCTTGCGGGTTTTCAAAATTGAACTGGTACACCGCTTTTTGCGCGCCCAACGCCGAGCCATCAAACTTGGACGGGTCGTTAGGGCCAGCCCAAGCGCCGGCGGCCAGCAACAGCACGGACAAAACAATTTTTTTCATGGCATTTTCCCAAGTAAGTTCAAGGCATCGACCGACACCAGCGGCACCGTTTGCAGCGG
>MNXW01000222.1 GCA_001871515.1 Comamonadaceae bacterium CG2_30_57_122
AAGTGGGCAACCTGCAGCAGCGCTTTTTTGGTGGTGGCGTGCAGTTTGGCACCCTGATGCCGATGCGCTCGATCCCGTTTGCGGTGATTGCGCTCTTGGGCATGAACGACGGCGCTTACCCCCGGGTGCAGGCCGCACGCGACTTTGACCTCATGGCCAGCAGCTGGCGCGCCGGGGATCGATCACGCCGCGAGGACGACCGTTATTTGTTTCTGGAAGCCCTCTTGTCGGCACGGCAAAAGCTTTATGTGAGCTGGCAAGGCCACAGTGCCACCGACAATTCTGATCGCCCCCCTTCGGTGCTGGTGGCGCAACTGCTCGACCACATCAACGCCCTGTGGACACCGCCCCACCGCGCCCAGGTGCAACCGCTGCAACCGTTCTCAAAGGTCTACTTTGAGGCCGGTTCCGGTTTTGAAACTTATGCGTCTGATTGGGCTGTAGCCCATATAGAACCTGTGCCAGCAGCTCTTGAAAATATAGTAAATAGCCCTCAGTTTGAAGCCATCAGCACACCCACGCTGGACGACCTGCAGCGCCTGCTGCGCGCCCCGGTGGACGTGTTTTTCAGGAACCGGCTGCAAACCACGCTAGACCAATTGGGCGACCTGGCCGAGCCGGACGAACCGTTTGCCCTGAACGCCTTGCAACAGCACCAGGCCGGTGCGGACTTGCTGCACAACGCCGACAGCACCCAGGCCTTGGCGCGCTTGCAAGGCTCGGGCCAACTCCCGTTGGCGGCTTTTGGCGAGCGCACCGCCCACAGCTTGATGGACATCGCCGCCCAGGTGCGCGCACGTCTGCAGCCGTGGCAAGCGCAGTACCCGCTGGCCTTGCAGGCGCAGCCGGTTGATCTGGCTTTTGAAGCTGGCCTTGGCCTGAGCGGTACGCTGGAGGGTTTGCTGAGTTCAACCGGCCAGGCCACAGACGCGTGCCTGCAATTGGATGCGCGCCCCGGTGCGGTTTTCCAAGGTAAAAAAGGGGTCCAGCAAGCCCGTGGCCATGTGCTGGTGAACCTGTGGCTGCGGCATCTGGCCGGTTGTGCCAGCGGCCTGCAGCTGACCAGCGTGCTGGTGGGCGTGGACGGCGAGGTGCTGCTGCGTCCCCTGGCGGTGGATGTGGCGCGTGAAATTTTGCACCGGCTGGTGCAGGCTTATGCCCAGGCCTGGGCCGCGCCGCTGCCTGTGTCGGTGAAGACCGCGTGGGCGTTTTTGCAAGTGCAAGCCGCCAACCTGCTGTTGCCGCCAGAGAAGACCCCAAAAGACCCGCACGAAGCCGCCCGCGCTGTTTTTGAGACGCAACCGGGTGCAAAATTTCCCGGCGAGTGGGCGCAATCAGCCTACCTGCAGCGCGCCTTTGCCGACTACGACGACATCGCCGAAGGTCTGCCGCAGTGGGCGCAAGTGCTGTATGGGGATTTGGCGGCGTGGGTGGTGGTCATGGCTTCAGAAAAGGGTGGCTTGCCCTGAATGGACATTGAGCGTTTCAGGTTATGTTGGCATAATTGACAACATGTCAGCAGAGCTTATCACCCGTTTTAAAAACGTCACCACTGACGGTGCCATTCTTGAGCTTGTGGTCTGGAAAGTGCCAGAACCTGTACCTCCTTCTGAGCACGGCTATAAGTACAGCGCGGTCTATGTGGTCGATGGTGTTCGCGTGGTGGGCTTTGACAACGAACGCGGCAAAGGCGACCACTGTCATCTGGATGGTGTTGAAGTGCCCTATGCCTTTACCAGTGTTGATACATTGATTGAAGACTTTATTGCGGCTGTGGCCGCCAGGAGAGAGCCATGACAGAACGTTTCCTCACCATCACCATCCAGCCCGATTGGAAGGGCGCATTGCGCGCCATGGGTCAGTCCGCCAAAGCCAAGACTTACCAAGGTGAAGTGTTGAACTTTGAGAGTCCGGGTCACTTTTTTGGACAACTCTCCGAGAAACGCTGGGAGATTGTGCGTGCAGCTCAAGGCAAGGGGGATCTGTCGGTGCGTGAACTGGCACGTGCTGTGGGGCGCGATGTCAAGCGGGTGCACGAAGACGTGGTGGTTTTGGCGGGCTTGGGCTTGTTGGAGCGCACCGCAGGTGGCGGTGTGGTTTGCCCCTACACCACCATGCACATTGACATGTATTTGAAGGCCGCCTGAATGTTCAACCCAAACAATTCATGGGTGCATCTAGGCATGGTGTGGTGAGTTGCGGGGCAGTTTGGCTGACCGCGAGGCGTTCATAGCCGTAGCTATGGCCGACGAACGGACGGACAAAATGACCGCTAACTTGCCGTTAGCATTTGAACCGTTGCCTTGACAATCTGCCAAGACTTTTTGCCCATCCATCCTCAAAATTCATGCCAAGTGTGACACCTCTCACCCAGCCCCTTACCCCCCTGACGCTGCCGCTGCTGGGCCTGCAGCTGATCGAGGCCTCGGCGGGCACGGGCAAAACCTGGACGCTGGCGGCACTCTATGTGCGGCTGGTGCTGGGGCACACAGCCACATCGAACCAGCCGGGCGTGGCCTTGTACCCGCCGCAAATTCTGGTGATGACCTTCACCGATGCCGCCACCGCCGAGCTGCGTGAGCGCATCCGCGCGCGGCTGGCGCAAGCGGCCAAGTTCTTTCAAAAGGGGGCGGCTGCACCCCATGATGATTTTTTGCGTGATCTGCGCGCTGGGCTTGACCCGGCCAGCTGGTCCGAGTGCGCCGCCCGGCTGGATGTGGCCGCGCAGTGGATGGACGAGGCAGCCATCTTTACCATCCACGGCTGGAGCAGTCGCATGCTCAAAACCCATGCGTTTGACAGTGCCAGCCTGTTCACCCAAACCCGTGTTGAAGACAGCGAGCAACTCAAGCTGAGCGCCGTGCAAGACTACTGGCGTCAATGGTTTTACGCGCTGGATGCCGACACGCTGGCGGCGCTGGACGGTCTGGCAGACACGCCACAGGCGCTGCTGGCCAAGCTCAAAGATCGTTGGCGCATGGCCGAACGCGCCCCGGCCCCAGCCCCCGCCGCCTTGCCCCCGCCCGATGTGGTGCTGTTAGAGTGGTCACGCTGGCAGCAGCAACGCCAGACGCTGGAAGCCCCGGCGCGTGCCGCC
>MNXW01000202.1 GCA_001871515.1 Comamonadaceae bacterium CG2_30_57_122
CCGAAAGCCGACCAGGACACACCCTCGCTCAAACGTATTTTGAGCGACCGCAAAGACGAAAACCGCCAACGCCGCGTTCGCTTGGTCAGCCAGCTCAGCGAACTCATCACTTCTGGCGAATTCTTTGCCCTGGGCCAGGTGGTGCCCATCAAAGCTGCTGGCCCCGACAAGGTGCTTGACGACTTGCTCAACTACCTCATCACCAACACCTACAGCAAGCTGCCCTTTTTAAAAGTGCGCCAGGCCGACCCGCAAGCTGAAATCAAAGCCGTGCTCAGTGCCGACAACCTCAGCACGCCAGGCCTGGGCCTCAACGGTGATGAAGGCAACGCCCTGGCCATCAAAGAGCTGCGTGACTACCTCAACCTGGCCGCCAGCCAGACCCGTGTGCTCTTGTCTGATGTGGTCGACCGCTTTGCCGGTATACCTTGGGGCTGGAAGCCCGAGTGGGAAACCGTGCTGCTGATTGCCCGCCTGTTCATGGCCGGTGAAATCAAGCTCATGCTTGAAGGCTCCGACCTGGACCCAGCCAGTGCCATAGAGCCGCTGACCAAGTCCAATCGCTTCAAGCAGGTTTCCATCCTCAAGCGCAAGGTGGCCGATGCCAGTAGCCTCAAGCGCGCCCGTGAGCTCTACAAAGACCTCTTTCAAAAACTGGGTCGCGACGAAGAAGACGCGCTGGTGGCCGACTTTCGCAGCCGTTTTGGTGAATGGCAAGCCGAGCTCAAAGGCTTTGTTTTAACCGCCAACACCGCCCACCACCCCGGCAAAGCCGACATTGACGCCTCCTTGGCACGCATCGCCCAGCAACTCAGCACGCGTGACAGCTTTGCTTTTATCGAAGCTCTGCTGGCCGCCAAAGACGACTGGCTGGACGCGGCGGATGACATTCACGATCTGGTCAACTTTTACAAAACCCAAATCACCGCCTGGCGCAAGCTGCTGGATGGGCTGCGAGCTTTTGCGGACAACGCAGAAGCACTTAAAAAAGTACCCCAGGCCGCCGCCGCCCTGACCGATCTGGAAAAAATCCGCGATAACCCCCAGCCATTCAGTCAGGTCAACCGCATTGAGCCACTGCTGGCCACCGTGACCAGCACCAATGAAGCACTGGCCGCAGAAAAGCGGGAACGTGCGCTACTGTCCATCGACAGCAAAATCACCGAGGTGCAAACCAAGCTCAGCGCGGTAGCTGCCACCCCCGATGTCAGCAACCAGGCGCTGCATGTGCTGCAACAGCTCAAAACCAGCATTGCCAGCCAAACCAGCATCGCCCAAATCCTGTATTTGCAAAATCAGGGCGGCGATGCCATGGACGATGCCATCACCCTGATTGAATCCGCCGCAGCCAAGGCAGCCCACCAGGTAGCCGATAAAGGCGACACCTCCAAACCCGTGCAAACCGGCCATCCCAACGTGCCGCCGCCAGCCACCAAGCCCACCAAGGTCATCCGCGCCGCCGACTTTTCTGCCAAGAGCTACCTGGAAACCGAGCCTGAAGTAGAAGCCTTCATCACCAAACTCAGGGCAGAGCTGCTAAGCGCCGTGCGGGCTGGACAAAAGGCACGGTTGCAATGAAGTCAACTTCAATTCATACGCGTCAACCTGTGGTCTGTGGATTTATTGCCAGTAAGATTGCGTAAAGTATTGTTTACTAATACATTACACAAATCAAATGGATAATCACCCGTGCACAGTCCTCTAGCCAATCTATTGGATGCGTCCGAGCGCAGCGGCAAGCTCAACCTGCGCACCGCAGATATCGCCCAAGCCTTGCCCGGCGTCAGTGCCGATGCACTGCGCCAGGCCCTGCGGCGCCAACAGCGCAAGGGGCGCATTGCACGCACCTCGCGTGGCTCAAAGCATTGGGTCATTGTTCCGCTACAGGATGCATCCGCAGGCGCACCACCGCTGGAGACCTGGCTGGATGCGTATTTGTCGAAAACACTCGGCTTGCCTTACTACGTTGGCCTGCTCAGTGCTGCCGAGGTCTATGGCGCGTCACCGCAAGCCGTTATGGTCACGCAAGTCATCAGTCCCAAAACCCGCCTGCCCGTGCAAGTGGGTCGACACCGGCTGGTGTTTTTCAAGAGCTCGCGCATGGCAGAGCTACCGACCCGCTGGCACAGCACTCCCAATGGTCGCTACAAGGTCAGCACAGCTGAACTCACCGCCCTGGACCTTGTGGCTCGCCAGCAAGTGGCCGGTGGCATGGCCCGTGTGACTGAAGTGCTGCAAAGCCTGGCACCTGAAATGACCACAGAGGGCTTGGGCACCGCACTCAACGCCGCCAGTGAACCCCCAACCGCGCAAAGACTGGGCGTTTTGCTGTCCCAACTTGATCAACCCCAGCTTGCAGATGTGGTGGCCAACTGGCTTGTCAACAAGCGCACCCGCAGAATTCCCCTTACACCAGGGCAAGATGCGCCGCTGGAAAGCATCCTGGACACCCGCTTCAAAGTGAACGTGCCCGCTGCACTTCAACCTGCCAACACCTGATGCAACACGCCCACCTTACCGCTTTCCCCGTATGAAGGAACCGTCATGAACCACCTTGACCCAGCCACCGAACAAGCCGTGCGTCGCTTCAAAGCCCTAATGGTGGGGCAGTTCGACACCGCGGGCACCATCGTTTACGGCAGCCGCGCCCGTGGCACGCACCGTCCCGATAGCGATGCCGATGTGGCCGTGCTGCTCAAGGGCGAGCACCAGCGGCTATTGCCCACGGCCTTGGCGATGTCTGACCTGGCGTTTGACGTACTGCTGGAAACGGGCATCAACATCACGCCCTTACCCGTCTGGCTCGACGATTGGCAGCACCCCGAACGCTATTCAAACCCAGTCCTGCTTAACAACATTGCACGTGAAGGAGTGCAACTGTGAGCGATTCTTTGACCGCCGAGGCTCTGATGGCCAAGGCAGAAACGGCCACCGCTTCAGCCAACGCTTTGCTGGCTCTGGGTGATGTCGATGGCGCTTGCAACCGCGCTTACTACGCCATGTTCGATGCCGCGCGCGCCGCGCTGTTAGCGACCAACGGATCAGTAAGGTCTGATACAGGAAAGACCCACCGAGGCACCCTGAATGCGTTCAGTGAACACTTTGTAAAAACCGGCCGCATCACCAAGGAATTGGGCCGACTTTTAAAACATGCCGAGACGTTTCGGTACGTAGCGGACTACGAAGGTGGTTCCGTTGAGCTGGTTGACGCGAGGGAACTTGTTCTTCAGGCCGAACACTTTGTGGCCACTTTGCGCACGATAGTCACGCCGCAGCGTGACCAAGGTAGCCCACCCTGAATATCTGCCATCCTTGCCACCATCGAAGCAACGCCATTCCCCCAAGTACTCCATGAACAAAGCCGCCCTCAAGTCCTACGCTCCCCAAGCCCGCAAGGACTTCATATCGGCTGTTACCGCCCGTGCCAACCTGCTGGGCCTGTCTGAAAAAGCGGGCACTTTGGACGTGGCCCCAGCCCAGCCGCAAGGCGACGTGGTGGTGATTGCCGGCCAAGCCTGGCCCATCAAAGTGCAGGCGCAACGCGAACAACTCATCCGGCGCATCCGCAAAGACGGCCTTCATCACACCATGGAAGCCGTGGCCTACACCTGGTTTAACCGCTTTGCCGCACTGCGCTACATGGAGCTGCACGACTACCTGGGCCACGGCCACCGGGCGCTGTCTGGCAGCGCAGGGGGCCTGCCCGACATCCTGACCCACGCCGCCGACCTGGCCGACCCGCAGTCTGCCCACCCTTTGCCCGGCCTGAACCAGGCGAAAGTGCTGGAACTCAAACTTGCCGGCAACCGCGATGGCGAGCTCTACCGCATGCTGCTGGTGGCGCAGTGCAACGCCTTGTCGAAAGCCTTACCCTTTTTGTTTGAGCG
>MNXW01000143.1 GCA_001871515.1 Comamonadaceae bacterium CG2_30_57_122
GCGTTGTTTTACGTTAACGTCCATGTTCAACAAGGACACCCCAAAGAATGAAACACGCGTGCCCTGCGTAGGGCGGGTTTCAACCCGCCATGGCCGACTGAAGTCGGCCCTACGACACGCCATTCTTGTCGGCTGTGGACGTTGTTTTACGTTAAAGCGCCATGCGACTTCAGGGCGAACGGTGCAGGCGCGGGGCCGACAACAGCACGATCATGTCACTGGTGGCTGAGTCCACATTCGGGTTGGTTTTGAGCAGGTTGCTGCTGCCGAGCAGTTTGCGCAGCGCTTGCAAATCTTGCACCGTGGGTGCTACCTTGATCTGTGCGATGGCCGCGGTGCTGTTGCCGCCCTTGACCAAAGCGAGCACCTTGGGAGCCCAAACACTGGGTCGTGACATGGTGTATTCCTTTTTCTGAATTTGTATGTGATTTTGGCACATAGCCCTTAATAAATAAGCGCTAGCAGCTATAAAAATAGTAGTAACTATCGAACTTGTCCATGAAATCAAAACTACTCAGCAGTGGTCTGGTGTACAGCACCGACACCGGTCGCATGTGTCCTGATTGTCGCCAACCGGTGGCTGCCTGCCAGTGCAAAGCGGCGCAGCCCCGGCCTGCAGGTGATGGCGTGGTGCGCGTGTCACGCGAGACCAAAGGCCGCGCGGGCAAAGGGGTTACGCTGGTCAAAGGCCTGGCGCTTGATGATGCGGCGCTGAACGCCCTGGGCAAGCAGCTCAAAACCGCCTGCGGCTCGGGCGGCACGGTCAAAGACGGCGTGATAGAGGTGCAGGGCGACCATGGCGCGCGCGTCATGGCGCTGCTGGCAGCGCAGGGCTACAAAGTCAAACGCGCTGGCGGCGCGGCTGGGTAGGCTGAGTGCCGCAGCTTCCATTGTGCCTGCGCACAATGGAACGGCACGAAGAGGCCAAGCCTCTGCCCTGGCTGTGCCCTGCAAGGGTGACGACGTAGCGGGCTACTGCCCGCAAGGAGGCGCAACGACCGCAGGCGCGTTGCCAGCGGCTCAATCGGGTGCGTAGCGCTCTCACCCAAAAGGTGAATCTGACTGAGACTGAAATAATCCCAAACCGTCCATCATGCCGGCACTTCGTGCCGACATGATGTCTGGCGGCGTGATTTGCGGCCATTTTGTCCGTCCGTTCGTCGTCCATAACTGCGGTTATGAACGCCTCTGGGCCAGTCAAACTGTCTCACAACTCACCTCGCCATGCATTCATGCCCTCACAAGAAACAAGAAACAAGAACCTTGTTTCTTTGAGAACGCCTGGCCCGCGTGCGGGGTTGGGATGCTATCAAGTCTGATTTTTGTAAACAAGTTGATTTTGCTCAAGGTATTTTGGCGCGCAGCACGGCACAGTTGCAGCCATGTTCTCTATTCACACCCTTGATCCCACTGCCGCAATACAGAAACTGCCACGTGGGCAGTTGTTGCTCAAGCGTGGGGTTGGTACACCCACAGTGAGTTATATCGAGTCTGGCCGTGTGGCGCTCGGGGTGCTTGAGGGCGATGTCATGGATCACCAGATTGGCGTGCTTGAAGGCCCGTGCTGGCTCGATGCCAGCTCTGCCGTGTTGGGCTTGCCCCATTTGGCAGATGCGGTGGCGGATTCGCCGGTGCAACTGCGCCAAGTCAGCTTAAAGAGTTTTCGCCAAGGTATTCAGGGCTTGCCTGAATCTGCTCAGGCTGTTTTGTGTGACGTGGCCATGGCACACCGCAGACAGACCGAATTTGCGGTCAGTCGCCTGGCCAAAGACGCTGAAGCGCGCTGCGCCGAGTGGCTGCTCAGCCACGCCCAGGCGGGTGACCAGGGTGGGATGGAGGTTGAGCTGCACCAGCGCAAACGCAGCATTGCGACCCAGTTGGGGATTGCCCCCGAAACCTTCTCACGCGTGCTGCGCCACCTGCGCGAACAAAGCCTCATCAGCGGCTCGGGTCGCGTGCTCAATCTGGTCAACCCTCACGCCTTGAAGTCCTTGGCTGGCGTTTAGCCTGCCCTCAGCGCCCACAGCACCCGCTCGGGTGTGGCCGGGGCATTTAACGCAACGGCTTGACCGTCACCCCGGGCTTGCGCTACCGCATCGCGCAGCGCCTCAAACACGCTGATGGCCAGCATCAACGGCGGCTCGCCGACGGCTTTGGAGCCCAGCACGTTGTCCTGCACATTGGCATCGGGCCACAGCGCCACTTTGAAGTGTTCCGGCACGTCGCCCGCTGTCGGAATTTTGTAGGTGCTGGGTGCGTGGGTGGTCAAAACGCCCTGTGCATTCCATACCAGCTCTTCGGTGGTGAGCCAGCCCATGCCCTGCACAAAGCCGCCTTCAATTTGCCCGATGTCAATGGCCGGGTTGATGCTGTGGCCGACGTCGTGCAAGATGTCCACCTTGAGCACCCGACTCTCCCCGGTGAGCGTATCGATGGCCACCTCGGTACAGGCTGCGCCATAAGCAAAGTAATAAAACGGGCGCCCGGTCAGGGTGGTTTTGTCGTAATGGATTTTGGGGGTGCGGTAAAAGCCGTCGCTCCAGAGCTGGATTCGGTTGGCGTAAGCCAGGGCCACCACCTCGTCAAAACTGCGGCTGGCCTTGAAAGTCCTGACCTGGCCGTTCTCAAACTGGACTGAACCTGCCCCGACACCGTCCAGACCGCTGACAAAGGCGGCCAGGTTGTCGCGCACGTGGCGTGCGGCAAATTGCGCCGCGCGGCCATTCAAATCCGTGCCGGCCGAGGCTGCGGTGGCCGAGGCGTTGGGGATTTTGCTGGTGTCGCTGGCGCTGGGGCGCACCCGGTGCAGCGGCACGCCCAGTTCATCGGCCACGATTTGCGCCACTTTGGTGTGCAAGCCTTGACCCATTTCAGTACCGCCGTGGTTCACCAGCACGCTGCCGTCCAGGTACACGTGTACCAAAGCCCCCGCCTGGTTGAACAGCGTGGCAGTGAAGCTGATGCCAAATTTAACCGGTGTCAGGGCCAGGCCGCGCTTGATCGTTCGGTTGTTTTTATTCCAGGCAAAAATGGCTTTTCTCCGTTGCTGGTACTGCGCTGACAGCTCTAATGTTGATAGCAATGGTTGCAGAATGTTGCCTTCTACCACTTGACCATAGTGGGTGGTGTCGCGGCGCAGGGTGTGGTCTTGTCCTTGGTGTGTTGGTAAGGATGCCGTTGGTAAGGATGCTGCTAGTAAGGATGCTGCTGGTAAGGATGCTGCTGGTAAGGATGCCGTTGGTAGGGCGGACTTCAGTCCGCCTGGCCGACTGAAGTCGGCCCTACAAAACTCATCGCTGTACAGGTTGCGCCGCCGCACCTCCAGCGGGTCCAAACCAAGGTGGCGGGCGATATCGCCCAGAATCGCTTCGGTAACGATCATGCCCTGCGGCCCGCCAAAGCCTCTGAAGGCGGTGTGGCTCTGGGTGTTGAGCTTGCAGCGGTAAGAGGTGATGTCTACGTCCTGCAAAAAATAGGCGTTGTCCACGTGAAAAATCGCCCGGTCGGCCACCGGGCCGGACAAGTCGGCGCTGAAGCCGCAGGCCACCAGCATCTGCAATTGCAAGCCGCACAGGCGGCCACTGTCATCAAAACCCACTGTGTAGTCGTAGCTAAACGGATGCCGTTTGCCGGTCAGCATGAAGTCGTCGTCGCGATCAAGCCGCAGTTTGACGGGCTTTTGGAGTTGCTGCGCCGCCACCGCCGCCCACACCGCCATATGCCCAGCCTGGGTTTCTTTGCCACCAAAGCCGCCACCCATGCGGCGACACGCCACCTGCACCGCGTGGTGGTCTACGCCCAGCGCGTGCGCCACCCAGTGCTGCACCTCACCGGGGTGTTGCGTGCTGCTGTAAACGAGCCACTGGTTTTGCTCTTGCGGCAAGGCATAAGCCACCTGGCCTTCCAGGTAAAAGTGTTCCTGGCCACCGACTTCGAGCGTGCCGTGCAGCGTGTGCGGTGCGCGTGCCAGCGCCTGGGCGGCATCGCCCCGGCGCACCGTCACCGGCGGCTGCACAAAGCTTTGCAATGCCTTGGCCGCACGCACGTCCAGCACCGCAGGCAAGGCTTCAATCTGGGGCTGCACCTGGCGGGCAGCGTGGCGTGCCTGCACCATGCTGCTGGCCACCACCACGCCCATCACCTGGCCGACAAACTGCACCGTGTCCTGGGCAAATACCGGCTCGTCACCGGCAAAGGCGGCCAGCATCTTGTGGCCCGGCACATCGGCGGCCAGCAGCACCGCCCGCACGCCGGGCATGGCGCGTGCGGCCTGGGTGTCCACGCCAAGCAACTTGCCGTGTGCCACCTTGGACAGAATGGGCGCGGCGTACAGCGTGCCGCGTACCTCGGGGATGTCATCCACGTAAGGCGCGCTGCCCGCAATGTGCGCTGCGGCACTCTCATGTGGGTGGGTCTGACCAGCGGCCGGGCTGTTCAATGGGGTGCTAAATGGATTGGTTGGCGGAGTGGTTAGCAGGGTGGTTAGCGGAGTGGTTAGCGGAGTGGTCATGGGGCGGCTCCGGGCAAGGACAGGATTTGCAGGCTGGGTGCTGCGGGGTCTTGGGTTTCTTGCCAAAAGCGTTCCAGCAGGTTGCCCAGCACTTCGGTGCGGTAAGCGGCGCTGGCGCGCATGTCGGAGATCGGCTCAAATTCACTGCGCAGTGTGTCGATGGCCTGCAGGAGTGTGGCGTGGTTCCAGGGCTGACCGTGCAGCGCGGCTTCGGTTTGCCGCGCCCGCACCGGGGTGGCGGCCACACCCCCGGCACCGATGCTGGCCTGGCTCACCCGCCCCTTAGACAGTTGCAGGTGGATGACCAGGCAGACCGCAGAAATGTCGTCTTCAAACCGCTTGGACACCTTGTAGGCACGCAACAATTCACCGGGCTCGGGCAGCGGCACGCGGATGAACGCCAGCAGCTCGTCAGCCGCCAGCACATTTTTGCGGTAGCCGGTGTAGAAGTCTTCCAGCGGCAGTTCACGCGTTGCGCGCACGCTCATCAGCACCACGCTGGCGTGCAGGGCGATCAGCAGCGGCATGCTGTCACCAATCGGCGAGCCGTTGGCAATGTTGCCGCCCAGCGTGCCCGATTGGCGCACCGGCAGCCCGGCAAAGCGGCTGAAAAAAGCGTGCAGTTGGGGGCGGCTTTGCTCTAAGGCGGCAAAGGCGTCATTCAGGTTAACCGCAGCGCCCATCTCAAGGTGCTTGGCGTGGCGGGTGATGCGCAGCAGCTCGGCCGCACCGGTCACGTCCAGCACCTGCGCAAAGTCCATGTGCAGCTTGTTGATCCACAGCCCGACATCGGTGCACCCGGCCACGAGCTGGGCTTGTGGGGCGGCGGCACGAGCCTTGAGCAGGGTGCTCAGAGTGCTGGGTTTTTTATATGAATAATTGGCCTCTAGCCCTTTATTTAACTGGGCTATTAGCTCTAATTGTTGTAGCAGATGAGATTCATCTACGGCCACCACAGGCGCTTGTGCCATGTGCTGTGCGGCTTCCAGAATCGGACGGTAACCGGTACAGCGGCAGAGGTTGCCAGACAGGGCTTCTTGCGCGGCGGCGCGTGTCACAGGCAGGCCCTGGCTGACCCGGTTTTGGTACAGGCCAAACAGGCTCATGGCAAAACCGGGGGTGCAAAAACCGCACTGGCTGGCGTGGCACTGGTGCAGGGCTTGTTGCACCGGATGCGGCGTGCCATCTGGCGCGGCCAGGTCGGCAGCCGTCCACAGCGCCATGCCGTGAATCGAATGTGCCAGCCGAATGCAGCTGTTGATTGCCAGGTAGCGGATGCGTTCGCCATGGCGCACGCCCAGCACCACGGTGCAGGCACCGCAGTCGCCTTCGTTGCAGCCTTCCTTGGTGGCGCTGTGGCCCAG
>MNXW01000183.1 GCA_001871515.1 Comamonadaceae bacterium CG2_30_57_122
GACCTCATGCTCACCCGTTACGCCTGCTACCTGATCGCCCAGAATGGCGACTCTAAAAAGCAGGAAATTGCCTTCGCTCAGACTTATTTCGCCGTCCAGACACGCAAGGCCGAGCTGATTGAACAACGTTTGTTGGACGCGGAAAGGGTTTCCGCACGCAAGAAGCTCTCGGCTACCGAGCATGAACTGTCAGAGGTGATCTTTGAACAGGTCGGGGGTAGTCAGCAAGACTTTGCGGTCATCCGCAGCAAGGGCGACCATGCGTTGTTTGGTAAAAGCACGCACGCCATGAAATCCCAATGGAAAGTGCCGGACAACCGACCCTTGGCGGACTTTGCACCGACCATCATCCTCAAGGCCAAAGACTTTGCGGCAGAGATCACCATCTTCAATGCGCGACAGCACCAAATGCGCACAGAGTTGGCTGTCTCCAAGGAGCATGTCACCAACAACGCTGCGGTGCGCAAAACGTTGTTGGAACGCGGGATTCGACCAGAAAGTCTGCCGCCTGTTGAGGATGTGAAAAAAGTTGAGCGTCGCCTGGTGACGGAAGATAAAAAAGCGATCAAGAAGCCCGACGCGCTGGACGCTTGACCAACAGCCAGCGCCGTTGACCAGCCCACCCGAAAAAAACACCCATGCACCTCGACTACACCACCCTTGACCTGCAGCGCCGCCAGCACCCGGCGTGGCGCTTGCTGGCGGCGGATTCGGCACCGCTGGTGGCGAGTTTTTTGTACCGGGTGTTTGTGGTGCCCAATGTGCGCGTCATGGCTCAGTCCAACCTGGCCGAGGCGCTGGAAGACACGCTCTATGCCTTGCGCGAGCAGTTGGGCGACAGCAAGGGCAGCAAGGCTTTCCCTAAAACAGCGCAAGAGTATTTGAACGACTGGGCCGCCAATGACAAAGGCTGGTTGCGCAAGTTTTACCCCGCAGGTTCAGACGAGCCCCACTTTGACTTGACCCCGCCCACCGAGCGTGCCCTGGCCTGGCTGGGCAGTTTGTCAGACCGATCCTTTGTTGGCACCGAGTCGCGCCTGCTCACGCTGTTTGGCCTGCTCAAACAAATGAGCCTGGGGGCCGAAACCAACCCGCAAACCCGCCTGACCGAGCTGCACAAACAGCGCGATGCCATCGACGCTGAAATTGCCCGCGTGGCCGAGGGCAACATGGCGCTGCTGGACGACACCGCGCTCAAAGACCGCTTTCAGCAGTTCACCGGCCTGGCGCGTGAACTGCTGGCGGACTTTCGCGAGGTGGAGCACAACTTTCGCACGCTGGACCGCACGGTGCGCGAACGCATCGCCCTGTGGGATGGCGCCAAGGGCGAGCTGTTGCAAGACATCATGGGCGAGCGTGACGCCATTGCTGAGTCCGACCAGGGCAAGAGCTTTCGCGCGTTTTGGGACTTTTTGATGTCGCAGTCGCGCCAGGAAGAGTTCACCGCGTTGCTGGCACGGGTGCTGGATTTGCCGCCGGTGTCTGCGCTGGCGCCCGACGTCCGCCTGAAGCGCGTGCATTACGACTGGCTGGAGGCCGGTGAGTACGCCCAGCGCACCGTGGCGCAGCTCTCACAACAGTTGCGCCGTTTTCTGGACGACAAAGCCTGGCTGGAAAACCGCCGCATCATGGATATTTTGCACGGTATTGAAGGCCGGGCGCTGGCCCTGCGCAGCGCGGCACCGGCAGCTTTGCGCCTGCCAGATTTCATGCAGATCGACCAAATTAGTTCCGGTATTGAGCTGCCGCTGGAGCGCCCGCTGTACCAGCCGCCACTGCAAACCGTGTTGACCCGTGTGGCCTTGCAGATGGGTGATCAGACCGTGGATGCGCAGGCCCTGTTTTCTCAGGTGCGGGTGGACAAAGCAGCACTCGCCGGGCATGTGCGCAAGTCGCTGCAAACTCGGCGCCAAGTCACGCTGGCCGAGCTGCTACAAAGCCGCCCGCTGCAACAAGGCCTGGGCGAACTGGTGGCTTATCTGCAACTGGCCAGCGAATCGCCGAACACGGTGGTCGATGAGTCGGTGCAAGACACCGTGGCGTGGCAGGTGGTGGGAGAGGCGGACACAACCGAGGCGACCGCTAAGTCGCACGACGTGGATTTGTCAGACAAGTCTGACAAGCCTGATGAGATGCGCGCTGCGTTCACCCGCTGTGCTCGGCTGCCAAGGGTGATTTTTGTGCGGGGTTAAAGCGCGTCACGCACCGTAGGTCGGGTTTCAACCCGACACTTGCACTCGTGCCGGTTTCAATCAATTTGGGCGCACGATGCCGTATAGCCTGTATACACTTCAACATTTCAAGGAGAAGCAGACATGTTGACCCGAGTCTTCAAAAGCGGCAATTCGCTGGCCGTGCGCATTCCTAAAGAGCTGGCTTTTGCCGATGGCGCGCAAGACGTTGAGATTGAGCGTGTGGGCAACACGCTGGTGCTGCGCCCGGTGGTGCAGGAAACCATTGGGGATTTGACAGAAATTTTTGCCAGTTTCCCAAAAAGCTTCATGGCCGAAGGCCGTGAGTTTCATGAGCAACGTGAGCGTGACTGGGGCTGCGTAGGTTTGGCGAGCGCCGCAACTGCGCCAGCCACTCCTTCTGCTTCAAATGCACTCAACGACCAAGCGCAGGGTTGATTCATGCGCTACATGCTCGACACCAACATTTGCATTTACTTGCTTGACGCCCATCCACCGCAAGTGGTGCAGCGTTTCAAAGCTGCAGCGTTGGGGCAAGTGGTGATGTCAGTGGTGACCTATGCCGAACTTTGTCACGGTGTGGAGCGCTGTGTTGGCGCAGACCACGGTCTGGCCGCTACATCCCTTGCGCGCTTGACAACGCGCGTGCCGGTTTTGGCATTTGAGTCACGAACGGCGGAAAGCTACGGCGTGCTGGCTGCTGCTGTGCGAGACCGACGCCGCGACACCATGGACCGCCTCATTGCCTCCCACGCGATCAGCCTGGGGCTGACGCTGGTCACCAACAACGAGGCCGACTTCAAAGATTACCCCGGCCTGAAGGTTGAAAACTGGGTCAAGGCGCTCTGAGCACGCTTATTCTTTCTGGTTTTGATTTTTTTTCATGACAAGCCAAACAGCCAGCCCCCATCCCACCCTTCCCCTCAAGGTGAGCAAGACATTCAGCGCTTTGCCAGAAGCTGGCGTACCCACGCAAGCAGCAAGGTATCGGGTTTTGCTCCCTCCCGCCTTTGGGGAAGGGGTGGGGTGGGGGCGGCTGTTCTGAACCTATTTTTATAAGCCAAAAAGCCCTCTAGCCCTTATAGATTAAGCGTAAACAGCTATCAAAATTAATAATCTCGTCAGAGCTCTTGTACGCCCTTTAATAGCTTGTTGAAATTGAAAATTTCCTCAATTATTTTCAGATTTTTATCAGCAAAATAGACCTCTAGCGCTTATAAATAAAGCGCAAGCAGCTATCAAAATTAATTATTTCACCGGAGCTCTTGTCATGTCCCTTGACGGTTTTACCGACACGCTTTTGGTTAACCCCAACCCTAACCTCAGCGTTCCCCAGCCCGACCTGACCAGCCTGGTGGTGCCCCTGCTCAAGGGCGTGCTGTACCGCGAAGACGATGCCGCCCAGTGGGCCGCCTTGCTGCAACTGCAGCCGCGCGTGCGTGATTACGTGGCGGTGCTGGCGCTGGAGCTGGTGGTGGACGAAGCCGAGGGCTACGCCTTTTTGCGCTCGCAGCCGCAAACAGATGATGCCGCGCCCAAACTGCCGCGCCTGGTGCGCCGCCAGCCCATGAGTTTTCAGGTGAGCCTGCTGCTGGCGCTGCTGCGCAA
>MNXW01000081.1 GCA_001871515.1 Comamonadaceae bacterium CG2_30_57_122
CAAACCCATTGGCTGCGCCGCTCATGCGTTGGTACTGTTCGAAAGACATCAAAACGCCGGCCACCTGCCCCCGTCGCGAGATTGAAAAAGGCGCATTACCCGCCTCAACACTTCGCAGTGCGTTGGCGAGTTGGGCGCGCGCCTGCGAAAAGGGAAGTGTCTGCATCATGGCCTCCTTAAGGTGTACGACTGAATTGTACATTTGATGCGGATCGCACTTGCCAAAAACTTCCCAAAATGGCCTCCCCAAGCTGCTGTTGGACACTCTCGCTGGTGCTCGGTTAGCCAATTTTTGGGTGATCAAAATCAGCGCCGTATTGCATCTGTGCGCAGGACACTACCCAGACTTTGGCAATCAGCGCACGCCCGTGAATGGCACGCCGAAGGCGGCTGCCTGACCGCGCCCACGGACGGTGTGGTGGCCGAGCTGCTCTACGCGCCGGGTGACCAGGTGGTGGAAGGGGCAGAGTTGCTGAAGTTGACGGTTGCCGTGGCGTAAACGGTGTTGAAATGCACGGCACCTATTGCCCATTCGCTCCCTTTTAAGTATCATTAATACCGTTATCGATACTAAAAAAGGCTTTGTTATGAACGTTATCACGGTGGCGGAGATCAAGCGCAGTGGCTTTGCGGCACTGGACGCAGCGCTGGCGCAGGGGCCTGTGTACCTGATGAAACGCAATCGTCCCAGTGCGGTTTTATTAAGCCCGTTGGACTATGAGGCGTTACTGGAACAGGCGCAGCGCAACCAGCCGACAGCATCCCACGGATTGAGCCAGTTTCTTGCGGTGGACGCTGATGCTGGCGGGTTGGACGCGGCGGGCTTGCAGGCACGTCTGGCAGGGTTGAATGAAGGCTGGAGCCAGCGGTGAGCTTGTTTTTGGATGCCTGCACGCTGATTTACCGGTTTGAAGGGGCGGCCCCATTTCGCACCGCAGCCGTTGACCTGCTGGCGCAGTTGACCGCACCGCAGGCCAGCGCCGAATTGCTTGTGTCGCGCTTGTCTGTGTTGGAGTGTCGTGTGAAGCCCTTGCGGGAGGGCAATGCAGCGCTTTTGAAACGTTATGACGATTTTTTTGCCGCCGTGCGCATCGTGGAACTCAGTGCCGTAGTGGTGGATGCTGCCACCCAGTTGCGTGCCCGTTACGGTCTCAAAACGCCTGATGCCCTGCAGGCAGCCTGTGCGTTCGCCGCGTCAGAACGTCCTGTTTTCGTCACCGCTGATGCTGGTTTTACCAAAGTGGCTGGGCTGGATGTGCGTTTGATCAGCCAGGTATGATGGTTAATTTAAAGTGTCAATTTGGCCTCTAGCCCTGGTTTATAAAACCTAAGGCGCTATTGAATTAAAAGCATTCATGACCCCGTTTCAGATCTCTTTTTGTTGCGCCAACACCGACCCCGAGCCCTGGCTGGCGGGCTTGCATGCCGCCTTGCCACAGGCGCAGGTGTCTGTTTGGCAGCCAGGCGCGCCAGCGGCCGACGTGGCCGTGGTCTGGCAGCCGCCGCAACAGTTTTTTGACGAGCAGCCGCAGCTCAACGCCATTTTCAACATTGGCGCGGGAGTCGATGCGCTGATGAAGCTGCGCTTGCCGCCCCAAGCCGTGGTGGTGCGGCTGGAAGACGCAGGTATGGCGGTGCAGATGGCTGAGTACGTGTGCCAGGCGGTCATCCGCCATTTTCGTGATCTGAACGCCTACGCCGACGATGCACGCGTCGGGCACTGGACGTATTACAAGCCGCGCCAGCGCAGCGATTTTCCGGTGGGCGTGATGGGTCTGGGCGTGTTGGGCGCACGGGTGGCGCAGGCGCTGACGCACTTTGAGTTTCCGGTCAACGGCTGGAGCCGCACGCCCAGCGCGCTGGATGGCGTGCGCAGTTTCAGTGGTGCGGCGCAACTTGATGATTTTTTGGCCAGCAGCCGGGTGCTGGTGAACCTGCTGCCGCTCACACCTGACACCACCAACATCCTCAACCGCGCCCATTTAAGCCGCCTGCAGCCCAGTGGCTACCTCATCAATGTGGCACGCGGCGCACATCTGGTGGAAGATGATTTGCTGGCGCTGATCCACAGCGGCCACCTGTCAGGCGCCCTGCTGGATGTGTTCCGCACCGAGCCGTTGCCTGCGGATCACCCGTTTTGGCGCGAGCCCAAAATCACCCTCACGCCACACACCTCGGCGCGCACGCTTCGTGAGGACAGCATTGCGCAAATCGCAGGCAAGATAGGGGCCTTGCTGCGCAGTGAGGCACTTGCCGGTATCGTTGACCCCGTGCGTGGTTATTGAAGCGCAGTGCATTGAAAATTCTTGAGAAGTAGCCTATGAACTATCCACCCCACGTCAAACTCATCGATGTCGGCCCGCGTGACGGCTTGCAAAACGAAAAACAAACCGTGCCCACCGCGGTCAAGATCGATCTGGTGCACCGGCTGCAAGCTGCTGGCCTGAAAGAAATCGAGGTCACCAGTTTTGTGTCACCCAAATGGGTGCCGCAAATGGCCGACAACGCCCAGGTCATGGCGGGCATCACACGCCAGCCCGGCGTGCGGTATTCGGTGCTCACGCCCAACCTCAAGGGGCTGGAGGCGGCGCTGGCCTTGCCGCGTGCGGCTTGGCCCGATGAAATCGTGGTGTTTGGCGCGGCCAGCGAGGCGTTTAGCCAAAAAAACATCAATTGCTCTATTTCTGAGAGCATTGAGCGCTTTGCCCCTGTGGTCTTGGCCGCTCATGCTGCAGGCATTGCGGTGCGCGGCGCCATGAGCTGCACCGTGGGCTGCCCGTATGAGGGCGAGATTGCGCCAGAACGGGTGGAGATGTTGGCGCGGCTGATGAAGGGCATTGGTGTGCAGCGTGTTGACGTGGCCGACACCATTGGCGTGGGCACACCGCTCAAGGTGCAGCGCGCCCTAGAGGCTGCGCTCAAGCACTTTGACATTGACCACATCAGCGGCCACTTTCACGACACCTACGGTCTGGCGCTGGCCAACACCCTAGCAGCGCTGCAAATGGGGGTGTGGAACTTTCAGTCGTCGGTGGCGGGTTTGGGCGGCTGCCCGTATGCCAAAGGCGCGACTGGAAACGTAGCGTCTGAGGACGTGGTTTACCTGCTGCATGGCATGGGCATCGACACCGGCATTGATCTGGACAAACTCATCGACGCGGGGCAGTTCATCAGCGATTTTCTGCAGCGCCCAACCAACTCTCGTGCTGGCAAAGCGATGTTCAACAAAAGGTGTGGCTGATGTGTGGTGCTGAACTCAAGGCGTTGCCCGACGGCGTGCAACGCGTGGCTCGGGTGCTGCAAGACAAAGGGCATCCGCACGCGCCGGTGATGCTCAGCGATGCCGCGCGTACCGCGCAGCAGGCTGCCGACGCGCTGGGTATCGGGCTGGGTCAAATCGCCAAAAGCATCATCTTCAAGCGCAAACCCGATGCCGCTGCTGTGCTGGTCATTACCTCGGGCGACCGGCGGGTTGATGAGAAAAAAGTCGCCGCACTG
>MNXW01000192.1 GCA_001871515.1 Comamonadaceae bacterium CG2_30_57_122
CTCAACCCTGCACGCCGCCAAAGGCCTGGAGTGGCCGCATGTGATGCTGGTCGGCGTAACCGAGGGCATGCTGCCCTTCAAGCTGCGCGACAACCCCGAGGCCGATGCGGGCAACGCCAGTGCGGTGCAACGCGCCCAGGCACAAGAGGCCGCCAGCGAAACCCTCACCGCGCACCTGCAGGAAGAGCGCCGCCTGATGTATGTGGGCATCACCCGTGCGCAACGCAGCCTGGCCGTGAGCTGGACCAAAAAACGCAAAAAAGGCCGCGAGATGGTGGCCGCGCAACCGAGCCGTTTCATTGCTGAAATGGGGCTGGATCAGACCACGGTTAAAGAAGACCCGCGCGAGAAGCTGCGGGCGTTGCGGGCCGAATTTGCGCAGAAGGCAGCCGATGGTGCGGCGGCGCGGGCGCTGCTGCGTTAATCCACAGAGCAACGCAGCAGGTCACAAGGCACATTCAGTGGCTTTGTTGACGCACCAAATTCCGCAATAACCCGCGCAACTTGGCCGGTCGCACCGGCTTGGCCAACAGCACCAGGCCGGCTGATTGAACCTGTTGTGTAACCAGCGCATCGTTGTCGCCGCTGATGACACAGGCGGCAATGGAGCGCCCCGCCAGCGCACGCAAAGCACCAATCACCTCTACCCCGTTTTGCGCTTGTGCAATACGGAAGTCGCTAATGATCAGGTCTGGCCACACACCCCTTTGGCAATGTGCCAAAGCCGCTTGGGCATCGCTTGCAGCCGAGACCTTGCAGCCCCATGAAAGCAGCAATCCGGCCAGCGCCTCACGCCCCAGCGGGTCATCATCAATCACCAACACACACTGCCCTGCCAGTTCATCCGCCACCGGTTCGGTCTGTGCTTCAACCGGCGCTTGCATCGTCTGCAGGGATGCACTCGGAACCAAAAAAGTAAACCGCGCACCGCAGCCCAGCGCCGACTGCACCCGCACCGGCTGATCCAGCAGTCGGCTGCAGCGCTGCACAATGTTCAGGCCCATGCCCAAGCCTTTGGATCGGTCACGCTGCGGGTTATCCACCTGGTGAAACTCCTGAAAAATCTTCTCATGGTTTTCAGGGGCAATGCCGATGCCGCTGTCACGCACTTCAAGCCGGACAAACCCCGGGGTTCGGCTTGGCCGACACGCCACCAGCACACAGCCCTGGTCGGTGTAGCGCAGAGCGTTGCTGACCAGGTTTAGCAAGATACGGAGCAACAGCACCGGGTCGCTGCTGACCCATATGGGCGATGGCCGAATCCGCAAACGCAGCCCTTTGGCGGCCGCTACTTCGCCATAAGCACTGCGCAATTGTTCAAACAGGGGTTCAAGTGCAACTGTCTTGATCCGCACCTGGGTAGTGGCGGCCTCCAACCGGGACAAGTCAAACAAACCGTCGAGCATGTTTTGCATGTCCAGCACCGCCGCATTGGCGCAGGCCACCAGATGCCTGGCTTGCGGCTCTTGCGCCCAAGGGGTCAACTGCGACACAAACAAACCCAGGGCGTGCGCAGGTTGGCGCAGGTCATGGCTGGCAGCCGACAAGAAACGTGATTTGGCCAAAGCCACGGCCTCGGCCTGTTCTTTTTTCTCGCGCAATTGATCACGTTGTTCCAGATGCCGCCGTTCGGTCAAAGACAGATTGCGCAACACCAGCCAGCCCACGCACAGCATCAGCACAATCAAAAACGAAGCCGTCAAACCGTAGTACACCGTGAAACGCCTGATCTCCTTAAATTGCGCGTTGGCGCGCTGGTTTTCCACCAGGTAGGCATCTAGCACCAAGCGGTGAACAGGGGGGCGCAACTGCTGGCTGCTCTGCAGCAGGCGTTGCACTACCAGGCCAGTCAAAGCATTTGGCAAGGCGGCCAGATGAACATCTGTCGCATCGATAAACAACCTGGCGGCGGCCATGGCCGTGGCAAAACTTTCATGCTCGTGCATGACCTGGCCACTGTTCAAAGTCTGCAACAGTTGTACCTGGCTGACCAAAATGTTGTACTGGTTAAACGCTTCGGCCAGTGGCGCAGGCTTGCCAGGTTGCGCCTGCACCTCGCGCAACGCCAGTTGAAGGTTCGCCAACTGCAGTTCCAGCTTGTAAAAATCCCAGATCAAATTGTCGCGGCCACGCTCAGAGGCCAGGGTCACCTGGTCAATTTGTCGGTATTGAAACCAGCCTATGCCCGATACCGCCAGCATCACCGACAGGGCTGAGACCCACCAGTAAAAAGAAATCTTCACTCGACCACAATGTGCTGAAGCTGCCACACCGCGCGGCCCGAATACAACTCGATGTTGATCTCGGGGAAGTGGTCAAACGGGTACATCACCCGCACCGGACCGCGGCTGCGGATGGTGAGTGGTTTGCCATCGACACGGATCGCCAACACCGGGTCAAACCGGGTCACATCGTCCATTGGCACACTGGCCTCGTAGTTGTCCAGTGCAGACAGGCGTATGGTCTTGCCCCTGGATCCAACTGCATGCAGCAGGGCTTTGAGTGACGGCCCAGAAAAGGTCATGACGTTTTTTTCCCAAGGGGTTCGGGTGATCAACTCTTGCACCGGCAGCGCCTGAAGCATGGCCGCATCAAACACGGCGGTATTGCCCAGGTTATGCTGGCTGATCTGCCCACTAACGGTGAGCACCACCGGGCCTTTGGGCTTTGCCAAAACTTGTGCCCGAGACTCTGGCATGATCAAACTCAGAACCAGCAGCACCAGACTCCACTGCCCCAAAATCAAACGAATGCTTTTCATGTTGATACCTGTACCTTCCAACGCTGGCAAGTTTAGCGCTGAACAAAGCTTGTCTGCAGCTTGTAAAAAACCTCTTTTTACTCTATTTTTAATAGCTACTTGCACAATCAATCAGGGGGCTATAGCCAAAAATAGCATTGAAACATCAGCGCTACCACGCCACCCGGATTGGCAGACCTGCCGCGCCCTGTCAGCAGACAAAGAAGCACGCCTGCGCTGCTTTGACACCTGGGCCGCACAGGCTGCGCAGGCCGACCAGCCGCCAACCCACAGCGACACGTCAGCCTTGGCGTCCACCACGCCCCTGCAGGTCATCACCATGGCCGCGCCTGAGGCCCATAACTGCAAAAACCCACGCTTCTCGGAACTGTCACGCTATTGGGAGCTGGAGGCCGGCAGCGACTGCGGCACCTTTGGCATCCGTGGCTACCGACCCATTAGCCTGAGCTGGATTGGCTCGGACAGCGTCAACGAACTGCCCGATTCACCCACGCCAGGGCACACAGCCAGCACCGCGACATCCTTCAAAACCACCGAAATGCGCATCGGCTTGTCGGTGCGCACCAAGATTGCCCAGGGTTTGCTGACGCAGAGAGAGGCTTTCAAACGCGATTCACTGTGGTTTGCCTACAGCCAGCAATCCAACTGGCAGCTGTTCAGCGGCGATTTGTCGCGCCCTTTTCGCACCACCGACCACGAACCCGAGTTGATCTATATCTACCCTACCGACCTGGCGCTGCCCTGGGGCTGGCGTCTGCGTTATAGCGGCCTGAGCCTCAACCACCAGTCCAACGGCCAGCCGCTACCGCTGTCACGCAGCTGGAACCGGACCATGCTGCTGGCCGGTATGGAAAAAGGCAACGCCTTCCATGTGCAGGGCAAGCTGTGGTACCGGACACCTGACGGTGACGGCGTTGACGATAACCCCGACATCGCCGACCTGATCGGCCGCACCGAACTGACCGGCGTGTGGAATGTCAACCCCAACAACGCCCTGAGCGCCACCGTGCGCCACTCGCTGCGCGCCCAGGCCGGTGGTTCGGTCAAGCTCGAATGGCTACGCAAGCTCGGCGACAGCGGCTTTACCGGCAACAACAGCGGCCTGCGTTTTCACACCCAGCTGTTTACGGGTTACGGTGACAGCCTGATCGACTACAACCGCCGCCGCACGGTGCTGAGTGTGGGCCTGAGCTTGGTGGATTGGTAACCCGCAGCGTGCGGCTGTTGGCCTAGCGCACCAACTGATTGAGCTGAATGATCGGCAGAAACACCGCCCAAATCTATTGATCTAGCGCAAAGCAATGCTATTTTGGACATACAAATCACCCGAATGGGGGATACAAAACTCATAGCGATAACTATAGGATGCAGCGTCGACTTTAGATTTTCTGAATCCTCGACCGGAAATCTCAACCGGGATTACGCAAACGCAGCCAATTTTTAGAGTGATTTAACATGAAGTACCCTGCAGTCATTATTTGTTCAACGGTTCTCGCAGCTTGCGGTGGTGGTGGTGGTGGTGACGGTACAGTGCCGCCGCAACCCGCACCCGCACCTGTATCCGTATCCGCCACGCTGACAAGCGCCAATCAAGACGTTGTTGCGCAAGAGACCTCATCTACAGTAACTTTTCCAATAAGCAACACTGGACTCCTCATCGGTGCTGAGGTCGCAGATCAAAGACTATTGTTCACTTTTGCTAATGACCAAATCGCCAAACTGCCCGATTACATTGCCAGTTTGAAAGCTGGCAGCACTTTGGTTGGTGCCATTGAATCGCAAACCGTACCATGTGCTAACAGCGGTTCTTTGAACATTACAGGCACAGATGCAGACAATAACGGCGTCTTGTCTTCTGGTGATCGCTTGACGATAACGAGCAATGCTTGTAATGAAAATGGTAGTTTGATATCTGGTTCTCTGGATTTCAATGTAGGAAACGTCAGCGGCACTTTTGGCTCAACCAATTACAGCGCCGCCTTGACACTTGCCTTCGTTAATTTTTCTGTAGCCAGCGCTCAATACAGCGTCACGGCAAATGGAACTCTCTCTCTTTCGACAACTGCAAGCGGGGTA
>MNXW01000332.1 GCA_001871515.1 Comamonadaceae bacterium CG2_30_57_122
AGATCTAAGGGGCGCTGCGCGGCTTTATCGCGCAGCGTCCCGCTTGAGCGCCGGGTTAGGCTGCTAGTTTGAGTTGGGGTCGCACCTCTTTAAAGCACTGATTTTCACTTCTTCTTCCGCAATTCGGACAGCGCGCACTTGCTGGCCACAACGAGTCATCAATTGCACCGAAACGCTTTATATAAAGAGCACGACTGTCAGCCCATGCTTGCTTTAGATTTTGTGCATCTTCTTCCCCTCGCATGCCGAAGTATGGGAAATGATGCAAAAAACACCCAAAGATTAGATCGCAGTCCGCCGCATATTTTTGCGTGTCAAGAATGTGAAAATGCCAGAATTTATCCACAAACGAGGAAGGAACCATTGGGAAATCTGGATTCTCTAGACACAGCGTCAGATACCGCTTGTACTCGGTGGCAACTTGCTGCGTGAACTCCAACGTCCAGCCATATCCTTCATCCTTGTCCATCACCTTAACCACGATGGGATCTAGATCGAGTTTGTTTATTCTTTGATGACCTTCGAACATCTTGTTTCTCCTGTAGTGAAAAATGTGGTGCGCTTGAAAGCCTAACGTAATGTAGCCGAGCGCCTATCCTGGCATTCCCAAGCTAGACGACGAAATAAGCTGGTTGAGCGGGTTCGATTGAAACAGCGAAAAGTTGCGCAACGCCCCTTGCAGCCGTCATTTGCAAGGCATATACTGGATGCAATCACAGTACTTATGATGTCCATCAAACCCGTCTCCTATATTCCCCAGTCGCCCCGCCTGCTGGATCAGCTTCGGGAGGTCTTGCGGTACAAACACTATAGCTTAAGAACCGAAGAGGCTTACGTTTACTGGGTGAAATTTTTTGTTCGGTGGCATGGCCGTAACGGCCAGGCGCGCCACCCGCGTGACTTGGGCGCGGCTGAATTGCAGCAGTTTTTGTCCATGTTGACCACGCAGCGCAATGTGTCGGTGTCCACCCACAATCAGGCGTTGAGTGCCTTGTTATTTTTGTACCGCGAGGTGCTGGGTGTGCAGTTGCCGTGGCTGGACGATGTGCAGCGCCCAACACGTCCAAGACGCATTCCATCCGTATTGACCGTCACCGAGGTGGCTGCCTTGCTGGGTGCAATGACAGGGGTTGAATTGTTGCTGGCAAAGCTGTTGTATGGCACGGGCATGCGACTGAACGAAGGCTTACGCCTGCGGGTGAAGGATGTGGACTTTGATCGGCGTGTGCTGATCGTTCGTGACGGCAAGGGTGGCAAAGACCGGGTGGTGATGTTGCCGCAGACGCTGAATGCTGCGTTGCGTTCGCAAATGGCGCAGTCACGCGCAGTGTGGCAGCATGACCGGCAACAGCAGCAACCCGGTGTCGAGGTGCCCGACGCACTGGCAGTCAAATACCCAGGCTTGGGTCAGCGCTGGGGGTGGTTCTGGGTGTTTCCGGCCCCCAAGTTGTCGATTGATCCACGTTCGCGCATTGAGCGCCGACACCATCTATATGAGGAGCGTTTGCAACGCGCCATCAAGCTGGCAAGCGCTGCGGCGCAGATTCACAAACCGGTGTCGGTTCACACCCTGCGCCATTCATTTGCCACGCACTTGTTGCAGGCGGGTACTGACATCCGTACGGTGCAGGAACTGTTGGGCCATTCAGATGTCAGCACCACCATGATTTACACCCATGTACTCAAGGTGGCAGCGGGCGGCACGGCCAGCCCGCTGGATGCCTTGGATAGTCTGACTGTTTGAACGGCCAACACACTGACCGCGTCACATTCCTGTTGATGTTTGCAGCAATGCAGCCACCGTAGGCACAATCCATCTTCAATCGATCACTTCATTGAACAAAACCATGACCCCACCCAACCCTGCCCCACTTTCCTTCGCCGTCATGGGTGCGGGTGCCGTAGGCTGTTTTTACGGCGGTATGCTTGCACGCGCTGGCTTGCCCGTTACGCTGATCGGCCGCGTCGCGCATGTGCAAGCTATTCAAAGCCAGGGGCTGCACCTGCAAACCCTGACGTTTGACGAAGTGGTGCACCCGCAGGCCAGTGAACTGCCCAGCGCGGTGACTGAAGCCAACGTGGTGTTGTTTGCCGTCAAGTCCACCGACACCGAAGCGGCTGGCCTGCAAATTCGCCCCCACCTGCAGCCCGGCGCGTTGGTGCTGTGCCTGCAAAACGGTGTGGACAACGCCGAGCGGCTGCGTGCGGTATTGCCCGGTGTCGACGTGGCCGCTGCGGCGGTGTATGTGGCAACTGAAATGGCAGGCCCCGGCCACCTGCGCCACCACGGGCGCGGTGAAATCATCATTGAACCCAGCCCGCGCAGCGCCGCGCTGGCACAAGCCCTGCAAGCCGCTGGCGTGCCCACGCAAATCAGTGCCCAGGTGCGCAACGTGCTGTGGACCAAGCTGGTCATCAACTGCGCTTACAACGGCCTGTCTTCCATCGGCCAAATCGCCTATGGCGAACTGCTGCAGCGCCCCGGTGTGTCCCAGGTGCTGCAAGACCTGGTGGCCGAGTGCCGCGCCGTGGCCGCTGCCGACGGTGTGGTGTTGCCGGATGATCTGGAAGTATCCGTGCGTGCCATAGCCCACAGCATGGCCACCCAGATGTCGTCCACCGCGCACGACCTGCGCCGTGGCAAGCCCACCGAAATTGATTTTCTGAACGGCCACATCGTGCGCCGGGGCGAGCTGCTTGGCGTGCCCACGCCCGCCAACCAACTGCTGTGGGCGGCGGTGAAGCTGCTGGAGGCACGCAGCGTGTGTTGACACAACGGCTCCATCTGCCCTGAAGCGGTCTTGCTTGTCAACTTGCGCTGTGGGTCTGGCGGCGCGGCACATGAGGCATCCCCTAAAATCCTCAACATCCCTTCCGACCGTTTGTTTTTGGTCGGCCCCGCGTCTGCACCACCCTCCCCATCATCATGAGCACATCCCCTACCCCCCTGTCCTACAAAGCTGCTGGCGTTGACATTGACGCTGGCGACGCGCTGGTGGAACGCATCAAGCCCTTGGCCAAAAAAACCATGCGCGACGGTGTGCTGGCTGGCATTGGTGGCTTTGGCGCGCTGTTTGAAGTGCCCAAGCGCTACAAAGAACCGGTGCTGGTGAGCGGCACCGACGGTGTCGGCACCAAGCTGAAGCTGGCTTTTGAATGGGCCATGCACGACACCGTGGGCATCGACCTGGTGGCCATGAGCGTGAACGACGTGCTGGTGCAAGGGGCTGAGCCCTTGTTCTTTTTGGACTACTTTGCCTGTGGCAAGCTCGATGTGGACACCGCCGCCGCCGTGGTGGGTGGCATCGCCAAAGGCTGCGAGCTGTCTGGCTGCGCGCTGATTGGCGGCGAAACCGCTGAAATGCCCGGCATGTACCCAGCGGGCGAATACGACCTGGCCGGTTTTGCCGTGGGCGCGGTAGAAAAATCAAAAATCTTAACTGGCGCAGAGGTCAAACCGGGCGACGTGGTGCTGGGCTTGGCCAGCAGCGGCGTGCACTCCAACGGCTTTAGCCTGGTGCGCAAATGCATCGAACGCGCGGGCAGCAACGCCCCCGCTACGCTGGACGGCAAACCGTTCAAGCAAGCGCTGATGGAACCCACCCGGCTGTATGTCAAAAACGTGCTGGCCGCATTGGCCGCGCACCCCATCAAAGCGTTGGCGCACATCACCGGTGGCGGCTTGCTGGAGAACATTCCGCGCGTGCTGCCCGAAGGCATGGCCGCCCATCTGGTCAAAAGCAGCTGGCCGCAAACCGAGCTGTTTGCCTGGCTGCAGGCCACTGCCGGCATTGACGACATCGAGATGAACCGCACCTTTAACAACGGCATTGGCATGGTGGTGGTGATTGATGCGGCCCACGCTGGTGCCTGCGCCGCCACCCTGCGCGCCGCTGGTGAAACCGTGTATGAAATTGGCGTGATTGCCGCGCGCGGTGAGGCTGCGGCGGTGCTGGTGCGCTAGATCACATGGGTAGCGTGGCTCTGTGTTTATGTTGAAAATGTGGCTTGATCATGGACGTTGTAGGGCGAACTTGCACCCGGCATGGTCGGTGCAAGTTCGCCCTACGATGCCGTCAACAATTCAAATTTGATAGCTGCTTGCGCTTATATCATAAGGGCTAGAGCCTTATTTCTTATATAAACCATGGCCACACGTTTTAGCACCCTGCGGCAAATTCCGGGCAGCATCTGGGCGCTTGGCTTTGTCAGCCTGCTGATGGACGTGTCAAGCGAGCTGATCCACAGCCTGCTGCCGGTGTTTATGGTCACCACGCTGTCCATCAGCGTTTTCACCGTGGGGCTGATCGAAGGTGCGGCCGAGGCCACGGCGCTGATCGTCAAGGTGTTCTCTGGCGCGTTGAGCGATTACTTTGGCAAACGCAAGCCGCTGGCCATTTTGGGCTACGGCCTGGGCGCGTTCACCAAACCTTTTTTTGCGCTGGCCACCTCGGTCGGCTGGATCGTCACCGCCCGGCTGGCCGACCGCGTGGGCAAGGGCATTCGCGGTGCGCCGCGTGACGCACTGGTGGCCGACATTGCCCCGCCTGAACTGCGCGGCGCTGCCTTTGGCCTGCGCCAGTCGCTCGACACCGTGGGTGCGTTTTTGGGGCCGATGCTAGCGGTGGCGTTCATGCTGCTCTGGCACGACGACTTTCGCGCCGTGTTCTGGGTGGCCAGCGTGCCCGCATTCCTGTGCGTTGCGCTACTGGTTTGGGGCGTGCATGAGCCAGAAAAGCCCATCGCCGCCAAACGCGTCAACCCCATCAGCCGCGCCAACCTGGCCCGCTTGAGCCCAGCCTCCTGGTG
>MNXW01000018.1 GCA_001871515.1 Comamonadaceae bacterium CG2_30_57_122
GTCTAGCGCTCAACGGGCTTGTGAAAGCAGCACCCGGACATCCGCCGCAGTCAGCTCCGGTTTGGTGCCATAACGGGTAAACAGCCGCAGCTTGCCGGTGGTGTCGTACACATAGCTGCCAGCGGTGTGATCGATGGTGTAGCTGGTGGGTGTGGGGCCATCCACTTTTTTGTAATAAACCTTGTAGGCTTTGGCCAGTGCCGCGGTTTGGTCTGGCGTGGTGTAGAGCGCCAAAAAGCTGGGGTCAAACGCCGCCATGTATTCCTTGAGCATGTCGGGTTTGTCGCGCTCGGGGTCTACCGACACAAACAAGGCTTGCAGGAGATCGCCATCCTTGCCCAGCAGTTTCTTGATTTCGGCCATCTCGGCCAGCGAGGTCGGGCACACGTCCGGACACTGGGTGTAGCCAAAGAACATCATGACCACCTTGCCTTGGAAGTCTTTGAGGGTGCGGGCCTGGCCGTTGTGGTCGGTCAAGGCAAAGTCTTTGGCATAGTCAGCACCGGTGATGTCGATCGCGGTGAAGGATGGCGTTGCCGGGGAGCAAGCCATAAATGTGCATGTAGCCCCCGCCAACAAAGCGTAATTAGCTATTTTTTTAAGAGCAAGTCGTTTTTTCATGGAAGCCATCATAAACCGGAGCCACGCAGGCTAGTAGTTCGTTTCATCAAAACGGTTACAAATTGAAATCGATGAATTTTCCAGACTGGCTAGGCCAGAGGAGGCGACATAGCCGTAGCTATGGCAACGACGAACCACAACACCATGCAGGAAAAGGCACGATTTCATGTATGTGTTTTGGTGAAACGAACTACCAGATGTAGTGGTCAATCAACAGCGCCGCAAACAGCAGGCTCAAATGGATCAATGAAAACCGGAAGGTTTTGCGCGCCAATGCGTCCGAATAATCCCGCCACAGCCAGTAGGCGTACAAAATAAAACCCGCATTCAACACCAGCGCAGCGCCCAGGTACAACCAGGAACTCATGCCGTAAATGAATGGCAGCAAGCAGGCCGCCAGCAAAATCAGGGTGTAGAGCAGCACCATCAGCCGGGTGAATTCGTTGCCATGGGTGACGGGCAACATGGGCAGGCCAGACTTGCGGTAGTCTTCCACCCGGTACATGGCCAAGGCCCAAAAGTGCGGTGGTGTCCACAAAAAGATGATCAAAAAAAGGATCAACGCCTCAGGCCCGACGTTGCCCGCCATGGCTGCCCAGCCCAGCACCGGCGGCATGGCGCCGGATGCCCCGCCAATGACGATGTTTTGCGGTGTCAGGGGCTTGAGGATCACGGTGTAAATGACGGCATAACCAATGAAAGTGGCAAACGTCAGCCACATGGTCAAGGGGTTGACAAAAAAGTACAACAAAGTCGAACCAGCAGCGCACAGAGTGGCCGAAAACACCAGGGTTTGGGTGTCATGCAATTCCCCCTGCGCGGTGGGTCGCCAGGCGGTGCGTTTCATCTTGGCATCAATGCTTTTCTCAATGATGCAGTTGAAGGCGGCAGCGGCACCGGCGACCAGCCAGATGCCCAGGCACGCCACCAGGGCAATACCCACTTCGTGCCAGGACGGCACACCGGGCACGGCCAACACCATGCCAATCAGTGCACAAAACACAATCAGCTGGATCACGCGTGGCTTGGTGAGCGCGTAGTACTGCGCAAGAACGGTCATGGGCTAGGGTTCTGTTTGAAATAAGGCCTTTGCCACAGGCTTGGCGCTGGCCAGCACCCAGGTCAACAGCAACAACAGGGCTGCCGCGCCTGCGGTGTGCAGCAGCGCCGACAGCAAGGGCCAGTCCAGCAGCACATTGCTCAAACCAGTGGCCAGTTGCAAGCCCACCAGTGCCGCCAACATGCGGCTATGGGCACGCCAAACGCCAAGCCGGTTCAGTTGCCAGGCCAACGCTGCCAGCAGGGTCAACACCAGGTAAGCCATCAGGCGGTGAACATAATGAATGGCCGTCAACGCCGGGAAGCTGATGACATCGCCCGCGCCGGTCACACCCAGATGCCGCCAGAGCTCGAAACCTTGGCTAAAGTTCATCTCGGGCCACCACTGCCCCTGGCACACCGGAAAATCATTGCAGGCCAGCATGGCATAGTTGGTACTGACCCAGCCGCCCAGCAAAATTTGCAGCACCAGCAGTGCATAGGTTGCGCCCACCCATCGGCGCGTGCCATTGGGCATGGGCTTTGCAGACGCTTCGCTGCGCTGACTGCCTCTCACCGTCTGAACGCACAACAACACCAGCAGCACCAAAGCACCCGCCAGATGCAGGGTCACGATGGCTGGAAACAGCTTCATGGTGACCGTCAGCGCACCAAAAGCGCCCTGCACACACACCCACGCCAAAGTGGCGGTGGCCCACCAGGGGGATGGGGCTGATGGCTGGCTCGAAGGCATGCCCGGCTTGCGCGCCTGCAGCCAAGCCAGTGCGGTGATCACCACAATCAGCGCGCCCACGCCCATGGCCAGGTAGCGGTGCAGCATTTCAATCCAGGCCTTGGCTTGCGTCACCGGCCCGGTGGGCATGGCAGCCTGCGCCATGGCAATCGCATGGCTGGCCCCCAGGGGCGAGGTGTTGCCGTAGCAGCCCGGCCAGTCTGGGCAACCCAGGCCGGAATCAGTCAAACGGGTGAAAGCCCCAAAGACAATCAGGTCAAAAGTCAAAAACAGGGTGAGCAGACGTAAGGCCTGGGTTTTTTTAAACGGTGTGGCATCTTGATGCCGCCAGCGTACCCAAAGCAGAGGCCCCAAGGCCACCAGCAAACCAATCACCAGCAGGCTGGTCAGTGGTGTCAGGTCGTACAGAGCTTGTGGGGTCATGACAGCAACAGCGCAGTGTTCATCTACCGGGTGCATCCCAAGCCAGGGACGCATGCAACAGGTGTTCTAGGTCACGCTTGGCTTTGGCGGCGGCAGCGCTGTCCAGCCGTGATGGAAAACGCATCATGGCGTTGCCCATGGGGTCGACCACGTAAATAAAGTCTTGCTGCGGTTTGCCGACTGGCGCAGGCAACCAGCTCTGCAAGGTGGCGGCATCCACCCGCAGCACGGTGGCATGGTCACGCTTCAAGAGTTCTGCCAGTTGGGTGTCCACCACCGCCTGGTCATTGATCAACCACAGCCAGTCGATGCGATCCATGTCTTTGCCCAGCATCAAACGAAATTGCCGCAGCACCGTGAGTTGCCGCTGGCAGTCCTTCACACAGGCTCCGCCGTCCACCTTGACCAGCAGCCACTGCGCTTTCAACCCGGGCAGTGCAAGCATGGCACCGTCCAGACCAGTAGCCGTGACTTCAGGCACGGGGCGCACGGGTGTGATCAGTTCACCAAAAGAGGCTTCCCCCTGCGGCCGCACCACATAAAACACAAAATAAGCCACCAGCACCGGCACTGAGCAGGCCAGCAAAATCCCAAACAATTTGAGTCGGCCACTCAAGGCCGAACCCGCTGCACCTCCGGGCGTTGGCAAGGAGTGCACTGCCAGACCCAAGACTTCATCCTGGGGCGCAGTCATGGGGCACGGCCTTTACGCACACTGGCAAACAAATAAAACAAAAACAGTGCCACGCCCATGCCGTACCACTGGAAAGCATAGCCACGGTGTTTGCCAACGCGGTCATCCGGTGGTGGCCAATGACGCACCAGCGTGTCGGGGGCATCACCACCCGTTTGTTGCAACACCACGGGTTGCAGGGCTGCGCCAAGCAAAGATTGAAACCGGGTCATGTCAATTCTTGACCAAAGCTTGGCCGGGGTCTCGGGATGGTCGGGCATTAAAAAAAACTTCTTGGTGGAAGGAACTGCAGCCAAGCCGGTGATTTGAACACGCCCTGTGGGTGTGGCCACCACCGGCATCACCGTGCGCCCAAGCGTCCAGCCGATCCAGCCACGGTTGATCAGCACCCGCGTCTCTGAGCCTTCAATTTTCAGCGGCGTGATGACGTGCACCCCAGGTTGATCATTCTCTTGGCGGTTATCCAAAAAAATCTGGTGCTGGGGTTCATAGAAGCCCACCACTGTAAAAGGAGCATCCTGTGCCGATTGAGGTTCCACCAGCAGACCGGTCATTACCACAGGACCTAATTGGTTGCGTTGCGCCCGGCGTTCCAGCTCCTGTGCCAAACGTTCACCTTTGCCGCTTTGCCAGGCCCCGAGGTAGCCAAACACCAGCACGCCCAATAACATGGCCAGGGTAGGAATCAGGCGAATTTGAAAATGCATGCGAGTTCAACAATCTTGGTAAAACCGCATAATGCAACCCTATTTTTTAGAAAGGCTGTCATGCTGGCAAAAATTTTAATTCTGGCGACGTTGGTACTGATTCTGGTGAGCTTATTCAGTGCCCTGGCCTTGCTGTACAAAAACGATGATGCCGACAAACGCCAACGGGTGGTTCAGGCGCTCACGGTTCGCATCAGCTTGTCTATCGCGCTGTTTCTTGCATTGTTGGCCAGTTTTTATTTTGGACTGATTCCAGGAAGAACTTAAAAGGAAACCCTTTTAACCAACAACACAAAGCCACTGACAATGCAGTGGCTTTGTGCTTGAAGGTGATGCGGTGGTTCAGAGAATATAAACAAACACAAACAGAATCAGCCAGACCACGTCGACAAAGTGCCAATACCAGGCCACCGCTTCAAAGGCAAAGTGGTTGTGCTCTGAGAAGTGACCTTTCAGACCACGCCCTAGCATCACCAGCAGCATGATGGAACCCAGGGTAACGTGCAGGCCGTGAAAACCGGTCAGGATGTAAAAGGTGGCACCGTACACGCCCGCGCCCAGCGTCAAGCCCATTTCAGAATAGGCGTGGGCATATTCAAAAACCTGAAAACCCATGAAGGTCATCCCCAGGGCAACGGTCAACGCCAAACCCAGGTTCAGTTGAAAACGCTTGCCCTTGATGAGACCCCAATGCGCCCAAGTGAGCGTGGCACCCGAGGTGAGCAACAGCATGGTGTTAATGGCCGGAATACCCCAGGCATGCATGGGCGAAAAGCTCTCGCCCAAAGGACCGGAGCTGGGCCACACATTGGTGAATTTTCCGTAGGGCGACAGTGATTCTTCAAAGCCTGCCATTTCCGGCAAAGCGATGCGGCGAATGTAGTACAACGCGCCAAAAAAACAGGCAAAAAACATCACCTCGGAAAAGATGAACCAGACCATGCCGATGCGGTATGAACGGTCTTCCCACAGGGTATAAATGCCGCGCACGTTTTCGCTGATGATCTCGCCAAACCAGCCAAAAATCACATACACAATCAGCGCTGCGCCAATCAGCATGCTCCAGACTCCCTGGGGTGTGCCGTTGAGCCGGAAGATGAACCCGAGCGCCAGCAAAAAGATGCCTACCGACAAAAATGTCGAGTAATGACTGGCAGCCGGCACAAAGTAGTGGCCGCGCTCAGCGGGTTGGATAGCATGTGACATTTTCTTATTTCCTTATCAAATCAGCTTTTTGCTTTAACAGCTTCAAAAAAAGTGTACGAGAGCGTGACGGTTCCAAAGTCCGGATCAAGCTTGGGATTAACCACAAACACCACTGGCATGGTGCGGGTTTCACCCGGAGCAAAGGTTTGCTGGCTGAAACAAAAACATTCAAGCTTTTCAAAATATTCGGCTGCCACAGCTGGGGTGATGCTGGGAATGGCCTGCCCCACAAACACCTTGTCAGTGGTGTTGGTAATGATGTAGTTCATGCGCGAGATTTCACCCGGATGCACCCGAATCGAAAAACCTTCAGGCTTGAAATGCAAACCCACACCAGGCATGGAATGGCTTAAAAACTCCACTTTGACCGAGCGAGAAAAATCAATCTGCGTGTTTTTGTCGGCCACGATGGCCACTTCATTGGTCTTGCCGTTGAGCCCGGTGATTCGACAAATCAAATCATAAAAAGGCACCATGGCGAAACCAAAACCGACAAACAACAAGGCCACAAAACCAAGCTTGAATCCCAGCCGCACATTGCTGCGCTGGCGATCCATGCCGGCTGCCCCCCTCAGAACGGGCGATATTTCCATATCGATCCCAAAAAGATCAGCAACACCAACGCTCCAATCACGTACCCCAAACGCTTGTTGCTATGCTTGCGTTTTTCCCATTCAGCCGCATCCATCTGCGGCACATTGGATTCAAAAATTTTCATGATGCAAGGCCTGGTAAGTCATTAATTGATGACCGGAGGTTTTTCAAAGGTGTGATAGGGCGCTGGCGACGGTACCGTCCATTCCAAACCCTCGGCGCCTTCCCACGCCTTGTCCGCTGCCTTTTCGCCACCCTTGACGGTTTTATAGACGTTGTAGACAAAGATCAAGTGGGCTGACCCCAACACAAATGCACCGATGCTGGAGAGCATGTTCCATTCGGCGAACATCAGCGGATAGTCGGGAATGCGACGCGGCATACCTGCCAAACCAGCAAAGAACTGAGGAATGAAGGTCAGGTTAAAACCAACAATAGTGACCCAGAAGTGCAGTTTGCCCAGGGTTTCATTGAGCATATGCCCCGTCCACTTGGGCAACCAATAGTAGATGGCAGCCATAGCCCCCATCACCGCTGTCGGATAGAACGCGTAATGGAAATGCGCCACCATGAAATAAGCATTGTGGTACTGAGCGTCAGCCGCGACATCAGACAAAGCCAAGCCGGTCACACCCCCCCAGCCAAATAGCACCAGTGAACCCAGGGCAAACAGCATTGGGGTTTCAAAGCTCATAGAACCCTTCCAGATGGTGGCGATCCAGCAGAAGAACAGCACCGCCAAGGGGAATGAAATGGCCATGGTGATATACATGAAGTAAATCTGGCTGGCAAAAGACATGCCACTGGTGAACATATGATGCGCCCACACCACCAGACCCAAGCCGGCAATGGCCCAGAAGGAATACACCTGCGCTTTGTAGCCGTAGATTGGTTTGCGAGCAAAAGCAGAGAACACGTGCGGCAGCGCACCGGCAATCGGCAACAGCAGCACATACACCTCGGGGTGACCCATGAACCAGAAAATGTGTTGCCACAATACCGGATCACCACCACCTGCAGCGTTGAAGAAATGGGTGTCAAAGTGACGATCCATGAGCACCATGGTCACACCACCGGCAAATACCGGCATGATGGTGATGAGCAGCACGGCAGTCATCAGGAAGCCATGGGCAAACAGCGGCATCTTCATAATGGTCATGCCAGGCGCACGCATGTTTAGGATGGTCACAATGACGTTAATGGAGCCCAGAATAGACGAGACACCGAGCATGTGGATGGCGAAAATGGCAAAGTCCATGCCCCAACCGCTTTGAATCGACAGCGGCGCGTACATCGTCCAGCCGGTATCTACCGCGCCCGGGCCTACACCCATCAAACCCAAAAAGAACGGCAACGTCAGCATGATGGCTGCTGGCGGCAAAATCCAGAAACCCCAGTTATTCAAGCGGGGCAGAGCCATGTCAGGCGCACCAATCATCATCGGCAACATGTAGTTGGCCAAGCCGGTAGCTGCAGGCATGGCAAAGCCAAACACCATCACCAGCCCGTGCAAGGTGATCAACTGGTTGAACAGTTCAGGTTGCACAAATTGCAGACCCGGCTGAAACAATTCCAGACGCACCGTCAAAATCATGCCGCCCCCGATGAACAGCATGATGAACCCGAAGATCAGATACATGATCCCGATGTCTTTGTGGTTGGTGGTTTCCAACCAGCGAACCCAACCGCCTTTGTAGTGCCCGTCGTGGGAATCACTAACCGGCAAGCCATGCGCCATATCGTGTGCCATTACCAACTCCTTTTACTGAATTTCTTGAAAATCTTGAATGATCACTGCGCTTTGGCAAGCACAGCTGTACCCGCTACCGGTTCGACTGCCGCAGTGGGCGCAGATGCAACAGGTGGTTTTTTGCTGGCAATCCATTTGGCAAACTCTTCTTGAGACACCACATTGACCACCACCGGCATAAAGCCGTGTTCTTTGCCGCACAACTCGGAGCACTGGCCGCGATAAGTACCGGTTTTTTCAACTTTTGCCCAGAATTCACGCAGGAAGCCCGGTACCGCATCGCGTTTGACACCAAAGGCCGGCACCCACCAGCTGTGAATCACATCGTTGGACGTGGTGATGAACCGGATTTTTTTACCCACCGGCAACACCAGGGGGTTGTCCACTTCAAGCAGGTAGTTGGCGCCCTTGGCAGCACCACTGTCGATCTGGTCACGAGGCGTGGTCAAACGGCTGGTGTAGCTAACCCCTTCAGCTGGAAATTCATACTGCCACAACCATTGACTACCTGTTACCTTAACCACCAGTTCTGCATCGGTTCTGGTGTCTTCATAAAGCGCCACTGCATGAAATGCGGGAATGCCAAAGACACCGTAGTCGATCACAAACAAGAGCGCAAAGGGCGACAAAGCCCACAGCCATTGCTTGCGGTTGGTCGGGCCTGTGAACTTGGAAGCCTTGAAACCAGCTGCCTTGTTGTGGGTGCGGAATGAATAAATCAGCATGCCCAACACCACGAAGAACATGATCAAGATGACCACCATCACCAGGTTGTGCATGTGCAGCGTTTCGCGTGCAATCGGGGTCACCGGGTCTGGGAAATTGAACGCATAACCAGCCAAAGCCGCTGCCGAGCCTAATGCCAGCAAGATGCTTAAACCAAACTTGTACAAGCTACGCATAAATCGCTGTCCTTCTCATAGGGGGAGGTTGACTGACCATCAACCATTTGATATTTATCAAACAATTGTAGGTGATCATCCCCTAGGAAAACCGCGAAAACTACAGGGGGAAACCCCATGCCTGAGGGTTTCTTAATATTTCAGATGCCTCAAGGTGTCCAAAAAATTCGTGCTGTGGGCCACACCAGCAGCAAAACGATGACGCAAGGAGCCACCGTCCAGGCAATTTCTACGGCCAACGAACTGTGAAAATTGACACGCTCTGGGGTTTCTCCCCTGTGATGACGCCATGAAGCCCACAGCAAGGCACTGAAGGACACGATAAAAATGAGTAAACAGGCCACCATCAGCGACCATCGGAATTCAAATTCAGTCATACCTCGTCCTTCGCCAATTTGATGTCTCCTGCCACTTTGCTACGACGCAAGGCCGCGCGCATGTCCGCCAGTGAAATTTCACTGTGCACCCCCACATTCAAACGGGGTGCGGGCTTGTACGCGTGGCCATAAATCACTTCAAACGTCAATTTCAAAGGCAAGCCGGCCAAGGCTTCAAGCAACCGGTTGTGCCAGCGCCGCCCTCGCAAACCAGGAAACCGGCCCACATGCAAATTGCGCCCCAGCCCGCGCAACTCCTGCAACAGTCGCTGTGGTGTCTCAAACGTCAGCGTGATGCGTTCCATATCCATCACCGGCTCGGCAAAACCTGCCGCCACCAGCATGTCACCCCAATCATGCATGTCAGTAAAAGAATGGCTTGGTGCAGGCCAACCCAGGCGCTGATACAAATCATGCAGTTCTTTGACCGAGTCCGGCCCCAGACAGGAAAACATCAAAAAACCATCCACTTGCAAGGCTTGATGCCACTGGGCCATCAACGCCTGCGGATCAGCCGCCATGTGCAGGCGCATATTGGCCCACAGCATTTGTACCGGCTGCACAACTTGGGAAACCACGCGGGTCTGAGGCTGCAGCCAGCGCTTGGTTGTCCACCACGGAGCCTGCAAGGCCTGCTGCACATGTATGACCCGTGACGATGAGGTTTCAAGTGCGGCGCATGCCGCTTGTGGGTAGCGTTGCAGCAGCAAGCCGTGTGCCTGCATGCCGCCCTGCAGCGGAGCCCAGTGCAGCCAGCTGCTGGGTTGCTGCTTGATCAGATCAAGCCGCTCTTGCATACGCTGAGCCACTTCCTCGTGCAACCAGGGTGATTCAGGCAAACGCATGGCTTGCCAGCGCAGGGCGGCGTTCGGATCGATGGTGGGTGGACGAAAGTTGACCATGGTGCTTGATGTTGCTGCGAGTATATTGAGCCCATGCCAACCCAGTTATTCACAAGGCTGCTTGCGGCTCTGCCTGGCCAGTGTCGGGTGTGCCGCCACTGGCCCTCCCACACGGTGTGCGAGGACTGTGTAGCTACGTTTGCCCAGCCCCGGCCACGCTGCAGCACCTGCGCCCTGACCTTGCCCAGTGGTCAAGCCCATTGCGGGGCGTGCCTGAAAGTACCGCCACCACTGAATCAATGCCTGGCCGTCGTGCCCTACGCTTACCCCTGGTCGAAGCTGATTGCAGATTTCAAATTCCACGCCCAAAGTGGCTTGGCGCAGACCTTGGCCAGTTTGATGAAAACCACCCCCTGGGTGGAACCCGCCGTGGAGGCCGCCGACCTGCTGCTGCCCATGCCGCTTTCCTCGCAACGACTGTCCGAGCGCGGCTACAACCAGGCCCTGTTGCTGGCGCACCATCTGCAGCCCCACAAAACCCGCGCCGACCTGCTGCTGCGCGTTCAGGACACACCGGCACAACACACGCTCAAACGCGCACAACGTCTGCATGCGCTGGATATGGCGTTCGCAGTAGACCCCTTGTTGGCGCACCAGCTTAAAGACAAACGCGTGGTACTGGTGGACGACGTGATGACCACCGGTGCATCGTTGCACGCAGCGGCCAGGGTGCTGCGCAGCGCGGGTGTCAGGCACATCACCGGTCTGGTATTTGCCAGAACCGAATAATGTGCGGCGTGGGTGACAATTTGGCCATGTTTCATATTGTTTTGGTTGAGCCTGAAATCCCCCCCAACACCGGCAATGTCATCCGCCTGGCCGCCAACACCGGTTGCAGTCTGCACCTGATTGAGCCGCTCGGGTTTTCCATGGAAGACAAGCACCTGCGCCGTGCCGGGCTTGATTACCACGAGTACGCCAGCGTCACACGCCATCCCTGTTGGCAAGCATTTCTAGCCACCGAACACCCCGCCAAAGAGCGCCTGTTTGCCATGACCACCCGCGCCTCATCCAGCGTGTTTGATACCCGCTTCAAACCAGGTGACTACTTGGTGTTCGGCTCGGAAACCAAGGGCTTGAGCGAGGTGGTGCGCCAGTCTTTTGGCCCACAACAAGCCATCAAACTGCCCATGGTGGCAGGCCAGCGCAGCCTGAACCTGTCCAACGCTGTGGCCGTCACCGTGTTTGAAGCCTGGCGGCAAAATGGCTTTGCCACCTCAGGGGTACAGGCGCGCCAATGATTCAGCCACACACACCGGCTTGATGACACCTTCACACTCCATCACCACTTCCCACGTCACTTGCACGCCCTGCGGCGCAAGGGTTGCCAAATGTTGCAAGCGGATGCGGGCACGCAAGCGGCTGCCGACCAACACCGGCGCGGTGAAGCGCACGCGGTTGAGGCCGCAATTCACCGCCATAAGCGCGGGCGTGATGCCAATGGATGTCTCAAAAAACCGGGGAATCAGGGCCAGTGTCAAAAAACCATGGGCAATCGTGCCGCCAAAGGGGCCGGCCCGAGCCCGCTCCACGTCCACATGAATCCACTGCGTGTCGCCGGTGGCTGCGGCAAAGCCATCCACCTGCGCCTGCGTGATCGTGACCCAATCAGTTACCGCAACTTCCTGGCCCACCACGGCAGCCAGCTCTTCAAAGGTATTGAAAATTTTCATCTATTCACCGCACTGCGTCCCATAACAACTTCACCCCGGTCAACAACATGCCCGCATACAAGAACCGGTAAAACAGCACCTGGCTGATGCGCCGCGCCAGCCGCACCCCTACCCACACACCAATCGGCGCAATCGGTAACAGCACCAACGAGATGGCCAAGTTGCGCCAGTCCAGCAGCCCCAGCCAGGCGTACGGAATCCATTTGGCCAGGTTGATGACAAAAAAGAAAAACGCCATGGTGGCGGTAAACCGAATCGGTGAGAGCCGCAGCGGAATCATGTAGGCGTTGACCGGTGGGCCACCGGCATGGGCAATGAAGCTGGTGAAGCCCGAGGTAGCGGTCAGCATTGCGCCCAACCAGCGCGGCGGCGGCGGGCTGTCTGCCTTGGGTGGAAACAGCAGGCGTTGCGCCAAAAACAGCAGCGTGAATAAGCCGACGATACCGGCCACGGTGTGCGCGTTGAGCAGTTTGAACAACAAGGCACCCACCACAATGCCCACCAGTCCGCACGGGATCAAAAACTTGAGCAGCTTCAGGTCGAAGTCTTTGCGAAACGCGGCCATACCCAGCAGATCCATCAGCAACAGCACCGGCATCAAAATCGCAGCCGCCTGCGGCACGCTCACCGCCAGTGCCATCATCGGCACGGCCAGTGAACCAAAGCCCGCACCAAAGCCACTTTTACTCACCCCCAACAACAGCACGGCAGGAATGGTGACCCCATAAAAGTACGGGTCGGTGATGAACGGATAAGTTTCAGGCAAGGCCATGGCGTGACAATTGAAGGATGAACAGTTCAACCATTGAAAACATCCAGCACTGGGGCGAGACCCTGCAACTGTTGGTTGAAATTGCGGGAACCGCCGCGTTTGCATTGTCGGGGGTTTTGAAAGGCGCACAAAAACGTCTGGATGCGGTGGGTGTTTGCGTGGTGGGGTTTCTGGCAGCCTTTGGCGGCGGCACTTTGCGGGATTTGCTGCTCGATCAACGGCCGTTCTTTTGGGTACGCCATGAAGAAATGTTGTGGGGGGTCATGGCCTTGTGTTTGCTTGCCATGCTGTTCATGCGCCGCCACCACTTTGACTTGACCCTCAAAGCCATCGAATGGCCAGACGCCATGGGGTTGGGTCTGTTTACCGCTACCGGTGTGCACTTGGCACTGCTCAGTCAAACCAGCATGCTGGTGGCAGTGCTCATGGGTCTGATCACCGGGGTCTTTGGCGGCGTGTTGCGCGACATTGTCTGCAACGAAATTCCTGCAGTTTTCAGCGACCACCACCCCTATGCGGTCTGTGCTTTTACCGGTGGCTGGGCTTACATCGGACTGTGGCAACTGGGCGCGCCGGGTTGGGCTTCGTTGGTGGCCTGTGTACTCATCACTGCCGGGCTGCGGGGGCTGGCCCTGTGGCGCAACTGGCAATTGCCCGCCTGGCAGGTGGATTGAGCCGCAGCAAGCGACAATTTACGCCACCATGTTCAACCCATCGCAAGCTGATGTCCGCCGTTTTTTTTGTTCCGTTTATGCCAAGGCCAAGGCAGAACAATCGATGGAGGCTATTGAAACCATCGCTAGTCTATGGATTGACGAACACCCCGAATACCATGCGGCGCTGGCCGATGTGGAGGCTGCACTGCGCAACATGAGCCAAGTGGACGAAGGCAAAACCAACCCTTTTTTGCACTTGTCGATGCACCTGTCCATCACCGAGCAATGCAGCATTGACCAGCCGCGAGGCATTCGACAAGCGGTGGAACTGCTGACCCACCGACTGGATTCTTTGCACGAAGCGCACCATGCAGCCATGGACTGTCTGGGTCAGATGCTGTGGGAGAGCCAGCGCGCCGGGCGAGCGCCTGACGGCCAGGGCTATGTGGCCTGCGTGCAGCGCCACGCTACACGCGACTGATCTATCCAATTATTCCGCTTCCAAAGCATCACTGAAATGGAATTTATTTGACCCGGTCGCGCTGCACCGTTTGCAGTTCGCTGGGCAGGCTGCCCACGTAATCGGCCAACACCTTCAAATCAGCATTGGAAAACTGCTTGGCCACACCACCCATGATCGGGTGACTGCGGCCAATCAGGGGGCGCTCGTTATTTTTGTAAGAACGCAGCGCCACATACAAATAATCGCTGTGCTGGCCGGCAATTTTGGGATAGGAGGGGTCAATGGGTTTGCTCAGGTTAGGCCCGTGGCATGAAGTGCATCCACCCTGCGTTACTAAGGCATCAGCCTGTGCACTTCCAGGTGCAACTATGGCTGGCAAGGTGACACCATTGCCAGTGGACTCGTAATAAGCCGCCAGGTCAGCAATATCCTGGTCGCTCAGGCTACCGGCCAAGGTGCGCATAGACGGATGCTTGCGCTCACCGGCTTTGTAGGCGTGCAATGCGGCGCGTAGGTAGCCTGCGCCCTGACCGTTGATTTTTGGCACCTGGTGCACTTCAGGAAAACCAATGTGATAGCCTTTGATCCCATGGCAACCAATGCACAGGGCATTTTTTTTGCCGCCGGCAGCAGCATCGCCTTGCACGTCTTGGGCATAAGCGGTCAAAGTGGTCGCACAGGCGACAAGCAGGGACGACAGGGTCAACTGAAATTTGTTCATTTTGCTAAGACAATCCGAAGAAGACGGTTGGTGGTTTGATAAATGTCAAACAATTATAGAAAGTCATTCACGCCCTTCCATATGGCGTAAACCCGATACTGCGCACAATAAAGCCACCGTTGTGACCTTTTTTGCCACCCCTTTATCCCCTACATCGCACACCATGAAATTCAAAGGCACCCCCAACTACGTCGCCACCGACGACCTGATGCTCTCGGTCAACGCCGCCATCACCTTGCAGCGCCCGCTCTTGGTTAAAGGCGAGCCCGGCACCGGCAAAACCATGCTGGCCGAAGAAGTAGCCACCGCACTGAACCTGCCGCTGCTGCAGTGGCACATCAAGTCCACCACCAAAGCGCAGCAAGGCCTGTATGAATACGATGCGGTCAGCCGCCTGCGCGACTCGCAACTGTCTGACGTAGACGGTGGCGAGCGCGTCAAAAACATCCACAACTACATCGTCAAGGGCGTGTTGTGGCAAGCCTTTACTGCAGACCAACCGGTGGCGCTGCTGATTGACGAAATCGACAAAGCCGACATTGAGTTTCCCAACGACTTGTTGCGCGAGATCGACCGCATGGAGTTTTATTGTTATGAGACACGCGAGCTGATCCGTGCCAAACACCGCCCGCTGGTGTTCATCACCTCCAACAACGAAAAAGAGCTACCCGACGCGTTTTTGCGCCGCTGCTTCTTTCACTACATCAAGTTCCCCGACGCGGTGACCATGAAGCAGATTGTGGATGTGCACTTTCCGGGTCTAAAAGCCGAATTGCTCAGCGCCGCCATGAAAACCTTTTTTGACGTGCGCAACCTGCCGGGTCTGAAAAAGAAGCCTTCCACCAGCGAACTGCTGGATTGGCTCAAACTCTTGATGGCGCAGGACATTCCCGCCTCAGTCTTGCAAACCCAGGACGACAAGGTAGCCGTGCCCCCTCTGGTGGGCGCGCTGCTGAAGAACGAGCAGGACGTGACGCTGTTTGAAAAACTGGTGTTCATGCAGAGCCGGAATCGGTGAAGCCTGTACAGCCGCCAATCCAGCTCTGTGAGTCTTCGCTGCGCAGCAGTCAGTGGGGGCATCCCCCTCATACTGGGGTACCAGAAATCGGGGGCTACCCCCACTGTCTGCTGCGCGACCATATTGGTAGTCTGGCGGTTTGAAGTCCATGTTTTGGAGCAATTGAATGGCTTTTGTTGAACCCATCACCCTCACCGCACGCGGCATCACCTTGTTGCCCTTGGCGCTTGAACACGAAGACGGCCTGCGCGCTGCTGCGGCTGACGGCGAACTATGGAACATCCGCGTCACATCCGTGCCCGAGCCGGAGAAAACCCGCAGCTACATTGAAGACGCACTGGCGATGCGCGAAGCGGGCAACCGTTTTGCCTTCGCCGTGACCGATGCGGAGTCAGGCAAAGTGCTCGGCAGCACCAGCTACCACGACATCCTGCCCGCCGTCAAACGCGTCGAGATTGGTTGGACCTGGTACGCCAAAAGCGTGCAGCGCAGCCACGTCAACACCACCTGTAAATTGCTGCTGATGACGCACGCGTTTGAGACCCTGGGCTGCCATGTGGTGGGCTGGCGCACCGACAACTTCAACTTCGCATCTCAAAATGCCATTGAGCGCCTGGGAGCCAAAAAAGACGGCGTGATCCGGGGCCACGCGCTGCGCCGCGATGGCACGATCCGCGACACGGTCATGTACAGCCTGCGCACTGGCGAATGGCCCGAGGTCAAAGCGCATTTGTTGTATTTGCTGAACAAACCGCGCTGAGGGCGATCCTCAATGGATCAAGTTGTAGGCTGATTGGCGTGCACACAGATGTCAATGCCAGAACAATCATCAGATTTTTCTGTCCTCTCGCCAGTTCAGTAAATCCAGCCCTGATTGCAACTATTCAGAAGTGACACGTGATTTGATGGAGTTTCTTAAAGGTGTAATAGAAGCGGATGGAAAAATCGATGAGCGTGAGGAATTTGCAATAGAAAAAATCGATGCAATTTTCAAAGAAGCTGGCCGTGCCTTTAGCAAGACAAACATTGAAATGGCCAAGAACACAGCCCAGGAATCACTCCAGAAAGGCAAAGAGGCAGTTGAACGTGGTGCCGAGAAGTTAAGTAATACGGGGAAAAATCTATTGAAAAAATTTCTGAAGTGAACCAAGGAATGCTTAGCCTCTCACAATGTTGGTAATGTTGGCGCTACACAATTAGGACACTTTGCGACGGATCGATGCAGTTCCACTTTGTTGAAACTTGGTATGTAAATTTCAGAAGTAGTGAATGCTTATTTGCTACTAAAAATATAGCTTTTAATACTTACAAATAAAGCGCTGCAGCCATATTTGATATCTAAAATGGCGACCAAATCCACAACCAAATTAGCCTCCAACCCCGTCCCCCAAAACTTAGGAGTTCACTCTCATGCAAGCTATTCGACAATATTATGAAGACGCTCCAGCGTCTGTTGACATACCGGAATCAATGCGCCATCAGCGACTAGTGGTGATCTTGCAAACGCAGGATGCGCCAGCAAGCCAGCCCATGACCGGGCTGAAGGCGTTGCTGTGCGCCATGCCCAACGTAGGCGATGAATCTGATTTCGCCAGACAAGCGGATGTGGGCCGTGGAGATGTGGCATGGGACTCCTGATTGACACCAATGTGTTGTCTGAATTGCGCAAAGGTGCGCGGTGCGACCCGCATGTGACTGATTGGTATGCCGGCGTTTCTGAATCTGATATTTTCGTCTCGGTCATTGTTTTGGGGGAGATTCGCCGAGGCACCGAGCTGCTGCGCCGACGTGACCCGTTTGCCGCAGACCGTCTGAATACATGGTTGCTCACTTTGCGTGCCTCTTTGGGCAACCGATTGTTAACAGTAACCGATGAGATTGCTGATCGTTGGGGGCAACTCGGGGTACCAGATGCGCTGCCGGTAGCCGACGGACTGTTGGCAGCGACCGCCCTGGTTCACGACCTGGTCTTGGTCACCCGCAATACGCGTGATGTACAACGTTCAGGGGTGCGTTTGCTCAATCCGTTTAGTTCGACCCGGCTTTGATGCCCTTGCACTCGCCGCCCTTCAGCGTGAGTCCGCAGCCTCTCCACTCTCAACCACAACCACAATCGCTCGGAAAAAATTAAACCATATACACTCTGTATATTGCGTATTCGAGGAGTCGCACATGACCACCACCGCCGCCGTTTTCATGTCTGGCAACAGCCAGGCTGTGCGTCTGCCTAAAGCTTTCCAGATCAAATCCAAGCGCGTCACCATTGAACGCCGTGGCGATGAAATTGTGCTGCGCGAAGCGCCTCAAACCATGAAAGAGTTTCTGGACAAGCTGCCGATCATCGAAGACTGGCCAGACATTGGTGACGAAGGCACAGTGGAACCGGTTGAAGCTTGGTGACCAGCGATGACCGGCATCACCGACCGTTACCTGCTTGACACCAACATTTGGAGCGCGTTGATTCGGCGCACCAACGCTGGGCTCATCAAACGCTTTGAAGGGCTGGAGCGCGGCCGCCTTGCCCTGTCACCCATCGTTTTGGGTGAACTGCAGGTGGGCTATTACAAAGGCGACCGCACGCCCAAACGGTTGGCGGTAATTGAGACCATTCGCACCAGTTCAGAGTTGTTGACCATCAACAACCGGATCGCCGACACCTATTCACAACTGCGCGCCCAATTGGAACAAGCCGGCACAGCCATCGGCCCCAACGACACCTGGATCGCCGCCGAAGCGCTGCACCACAAGCTGGTACTGGTGACCGACAACGTGCGTGAGTTCTCGCGCGTGCCTGGTCTTCAGGTTGAAAACTGGCTCTGACCCCAACAAACCAAGCCCATGCTGATTGACTTCTTCTACACCCTGCGCGCGGCCAAGCTGCCGGTTTCGGTCAAGGAATTCCTGACCCTGCTCGAAGCCCTCAAGCTCGGCGTGGTCGGCCCCAAAACGCCACAAGTCGATGGCACTGAAAACACGCCCAGCGGCTACAAAATCGACGATTTTTATTTTTTGAGCCGCGCCACGCTGGTCAAAGACGAAAAGCATTACGACAAGTTTGACCGCGCCTTTGCCGCCTATTTCAAAGGCGTGGAACTCATCACCGACTTCACCAAAGACATCCCCCTGGACTGGCTCAAAAAAACGCTCGAACTTAACCTCAGCCCCGAAGAA
>MNXW01000067.1 GCA_001871515.1 Comamonadaceae bacterium CG2_30_57_122
GGAACATCGAACCCGTGGTGTAAATGGGCAGTTGCCCCAACACCTCCACAAAGGCAGCGCCCAGGCCAATCTCTTCTTGGGCCTCGCGCAAGGCAGCGGCCACGGCATCCACATCCTGTGCATCCACCTTGCCACCAGGAAAAGCAATTTGACCCGAATGGGTGGATAAATGAGACGTGCGCAAGGTCAACAGCACCGTAGGTTCACTGCGCAACACGATCGGCAGCAACACAGCCGCCGACACCGGTGCACGATCCATAAATTTTTTCTCGGTGTGCAGTTCGGGCTGCCAATCCACAGGATATGCAAACCGTTGGCGCAAGGCCTGCGCAGACAAAGCAACAGGTGGAACCGCTGGCAAATGGGTATCCACCAGAGTCACAGGCACCAAGCACGGGTCAAGTTTCACCGAGGCCATACAGTTGGAGATGAGACGGCTGAAAAATCCGGGCGAAAAAAAACCGCCACATGTGAATGGGACGGTTTTTTGAGCCTGGGCAAAGAATCAAGCTGCGCTGGTGGCAGCCACTTTGCGTGCCGGCAGTTTTTCTTTGATACGCGCCGACTTGCCGCTGCGCTCGCGCAAGTAGTACAGCTTGGCACGGCGCACATCGCCGCGGCGTTTGACTTCAATGCTGGCGATCAGCGGGCTGTAGGTCTGGAACGTACGCTCGACACCTTCACCGCTGGAAATCTTGCGCACGGTGAAACCGCTGTTGAGGCCGCGATTGCGCTTGGCAATGACCACGCCTTCATAAGCTTGCAAACGTTTACGTGTGCCTTCAACCACATTCAGGCTCACCACCACGGTGTCGCCAGGGCCAAAGTCGGGAATGGTTTTGTTCAAGCGAGCAATTTCTTCTTGCTCAAGCGTCTGGATCAGGTTCATAAGGGTCTTTCAATGATCTTGCAAACGCCAGCGTCACCATGACGCATGCCGCAGCATTAAACACCACAGCGGCTTTACAGAGGATCGGTAAGCCTGCCATTATAGTCTGCCAGAAATTCCTCGTCGACCTGGCTCAAGCCCCCTGCAAGACGCGCCTGATCAATCAGTTCGGGTCGCAGACGTTGACTCAGCAGCAAACGCTGGTCTCGCCGCCAACGCTCAATTTGAAGGTGGTGTCCGCCCAGCAGAACCTCAGGCACCGCTTGGCCTTCCCAGTGCTCTGGGCGGGTGTAATGCGGGCAATCAAGCAAGCCGTCCAAGGCGAGGTTGAAGCTGTCCTGCACATGGCTTTGGGCATCACCCAAGACGCCGGGCTGCAAACGTGCCACCGCGTCCAGCAGAGCCATGGCGGCGATTTCGCCACCCGAGAGCACAAAATCGCCCAAACTGATTTGCTCTGTCACATGGGTATCGATAAAACGCTGGTCAATGCCCTCGTAACGGCCACAAATCAGCACTGCCCCCTGGCTGGCAGCCCAGCGCGTGACCATGGCATGGTTCAAGGCTTGACCCACTGGCGAAAAAAGAACCACCGGCACCTCGGACTGACGCGCCGTCTGGATGCTTGAAAGACACTTGGACAAGGGTTCTGCCATCATCACCATGCCGGGACCACCACCAAAGGGGCGGTCATCAACGCGACGGTAATTGCCTTGAGCGAAATCACGCGGGTTGTGCAATTGCACATCCACCAGACCAGACTCATACGCACGGCGGGTGATACCCGTGGTGAGCAAGGGCGCAAACAATTCCGGGAACAGCGTAACCACATCAAACCGCATGGCGCTGCTTTCAGTAATCGAGTTGCCAGTCCACCAGGATTCGACGCTCTGTCAAGCTGACATCATCGATGTAGATGGCCACAAAAGGGATCATGCGTTGCTCCGCTTTGGGCACTTGCGGATCCTCAATAACCAGCACGGTTTGTGGCCCGGTCGATAGCATGTCAACCACATGCCCCAGGTGTTGCCCCTGCCGGTTAATGACCTCAAGTCCGATCAAATCAACCCAGTAATACTCGTCTTCTTTGGGAGCTGGGAAATTGGACTTGGAAATAAAAATGCGCGCGCCTCGCAGGGCATCGGCAGCATTGCGATCGTCCACCCCGTCAGCACAAGCAACAACGGTGTCCGAGTGAACTTTGGCTTCCTTGATTTTTAATTCACCCACACCAGCAAATGTTTTTGCTCCTTTTTCAGAAGGCAAGACATACCAGCAGCGGGCAGAAAAAAGCGCCTCAGGATCGGCGCTGTAGGGCAATACCTTGAACCACCCTTTGATGCCCCAGGCATCCTGGATGCGCCCGACTTCGATGGCATCTGCCGGCAGGTCGGCAGCCTCAAGGCCAGGCAACATCACAAAAAATCAGGCGGCTTTTTTGGCCGACTGATTCACCAGACGCTCCACCGTGGGAGATGCCTGTGCACCAACACTGCGCCAGTAGGCCAAGCGGTCTTGTGCAATGCGGATGCTTTCTTCGTTGGCCGTTGCAATCGGGTTGTAAAAACCGATGCGCTCAATGAAGCGGCCATCACGACGAGTGCGCTTGTCAGCCACAACAATGTTAAAAAACGGGCGTGCTTTTGCACCGCCACGGGCGAGTCGAATGACGACCATAATTTATCCTTTGGGGAGCGGAAACAAGTTCCACGAAAATTGGCACACAATCCGGCGTTTGAGACACGCAACATAACCACCCGGCTATGCGACACGACAGACAGCCGCACATTATATCGAATCCTTTCATCATGCCCATCATCAGACCCAGCCAAGCCAGCGATATCGCTCAAATCACCGCCATTTATGCCCATCACGTGCTGCACGGCACCGGAACTTTTGAGGTGGAGCCGCCCACCGAAGCCGACATGGCTCAACGCCGTGAGGATGTGCTGAGCAAACAACTTCCCTATCTGGTAGCAGCCGAAGCTGACCAGGTGTTGGGCTATGCCTATTGCAACTGGTTCAAGCCCAGACCGGCCTACCGTTATTCCGCCGAAGATTCCATTTACCTGACCCCGCGCGCCATGGGCAGCGGCCTGGGCAAAGCCCTGCTGGCCGAGTTAAGCAGTCAAGCCGAGCGTGTGGGCGTACGCAAACTGATTGCCGTGATTGGCGACTCTGGTAACCTGGGCTCAATTGGTGTGCACCGCAGCGCTGGCTTTGTGCATGTGGGCACGCTCAAATCCTGCGGCTGGAAATTTAACCGTTGGCTGGACGTGGTGCTGATGGACAAGCCACTGGGTCTTGGAGACCAGCGTGCCCCCACAGACTCGAACACATAAAACGGTCAGAAAAAAATTGGTGTCCCGCAGTAGTAATTTGCTAAAAAACACGGAGGCGCTCCGTCAAGGGGTGTCTGCGATGGGAGTGGCAGAACAACGGGCTGGTTTTAACCTAGATTCCTCAGTTGACCGCTTATTTTCTTAAATAAGTGCATATGAACATTGAATATTTCAGTCTCAGTCAGATTCACCTTTTGGCTGAGAGCGCTACGCACCCGATTGAGCCGCTGGCAACGCGCCTGGGGTCGTTAGGCCTCCTTGCGGGCAGTAGCCCGCTACGCCGTCAGCAGCCCACTCGGGCGCGTCCAACTGAGGAATCTCGGTTTAACCTTGCCCAGTTTTGAAGCAGCAAGCAAAAAGCCCCGCAAATTTCTCTGCGGGGCTTTTTAGAAACAAGCAGATCAGTACTTAACAGACTGCCGCAGACTGCTTCACTGATGCTGCGGCATCGGTATAGTCTTGCACCTTGTCAAAGTTGAGGTACTGGTAAATCTTGCTGCTGTCAGCGGTCAACACGCCCATGTCGGCCATGTATTCGGCTTTAGTCGGAATGCGCCCCAACTTGGAGCAAATGGCAGCCAATTCGGCACTCCCCAAAAACACATTGCTGTTTTTGCCCAGACGGTTGGGGAAATTGCGCGTGGAGGTGGAGAACACCACAGCCCCCTCCTTGACCTGTGCCTGGTTACCCATACACAAGCTGCAGCCCGGCATTTCCATGCGCGCACCAGCTGAGCCGAGTACACCATAGTGACCTTCCTCGCTGAGCTGTTTGGCATCCATCTTGGTGGGCGGTGCCATCCACAGCTTGACCGGGATGTCACGCTTGTTTTCCAGCAATTTGGAAGCCGCGCGGAAGTGACCAATGTTGGTCATGCAAGACCCAATAAAGACTTCTTCGATCTTGGTCCCGGCCACATCGGACAAGGTTTTCACGTCGTCCGGGTCGTTCGGGCAGGCCACAATCGGCTCATGAATGTCAGCCAGGTCGATTTCGATGACGCTGGCGTACTCGGCATCAGCATCGGCTTTGAGCAACTGTGGATTGGCCAACCAGGCTTCCATCGCCTTGATGCGGCGGTTGATGGTGCGCACGTCTTGGTAGCCGTTGGCAATCATCCACTTGAGCATGACAATGTTGCTGTTGATGTACTCAATGATCGGCTCTTTGTTCAGGTGCACCGTGCAACCGGCGGCACTGCGCTCGGCCGACGCGTCGCTGAGTTCAAAAGCTTGTTCCACCTTCAGGTCGGGCAAACCTTCAATCTCAAGAATGCGGCCGGAAAACACGTTCTTTTTACCTTGCTTGGCCACTGTCAACTCGCCGGATTTGATGGCATACAAAGGAATGGCATTGACCAGGTCACGCAGTGTGACACCTGGCTGCATTTTTCCTTTGAATCGCACCAGCACGCTCTCAGGCATGTCCAGCGGCATCACGCCCGTGGCCGCTCCAAAAGCAACCAGGCCAGAGCCAGCAGGGAAGCTGATGCCAATCGGGAAACGGGTGTGGCTGTCACCGCCGGTGCCCACCGTGTCAGGCAGCAACATGCGGTTGAGCCAGCTGTGAATGATGCCGTCACCGGGGCGCAGCGGAATGCCGCCACGGTTGCTCATGAACTCTGGCAGTTCGTGGTGCATCTTCACGTCGATAGGCTTGGGGTAAGCCGCCGTGTGGCAAAAGGATTGCATCACCAGGTCGGCGCTGAAACCCAGGCAAGCCAGGTCTTTCAATTCGTCGCGGGTCATCGGGCCAGTGGTGTCTTGCGAACCCACGCTGGTCATTTTGGGTTCACAGTAAGTGCCGGGCAATACGCCCTGCCCTTCTGGCAGGCCACAGGCACGACCAACAATTTTTTGCGCCAGCGTAAAGCCCTTGCCGGTCGCTTTCGGGTTTTGCGGCAAACGGAACAAGGTGGAAACCGGCAAGCCCAGCGCTTCACGTGCTTTGGCGGTCAAGCCACGGCCGATGATCAACGGGATACGACCACCGGCGCGCACTTCGTCAAACAACACATCGCTCTTGAGCTTGAATTCAGCAATCACCTTGCCATCTTTTAACGCCTTGCCTTCATAGGGACGCAGCTCAATGGTGTCGCCCATGTTCATTTGGCTCACATCCAATTCAATGGGCAGCGCACCTGCATCTTCCATGGTGTTGTAAAAAATAGGCGCAATTTTGTTACCCAGGCAAACCCCGCCAAAACGTTTGTTCGGCACAAAAGGAATGTCTTCACCGGTAAACCACAGCACGCTGTTGGTGGCAGATTTGCGACTCGACCCAGTACCAACCACGTCACCCACATAAGCGACCAAATTGCCACGGGCGCGCAGGTCTTCAATGAACTTGACCGGGCCACGTTTGCCATCGGCTTCAGGGGTGATGCCGTCACGCGTGTTTTTAAGCATGGCCAAGGCGTGCAACGGAATGTCTGGACGGCTCCAGGCATCGGGCGCAGGGGACAAGTCGTCGGTGTTGGTTTCGCCCGTGACCTTGAACACCGTCAGCGTGATGCTTTTCGGCACTTCGGGGCGGCCGGTGAACCACTCGGCATCCGCCCAGCTTTGGAGCACGGCTTTCGCAAATGCATTGCCCTTGTCGGCTTTTTCCTTGACATCATGGAATTGGTCAAACATCAACAAGGTCTTCTTCAGCGCAGCTGCAGCAACGCCCGCCACAGCGGCATCTTCAAGCAAGTCTATCAACGGGGTCAGGTTGTACCCCCCCAGCATGGTGCCGAGCAATTCAATGGCTTTTTCGCGGCTAATCAGCGCAGATTTTTCAGTACCGTGGGCAACGGCCGCCAAGTAGCTGGCCTTGACTTTGGCTGCATCGTCCACGCCCGCAGGCACACGGTGCGTGATCAACTCCAGCAAAAAGGCTTCTTCACCTTTAGGCGGGTTTTTCAGCAACTCAATCAACGCAGCGGTTTGCTGTGCCGTAAGCGGCAAGGCGGGAATTCCAAGCGCAGCGCGCTCGGCAACATGGGTACGGTAGGTTTGCAACATATTGACTCCTTTTAAATATAAAAAATAGCGATCAAATCAAAAACAAAACTGGCATTTATTGGGCTGTGTGATCAGACAGCGCCACCTTGGGTGACATAGGCAACTGTCCAGCCACAACTGGGCTGTCAAGCAAACTGGGAGGCGGTGTTTTTTCCATGGCTTGCGCCACTACAGCCTGAGCCGGGGTAATGCAGGCATCCGCCAAGCGGTAACCGAGTTTTTGACTCATCAGCATCGACTTGTTGCTCAGTTGCAGCCAAACTGCGCCAGCATGTACATCCTCAAGGCGAATTGCACCGGTACTGGTGACCACAGGAGCCATGCGAAACCGAAATTTTTTGCCTGACACATCAAAATAACCAGGCACTTTGGGGTCTGCCACCAACTCAACAAATTGACCCAGTTCGCACTGAACCACGCCCACCTCCACCCGCTGTGCTATCAATAGTTCTGCGGTAGTCAAGGCCACTTCGACCACAGGGGTCTTCTGCACTTTTTGACTGGTCCTGGAACTCAAGGTTGCGTTTGACTTGGTCTTGAACTGGGTTGTGACGGACACACCGCCCTGCACCTGCGCCATCAACGCTGGCGCTGCCAAGGCACACGCGCCCAGCATCAGCCAGCGCACCGTCGAAAACCAGTTGACGGCAGACAATCGAGTGCTCTTCATGCGAGTCCTTTCAAACAACCTGGGGGAGTCAGGAATGAAAAAATTGTTGCGCCGGATCTTGCCGGTGCAACCGGGCGGTTTGATGGGCGCGAACCAAAGTTTGCCAAAAATAACGGTAGCTTGCACGGTCGTGCAAAGTGCCATCAACCGATATTGGAGCCCAGTCTGCCGCAAATGCTGCGCAAACAATTCGACTGGCACGTTCAACCTCAGCCTCGTCAGGGGCAAACGCTTTCAAAATGGGGCGAATTTGATCCGGGTGAATACTCCACATGCGCCCAAACCCCAAAGCCCTGCTGGCGCGTCGTGCGGCGGCTTCAAGCACGGCAGCATTCTTGAGCTCAGTCACCACGCAATGTGAAGCCACTTTGCCAAAAGCATGGCACGCTGCCGCAATTTCAAGTTTGGCACGCAACACCAGTGGGTGAGTGAACTGATCCAGCGCATCAGACACGCCGCTGGCAGCAGCACCCATGGCGCTGGCGGGAATCAGGCCACCATGCGCCGACACAAAATCCATCAAGCCAAAACTGGCCGATTGAACCCTGGGGTGCGACACGATAGAAGCCACACGTTCCACAGCAAGAGGGGATTCAATTAATACATGAATCGGCAAAGGTGACCGCCGCCCTGCCAAGTTGGCGGCATGGTCAATGGATTGCAGCGCGCGCTCTAAGTCAGCCACCGCATCAACCTTGGGGAGCATCACATGGCACAAAGCCGGCGCAGCTCCACCCACAATGATGCTCACGTCGTCCTCGAAAGCCGGGTGATCCACAGGGTGAACCCGAACCGCCACTCGTGGCGGCAATTCACTTGCTATATTTTTAATAGCTACTAGCCCTTTATTTAAAAGGGCTAGAACCATAAAAGCATGCTCTTTTTCAGCCCCAACGGGGGCGCCGTCCTCGCAATCCAGGGTCACATCAAAAACGCAGGTACCAAACTCTTGCGTCAGTTCGGCCTGCAAGGCCAGGCTCTTGACCATTCGCGCTTGCACACCGCAATAGTGGTCGCACACCGGCAAGGGTGCAGCCACCGCAGTGCCCAGCAATGCATCACGCGGATGGGTCACGAGCCAGACTCTTGCAGCAACGGTTACAGAAGGTGAGCCACACCCGCTTGTTCGTCTTGCAACTCTTTGAGCGTTTTGTTGATGCACTCCTGGCTGAACGCATCAATCGGCAAGCCCTCAACCAATTTGTATTCACCGCCAGAGCAGGTCACCGGGAAGCCAAACATGGTGTCTTTCGGGATACCGTAATCGCCATTGGAAGGGATGCCCATGGTGACCCATTTGCCGTTAGTGCCCAAAGCCCAATCATGCATGTGGTCGATGGCGGCGTTGGCGGCAGAAGCAGCGGACGAGACGCCTCGTGCTGCAATGATCGCAGCACCACGCTTGCCCACAGTCGGCAAGAAGGTGTTGGCGTTCCAGTCCTGGTCGTTGATCATGTCCTTGACGCTTTCGCCATTAACAGTGGCAAAACGGTAGTCTGCATACATGGACGGTGAGTGGTTGCCCCACACCGCCATTTTTTCAATATCAGCCACAGCTTTGCCTGTTTTGGAGGCCAGTTGGCTCAGGGCACGGTTGTGATCCAGGCGCAGCATGGCAGTGAAGTTTTTGCGTGGCAGATCAGGCGCGCTCTTCATGGCAATGTAGGCATTGGTATTGGCCGGGTTGCCCACCACCAGCACCTTGACATTGCGGCTGGCCACGGCGTTAAGCGCCTTGCCTTGGGCGGTGAAAATTTCCCCATTGACGGCCAGCAGCTCGGCGCGCTCCATGCCCGGACCACGGGGGCGCGAACCGATCAGCAACGCGTAATCCACGTCTTTGAAAGCGGTCATGGGGTCGCTGTGGGCTTCCATACCAACGAGCAACGGGAACGCACAGTCTTGTAGTTCCATCATCACGCCTTGCAGGGCTTGCTGCGCTTTTTCAACCGGCACTTCAAGCAGGCTCAACACAACCGGCTGATCTTGGCCGAGCATTTCACCCGATGCAATACGAAACAGAATGGCGTAGCCAATTTGACCTGCTGCACCGGTAACCGCTACACGAACGGGCTTTTTGCTCATGGTGATATCTCCAAAAATGTTAAGAAAAATCTTTGATTGAGGGGCACACAGCGCAAAGCCATACCCGCCAAGCTGTGCGAGTGTACTCTGGAAAACCCTGATTCGTCAATTTGTCTTATGTCTTATATAAGATATGATTCGAAGATAAATTTTCCATGAAATTGGAGACAAAACACCATGCACACCCCCAACGACACAGGCTTTTCAGGCGCTGACCCTGCTGGGCAACCGGTGGCCAACACTACGGCGGCGTTCAGCCCCTTGTACCAGCAGATCAAGGGGTTTATCTTGAACAGCCTGCGCGCCGGTGAATGGAAGCCTGGCGAAGCGATTCCCAGCGAAATGGACTTAGCCACACGCTTCGGTGTCAGTCAGGGCACGGTACGAAAAGCCATCGACGAGTTGGCCTCCGAAAACTTGCTGATACGCCGACAGGGCAAAGGAACTTTTGTTGCCACACATGCTGAACAACAGGTTCAGTTTCGTTTTCTGAAGCTGGTGCCCGACAGCGGCACGCGCGGCAGTGAAGGCCCAGCCCAGCGCGACATCATTGAATGCAAACGCAGCCGAGCCACAGCCGATGTAGCGCGCGCTTTGGCGCTGCGCACCGGCGACACCGTGCTGCAGGCCAGACGCGTGCTGAGCTTTGGCGGCACCCCCATCATTCTGGAGGACATCTGGCTGCCCGCCGCCCCCTTCAAGGGCTTGACCGCCGAACGACTGGCCAACTACCAGGGCCCCATGTATGCGCTGTTCGAAACCGAATTCAATGTACGCATGGTGCGCGCAGAGGAAAAAATCCGCGCCATACATGCTTCATCTGTACATCAGGAACTTTTGAATGTAAAGCAAGGTGAACCATTGCTCAGCGTGGAACGCATTGCCTATACCTACCGCAACGAACCCATGGAATTGCGGCGCGGAAGTTACCGCACCGAAACGCACCATTACCACAACACCTTGGGTTGAAGGTTTTTAGCCCAAACGTCAGTCAAGCGTAAGCCATGTACAACGAAGCATTTTTGACAACGTCCTTAACCCTTGATGCAGCGCAAAAAAACCGAACAAGTTCGGGAAAACCCCAAAACACATGTTGCTTTGCAATAGAATTTGAAAGTGACCATCAATCACTTGGTTACCAAGTAGTTACTCTAAAGATAGGAAGTAAAGTATGTCTGAATCAGCGGCTAGCACAGCAAAAAAACGTCCCGAGTTCTACAACATTGATGGCGCGTCGCTCATCAGTTACCGATGGCCTCTGGCTTCAATTGCATCGGGTATGCACCGGGTCAGTGGTGCCATCATGTTCTTCCTGATGCCCTTCATCATCTGGATGTTTGACAATTCGATTTCATCTGAAATTTCATTTAACAAATTCAAAGCGGCGTTCAACGTTGGCATGCTGGGCTTGCCAGGCTTCATCTGGAAACTGGTGGCGTTGGCTCTAATTTGGGCCAGCCTGCATCACTTCATTGCTGGGTTGCGCCACCTCTGGATGGACACCCACCACGAACAGGTTACCAAAGATTTTGGTCGTCAAACGGCCGTCGCAGTGCTGGTGTTGACACTTTCCTTGACGCTTGTGCTGGGTGCCAAGCTATTCGGTCTTTACTAATTCAGGAGCTACTCATGTCTGTTAATTTCGGATCACACCGCTTGGTCGTAGGCGCTCACTATGGTATGCGCGACTGGCTCTCACAACGCGTCACGGCTGTCATCATGGCATTGTTTACCGTATTGGTGCTAGCACAGCTTATTTTCAGCAAAGGCCCCATCGGTTATGAACTGTGGGCAGGTATCTTTTCACCGCAATGGATGAAATCACTGACCTTTGTAGTCATTGCTTCCATGCTGTATCACGTTTGGGTCGGTATGCGCAATGTCTTCATGGACTACGTTAAGCCTTATGCCGTGCGCTTTGTGATGCACGTGTTCGCCATTGTCTGGCTAACCGCCTGTGCCGGCGGTGCTATTCAAGCGCTGTGGCGCTTGTAAGCCTTCGTAGCTAAAACAGAAGGCCGTCGCTTGCCCTGCAAACCGCTTGGGCACGTCGAACATCCAATAACCAAGATAAATTCATCATGACTGCAACTTCCAAACTAACCACTCGTAAATTTGATGTCGTCATCGTCGGAGCTGGTGGCTCGGGCATGAGCGCTTCTCTTCAATTGGCCAACGCTGGCCTCAATGTGGCAGTGCTCTCCAAGGTGTTCCCTACCCGCTCTCATACCGTGGCAGCGCAGGGCGGCATCGCTGCCTCCTTGTCCAACATGGACGAAGACAACTGGGACAACCACTTCTATGACACCATTAAAGGTGGTGACTGGCTTAGCGACCAGGATGCCGTTGAATACATGGTGCGCGAAGCCCCTAAAGTCGTCTACGACCTGGAACACTACGGCATGCCCTTCGACCGCAATCCGGATGGCACTATTTACCAACGCCCCTTTGGTGGCCACACCAGCAACCATGGCGAAAAGGCCGTGCAACGTGCCTGTGCTGCAGCCGACCGTACCGGTCACGCCATGCTGCACACGCTGTACCAGCAAAATGTCAAGGCGCGTACCAACTTCTTCGTCGAGTGGATGGCGCTGGATTTGATCCGTGATGCAGAAGGCGATGTGGTCGGTGTCACCGCGCTCGAAATGGAAACCGGTGAGGTGCACATTCTTCATGCAAAAACAGTGCTCTTGGCTACTGGTGGTGCAGGCCGGATTTTTGCTGCATCCACCAATGCGTACATCAACACCGGCGACGGTTTGGGCATGGCAGCCCGTGCAGGCATTCCGCTGCAAGACATGGAATTCTGGCAATTCCACCCCACTGGCGTACACGGTGCGGGTGTTTTGTTGACAGAAGGCTGCCGCGGCGAAGGCGGCATTTTGCGTAATGGCAATGGCGAACGCTTCATGGAGCGCTATGCACCTGCTTACAAAGACTTGGCCACTCGCGACTTTGTGTCACGGTGTATGGATCAGGAGATCAAAGAAGGACGCGGTTGCGGCCCCAAGAAAGATCACATCGTGCTGGATATGACCCATTTGGGTGTTGAAACCATCATGAAACGTCTGCCTTCGATTTTTGAGATTGGTCACAATTTTGCCAATGTGGACATCACCAAAGAACCGATTCCGGTGATCCCAACCAACCATTACCAAATGGGCGGCGTGCCCAGCAGCATCACCGGACAAGTGGTGGCGCCCCAAAATGGCACGCAACAAATTGTTAACGGTTTGTACGCGGTGGGTGAATGCTCATGCGTCAGCGTGCACGGCGCCAATCGCCTGGGCTGCAACTCTCTGCTCGACATCATTGTGTTTGGCTTCTCCGCAGGCAACCACATCATTGCGCAAAACCAAAAAACACAAAACCATAAGCCCTTGCCAGCCAACGCAGCCGATGCCTCATTGGAACGTCTGAACCGTCTGGACAAGAGCAGTTCGGGCGAGTACTCGCAAAAAGTGGCCGACGACATTCGCGCCACCATGCAGCAACATGCAGGTGTGTTCCGCACCCAGGCCAGCATGGATGAAGGTGTCAAGAAAATTGCCGCCCTGCGCGAGCGCGTGGATGCCATCACCCTGAAAGACAAGTCCAAGGTTTTCAATACCGACCGCATTGAAGCCCTGGAAGTGGACAACATGATTGAAGTGGCACAAGCCACCATGGTGTCTGCTGCGGCACGCAAAGAGTGCCGTGGTGCGCACAGCGTGCTGGACTATGACCGCCCAGCCGACGACGCCACTTGCCCACTGGGACGCGACGACGTCAACTGGCTCAAGCACACGCTGTGGGACAAAACCACCAACAGCCTGAGCTACAAGCCCGTCGTCCTCAAGCCTTTGACTGCAGAGTCGATCGCCCCCAGAGTTCGCACATTCTGATCTGGAACAGTCAAGGAGAAACCTAAATGGCTAAACGTACATTTCAAATTTACCGCTACAACCCCGACACCGATGCCAAGCCCTACATGCAGACCATCGAAGTCGAACTCGATGGCAGCGAACGCATGCTTCTGGATGCACTGGTCAAACTCAAGGCGGTAGACCCCACCATTTCCTTCCGCCGCTCCTGCCGTGAAGGTGTTTGCGGCTCGGATGCCATGAACATCAACGGCAAAAATGGCCTGGCTTGCCTGGTCAACATGTTGACCCTACCTGGCATCATTGTGCTCAAACCCCTACCCGGTCTGCCTGTGGTGCGCGACCTGATTGTGGACATGACGCTGTTTTTCAAACAGTACCACTCCATCAAACCTTATCTGATCAACGACAGTCGCCCGCCTGAAAAAGAACGCTTGCAAAGCCCAGAAGAGCGCGAAGAGCTCAATGGCTTGTATGAATGCATTTTGTGCGCAAGCTGTTCGACCAGTTGCCCGGTGTTCTGGTGGAACCCCGACAAATTTGTCGGCCCTGCAGGTTTGTTGCAAGCCTACCGCTTCATTGCAGACAGCCGCGACGAAGCCACCAGCGAACGCCTGGACAACCTGGAAGACCCGTACCGCTTGTTCCGTTGCACCACCATCATGAATTGTGTGGATGTGTGCCCGAAAGGCTTGAACCCGACCAAGGCCATTGGCAAAATCAAGGAACTGATGGTGCGTCGCGCCATTTGAGCCTGTGATATGCAAGCCACAAGCATGGATCCTCTGGACGAACGCATTGACGAGCGAGTCCTCAGCAAGCTGCGGTGGCGCTGCCGCCGGGGTTTGCTTGAAAACGATATTTTTATCGAACGATTCTTTAAAAGGTATGGTTCCAGTCTGACCGTCAAGCAGGTGCAAGGTCTTAACGCTCTAATGGACTTGAGCGATTCAGACTTACTTGATTTGCACCTTGGGCGCAAGACTTTGGCGCAAGTTAACACCGGGCTGGATCGCGATGAAGTCTGCAAAGTTTTAAGTATGTTGAAAGAACCACCTGAAAGGTCTATATGAAGCTAGCTGAAAATAAAGCCACACTGTCGTTTTCCAACGGCAGCCCCAGCGTTGATTTGCCGGTTTACCAAGGCACGGTTGGGCCCGATGTCATTGACATTCGCAAGCTCTACGGCCAAACCGGCATGTTCACTTATGACCCAGGCTTTTTGTCAACCGCTTCATGCCAGTCTGCCATCACCTACATTGACGGCGACAAAGGTGAACTGCTGTACCGTGGTTACCCCATCGAACAGTTGGCCACACAGTGTGACTACCTCGACACCTGTTACCTGTTACTCAATGGCGAACTGCCCAAGCAACAAGAGCGTGAAGACTTCCACAAGCTCATCATCAACCACACCATGGTTCAAGAGCAGATGCAGTTTTTCATGCGCGGTTTCCGCCGTGATGCCCACCCCATGGCCGTACTGACGGGCTTGGTGGGTGCGCTGTCTGCGTTTTACCACGACAGCACCGACATCAACAACCCTGAACATCGCAAAATTGCCGCGATCCGACTGATTGCCAAGATGCCAACTTTGGTTGCCATGGCTTACAAGTATGGTATGGGGCAACCCTACATGTACCCACAAAATGACCTCAGTTACGCTGGCAACTTCCTGCGCATGATGTTTGGTACGCCATGCGAAGAATACAAGGTCAACCCGGTGATTGAACGGGCGATGGATCGCATCTTCATCTTGCACGCCGATCACGAGCAAAACGCCTCCACGTCTACCGTGCGGCTGTGCGGCTCTTCTGGTACCAACCCTTTTGCGGCCATCGCTGCGGGCGTGGCTTGCCTGTGGGGTCCTGCCCACGGTGGTGCCAATGAAGCCTGCCTGAACATGCTTGAAGACATTCAACGCCAAGGTGGCGTGGCCAAGGTCGGCCAGTTCATGGAGCAAGTCAAAGACAAAAACTCCGGCGTAAAACTGATGGGCTTTGGTCACCGTGTTTACAAAAACTACGACCCACGCGCCAAGCTCATGCAAGAAACCTGCAACGAAGTGCTGGCATCCCTGGGTCTGGAAAAAGATCCGTTGTTCAAGCTGGCCAAGGAACTCGAAAAAATCGCTCTGGAAGACGAGTATTTCGTATCGCGCAAACTCTACCCGAACGTTGACTTCTACTCCGGCATCGTTCAGCGCGCCATTGGCATCCCGGTGAACCTGTTCACTGGAGTCTTCACTTTGGCTCGCACCGTCGGCTGGATTGCACAACTGAACGAGATGATCAGCGACCCTGAATACAAAATCGGCCGTCCACGTCAACTGTTTTCTGGTTCTGTGACACGCAGTGTCACACCCGTCGGCCAGCGCTAAGGTCTCGTAAAGTAATAAGTTGGACATTTTGACGGCCAGATTTGGGCTGCAGTGCTAGGCGCAAAACGCGCCGTTTAGTTCTGCTAAACAAGCGATTTGCAACGACGCAGTGCGCCCAAAGTTGGCGCGTCAAATGTGCATGTTATTTGTGAACAAGCGCTAAGCTCTCC
>MNXW01000154.1 GCA_001871515.1 Comamonadaceae bacterium CG2_30_57_122
TTGAATGTTGGCAGTGAGCATGGCAATTTTGGTGCTGGTGTTGAAAGCCCTGATTTGCTCAACCGCCTCAAAGCCGTTGATGCCCGGCATGTTGACATCCATGGTGATGAAATCTGGCGCGCTGGCACGCACCATGGCCACCGCCTCGTCGCCTGTGCCAGCCTCCACAATTTGCCAATCGGGCTGCAATTGAGACACCTTGCTGCGAATCATCATGCGGGAGACTTTGCTGTCGTCCACAATCAATAAAGTATGAGCCATGGTTTGCCAACGGAGGTTGTAATGATTAGAAGTGGCCAGAATTATGCAACTGCAAATGCTTGGTGGTTTAACTAGTTGCAGATTTTTAACCAGACACTTTTCCGGCCATGGCGCGCGCTGCCTCCTGCAGCCGCAATACCCGGCGCTGCACCTTGCCGGTGGTTGTCATCGGCAGCGCGTCAACAAATTCAATCTCTTTGGGGTATTCGTAGGGGGCCAGCAGGCCTTTGACGTGGGTTTGCAGCTGCAGCAGCAGTTCAGCATCAAATTGGCCTCTAGCCCTTTTATCAATTGACCTTGCAGCTATTACTTCGGTAGCAAGAACCACATACGCCTTGACCACTGCACCACGCTCGCGGTCGGGCTTGGGCACCACCGCAGCGTTGGCCACGGCCGGGTGCTTGACCAGGCAGTTCTCGATCTCGCCCGGGCCAATGCGGTAGCCCGCCACCTTGAACATGTCGTCGCTGCGACCCTGGTACCACAGGTAACCCTGCGCGTCGCGGCGCGCCAGGTCGCCGGTGCGGCACCAGTTGCCGGTGTATTTGTCGTGCGTAGCGGTTTCGTTTTTCCAGTAACCCAAAAAGAAAATTGGGTCTGGCTTGCCGTGCACGTCATAGCGGTTGACGGCCACCTCCCCTACCACCTCGGAGCCGCATTCGACGCCGTCGTCGTCAATCACCGCCAGCCGGTGACCAGGGTAGCCAAAGCCCATGCTGCCGGGCTTGGGCGGCCACACCAGCGACGAATTACCGACGATGTAGTTGATCTCGGTCTGGCCAAACATCTCGTTGACCGTCACGCCAAGCTGGCGCTGGCAATAGTCAAACACCGCGTCGCCCACCGCCTCACCCGCGCTCATGATGGCTTGCAGCTGCAGGCCAAATTGTTGCTGCACGGTCTGGCTGGTGCTGCCGGGGTAGGCTTTCATCATCGCTTTGAGCGCGGTCGGGAACAAAAAGGTGTGCGTCACACCGCAGTCGCGCAGCAGCTCAAACGCAAGCTGCGGGCTGAAGCGGCCATTGAAGGCGACGATGGGGCGGCCAAAGTACAGCGTAGGCAGCAAGGCGTCCATCAGGCCACCGGTCCAGGCCCAGTCGGCGGGGCTCCAGAACACCGCGTGGGTGGCGGGCAAGGCGTCGACAGAAGCCGCCTGGGCGCTCATTAAAATGTGAGCTGCTTGCGCTTGTTCCACCTGGGCTGGAGGCTGATTTCTTATAAATCCAAAAAAGTTCTGGCTGCATAAAAAACCGGTCAGGTTGCCGATCAGCGCGCGGTGCGGAATCAGCGCGCCTTTGGGGTTGCCGGTGGTGCCACTGGTGTAGATCAGGATGGCAGGGGCATCCGCACGGGTAGCCACGAGTGTGAAAACGTCGCTGGCCTGCGCCATAGCCTGCGCCATAGCCTGCGCATAAGTCACATCTGCCAACGTTTCTTGCGCTGGCGTCAAACCCACACCAATGCACTGGCGCAGCGCAGGGCAATGGGCGCGCACCGCTTTCAGATGAAGCAGCGTTTGCGCGTCGCCAATGGCCACCACCGCCGCGCTGTCTTGCAGCCTGAATTCAAGCGCCTCGGGGCCAAAGAGTTGCGACAGCGGCATGGCCACCGCGCCCATTTGCAACACCGCCATGTAGGCCACCGCCGTCTCAAAACACTGCGGCAGCACAATGGCCACCCGGTCGCCCTGGCACACGCCCATGCCAGCCAGGACATGGCTCAAGCGGTTGGCCTGTCTTTGCAACTCGGTATATGAATAAAAAGTGCTCTCAGCCCCCGTCTTATAAGCGCGTATAGCTATATTTTTGGAAGCATCTGGCTGAGCCGCCCAGCGCGCACAGCAGGCTTGCGCCATGTTGAAGTGCTCAGGCACTTGCCACTGAAAATCCGTCTGCAGCTGTGCATAGGCGGGCGGCACATTCCACACCGGCACCGGCCCGGCAACAGATGGGTGGGCGACTTTGTCGCTGGTTTGACTGACGGTCATGGACGTGGCTCCTTATGATCGGGCAAATGTACCAAGCCCTACGCATTTCCAACAGCGAGTTTGTCCCTATTCGCACCCTCAATTACCACGTGCGCCGCTGGGGCAGCCCGGCCGCGGGCAAAACACCGCTGGTGCTGGTGCACGGCTGGATGGATGTGGCGGCAAGTTTTCAGTTTGTGGTGGATGCGCTTAAACAAGACCACTTCATCATCGCCCCCGACTGGCGCGGTTTTGGCCTGACCGTATCGGGCGGGGCCGACTGCTTTTGGTACCCCGACTACCTGGCCGACCTGGACGCGCTGCTGGACCACTATGCGCCAAATCAGGCGGTGAACCTGGTTGGCCACAGTATGGGTGGCAATGTGGTCATGCTGTATGCGGGCATCCGCCCCGAGCGCATTGCCAAGCTCATCAACCTGGAGGGGTTTGGCATGCCCGCCACGCGCCCCGAACAAGCCGCTGGCAAATTTGCCCAGTGGATGGATGAGCTCAAGCAACACGCCCAGGGCGGCATGCAGCTCAAAACCTATGACTCGCCCGATGCCGTGGCGCGCCGGTTGATCAAGACCAACCCGCGCTTGTCCCCAGACAAGGCGCACTGGCTGGCGGCACACTGGTCCGCCGAGACCGCGCCGGGGCAGTGGACGATTCTGGGTGAGGCGGCGCACAAGATCATCAACCCGCAGCTCTACCGGGTTGACGAAATGCTAGCGGTGTTTGCCAACATCCGCGCACCGATGCTGATGGTCGAAGCCAGCGACGACAGCATGGCCCAATGGTGGAAGGGCAAATACGCGCTGCCCGAATTTCACGAGCGGCTCAAGGCCTTGCCCGACGTCACCATTCGCCAGCTGCCCGATTGCAGCCACATGCTGCACCATGACCAGCCCGAATTGCTGGCTCGGCTGATCGAAGACTTTCTGTAACTTTGGGGGCTGGCGCTTTGTCATCGGCTCGGCGCAGGGCTTCATGCCCAAGCTGAACATCACCAACTGGATTTCAACTGGCTGGCACCACGTTGAGCTTGACTCCCAACGCGGCCAGCAATTTCAGCATCGTGTCGTAGCGCGGTTTTGCCCCTGGCGATAGCGCCTTGTAGAGACTTTCACGACCCAGGCCTGAATGACGGGCCAGTTGCGTCATTGCGCGTGCACGCGCCACATCGCGCACCGCCATCAAGAAAACCTCAGGGTTAGGGTCTTCCAGCGCAGCTGCAATGCAGTGGGCTATCGTTTCGTCATCATCGAGATAGTCGGCTGCATCAAACGGCAAAAATTTGGTCATCTTCATTCCTTTTTCAAAGC
>MNXW01000206.1 GCA_001871515.1 Comamonadaceae bacterium CG2_30_57_122
CACACATTCGGTTTTGTCCAAGGGGCCGGCCCAGGCGGACAAAGCCATCAAACCAGCGCAGGCCACAGCGGCCACCGATACATGGTGCAGACGCATGAAAAATCTCCTTTAAGTGTGATGAACATGCCGCATGCTTGTGAACCAGTGGCTGCGGCATGGGGCAGACTGTAGAAAAAACCGGCTGTCAGGCAGCTTTCAAGCAGAAGGCTAAAAAGTCAGTGGAAACCCTTGTACTGAAGTAGGCCAATGCAGGGTGACGGTCAGTCCGGGAGCCGTTGTGTCGTCGACGCCGACGCTCAGGTCCAAGTGCCCCCCATGGCGCTGGGCAATGGCTTTGGCAATGGCCAGCCCCAGCCCGGAGCCGTTGGTCTGGGCGCGGCCCCTGAAGAAACGCTCACCCGCACGCGCCAGCTCCTCATCTGTCATGCCAAGGCCGTTGTCTATGACGCGCAACACCGCGTGCGGGATGGCTGTGGTTTACCCGTGCCAGGTTTCGATGCCCGCTTGCACGGTCACCTTGGCACCTAGCGGTGTGTGGTGCAAGGCGTTGTGCAGCAAATTGCTCAGCGCTTCTTTGAGCAACGCAGCGTGTCCCATCACCCAAACCTCGCCTTGGCTTTCATCCAGGGGCTCAAAACCCAGGTCAATCTGTCGAGCGCGCGCGGTCGGCCAGGCTGCACGGGTCACGTCCTGCGCCAGAGCCACCAGGTCGCACGGTTCAATGCGCCTCTCCAGTGCGTCGGCGCGTGCCAGAGACAGCATCTGGTTGGTTTGACGAATGGTGTCTTCTACTTGTAATTTGATAGCAGCTAGCGCTTGTTTTATTTGGGCTTGGTCGGTTTCTCTTATTGCAAAACCGACCTGTGTGGCGAGCGTGGTTAAAGGGGTGCGCAGTTGGTGCGAGGCGTCGTCAAGATCAGCACCGGCAGGCGCAAGTCGGCATCACGCAAGTCAGAGTGCACATCGTGGCCGTCACGTCCGGGCAGACCCAGGTCCAGAATCAGCGCGTCATAGCGCGTGGCCTTGAGGCTTTGCCGCACCAGGCGGCCGTCGTTGACCCAGTCGACCTGAAACTGGCTTTGCTGCAGCGCCTGCACCAGCCAGGTGGCCAGTGCGTGTTCGTCTTCGGCCAGGAGGATGCGCATGGTGAATGTGAGAAGGGTGGAGGGCGATCGCAGTTTAAGACTTGGGCTTTTTAAGTTCTGGCGATCGTTGTGCCAGCCAGGCCGTGATGCGTGGCCCTACCAGCAGCACCATCAAAAAACGCACCAGCTGCATGGCCATGACAAAGCCCACATCGACCGCGCTGGTGGCGGCAATCACCACCACCGAGTCGGCGCCGCCCGGGCTGGTGGCCAGGTAGGCAGTCAGCGGGGCCACACCGGCCAGCAGTACCAGCAGCAGTGCCAACAGCAGGCCCAGCCCCATCAGAGCGGCAATGGCGGCCAACACCATCGGCAAGGCTTGCCAGGCGTGCATCAAAATGGCGCGGGTAAAGCGCAGACCCACGCTCCAACCGATGGCGGCGTAGGCCAAGGTCAGCAACACCGGGGGGAGCTCAATCACCAGCCAACCCGTGGCTTGCAAGGCCGTGCCTGCCAGCAACGCCAGCACCATGCCACCGGCTGGGATTTTCAAACGGTGCGCCACCCCGGCAGCGCCAAGCATCAGCGTCAACGTCGCTGCCACATGGCGCAGCTGATGCACTGCTAGAGCCTGATGTGGCGCGGCAGGCGGTGCCTGGACCGACATGGCCAGATGCGCCACCCAGGCGGCCACTGCCGTGACGATCACCACCCGGGTGTATTGCATGAAGGCCACCAGGCGCATGTCGGCCCCATAGCTCTCAGACATCAGCACCATGGCCGAGGCCGCCCCCGGCGCAATGCCCCACAGCGCGGTGGTGCCTGGCAGCACCTTGCGACGCACCAGCACCCAGCCCAGCAAGCCACCCGCGACGATGACCAGCAGATTGATGCCCACAAACAGCGGCCAGTGCGCCAGCACATTGGACAGCGCCGGGGGCCGCATGCTTTGCGCCATCAGGCAACCCAGCACCGCTTGCGCCAACACAAACAGCGGTGGCGACAAGCTCAGTTGCCCCCATTGAATTGACAGCAAAATGGCCGCGACCATGCAGCCCAGCAGCACCCCGGCAGGAAAGTGCAGCACCTGCAGCAGCCCGCCAAACAGGCCGCTCAGCGCCAGCAACAGCAGCCAGCGCACGGCCGGGTTCAGCATGACTTCACCTTGCAAGTTTGTAGACCGAAGTCCCCGCCAGCAGATTGGGCAGTAGGCGCACCACCTGGCCGTTTTGCAGGCCAAAACTGTCCTGCACCGTCAGGCCGTTGCGCGCCGCCAGCACGCCCAGATCGGCATGGGTGCCGACCCGTATGTTGGGCGTGTCAAACCACTGGTAGGGTAGGCGCTTGGTCACCGGCATGCGACCTTGCAGCACGCTCAGGCGGTTGGGCCAGTGGGCAAAGTTGGGAAAGGCGACGATGCCCACGCGCCCCACGCGCACCGTCTCGCGCAGCATCACTTCGGCGTTGCGCAGGTGTTGCAGGGTGTCGATTTGGAGCACCACATCAAAGCTGGCATCTTCAAACATCGACAGACCTTCGTCCAGGTTGAGCTGGATCACATTGACACCGCGTTTCACACAGGCCAGCACGTTGGCATCGTCAATCTCGATGCCGTATCCGGTGCAGCGGCGGCTGGTTTTGAGGTGCGCCAGCATAGCCCCGTCGCCACAGCCCAAATCGAGCACACGAGCGCCTTCTGGCACTAATTGGGCCAGGGCATGCATCAGGTGCGGGTCGCTCATGCGGTCACCTCCATGCTTTCAAAATAAGAGCGCACTACGCTTGTATAACGCGGGTCATCAAGCAAAAAGGCATCATGCCCATGGGGTGCGTTGATCTCGGCGTAGCTGACGTCGCGCTGGTTGTCGAGCAGCGCCTTGACGATCTCGCGGCTGCGCTTGGGGGCAAAACGCCAGTCGGTGGTGAAGCTCACCAGCAAAAATTTGGCGGTGGCCCGCGCCAGAGCCAGGCTCAGGTTGCCGCCAAAGGCGCGCGCCGGGTCAAAGTAGTCCAGCGCCCGGGTGATCAGCAGGTAGGTGTTGGCATCAAAATATTCGGCAAACTTGTCGCCTTGGTAGCGCAGGTAGCCCTCAATCTGGAATTCGGCCTCTAAGGTGGAATAAAAGTAGTCGCGTTCTTGGGCACTTTGGCTGGCGGAAATCAGCTTTCTGCCAAATTTTTCGTTCATCACGTCATCGGAAAGGTAGGTGATGTGGCCAATCATGCGGGCGATGCGCAGGCCGCGTTTGGGCACCGTGCCATGGGCGTAAAAATGGCCACCATGAAAGTCGGGGTCGGTGGTGATGGCGCGTCGAGCCACTTCATTGAAGGCAATGTTCTCGGCGGTCAAATTGGGCGCACTGGCAATCACCACGGCATGGCGCACACGGCTCGGGTACTGCAGCGTCCAGCTCAGGGTTTGCATGCCGCCCAAGCTGCCGCCCATCACGGCGGCCAGCGTCTCAATGCCCAGCGCATCCAGCAGCCGGGCCTGGGCGTTGACCCAGTCTTCGACGGTGACCACGGGGAAGTCTGCGCCGTAAATTTGGCCGGTGTCGGGGTGGGCGTGCATCGGGCCGGTGGAGCCAAAGCACGAGCCCAGGTTGTTCACACCAATGACAAAAAATTTGTTTGTATCTAAGGGTTTGCCCGGGCCAATCATGTTGTGCCACCAGCCCTCGGATTTGTCCTGCCCAGCATACACGCCGGCCACATGGTGCGAGGCGTTCAGGGCGTGGCAAATCAGCACTGCGTTGGAGCGACTGGTGTTGAGCATGCCGTAGGTTTCATAGCTCAGGTTGTAATCACGCAGCAAGGCACCGCTTTGCAATGGCAACGGTGCATCAAAGTGCATGGACTGTGGGGTGACGATCATCTTGGGCACATCTTCATCAGTGGGCTAAGGGCTGCTTGAGTTGCACGCGGCTTGCCGGGCATGGGTTTCGCAAGCTTTCAGTACCGGGTGGACTGGCATCTTTAGCGGAACTTGTTACGCGCCCGCAAGCTTTGGCAAATCGGCGCGGATGCAGTATATCAATGCAGTTTCATTTGGCACCTGCAAGTCAAAACTGCCCCACCAGCGCCCACAGCCCCAAGCCCATGAAGATCAGCGCCGAGACGATGTGCACCACGCGCAGCGGCACCAGGCGGGTCATGCGTTCACCCAGCCAGACCACCGGCGCGTTGGCCAGCATCATGCCCAGCGTGGTGCCGGCAATGACCCAGTAATACGCGTGGTATTTGGCCGCCAGCATCACGGTAGCGACCTGGGTTTTGTCGCCCATCTCGGCCAGAAAAAACGCCACCACGGTGGTGCCAAACACGCCAAAACGCGGCTTGGCGGGGGTGTCGTCATCGTCCATCTGGTCGGGTACCAGCATCCACAGCGCCATGGCAATGAACGACGCGCCCAGCACCCAGCGCAACACGTCTGGCCCCAGCACGGTGGTCACCCAAGCGCCTGCCGCGCCGGCCAGGGCGTGGTTGGCAATGGTTGCAACAAAAATGCCCAGCACAATCGGCCAGGGTTGGCCAAACCGTGCCGCCAAAATCAAGGCCAGCAGCTGGGTTTTGTCACCCATTTCGGCCAGTGCAACGATGCCAGTAGAGATCAAAAAAGCTTCCATAAGAGGATGCTAACCGAGGCGCTGCGCTAGTTTGTAAGTTGGGGTGCGAAGCAGCGTGAGGTGGGCGAAATATTGGGTGGATGATTGCTGCCCAATCGTTGCTGTGGTTGATGAATCAGTCGGGCGATGCGCTTTGCTACGTGTCCCCCGGCCTGTGGCCTCCTCCTTTACCTCCGCAAAGCGCATCGCCCGACTGATTCGACGCAGTGTTGGCGTGGCTGGCCGGGGAAATTCAAGGTTGGCGTGGTCTAGTGATGGCGCAAATCCAGGCCAATTGATTTTGCGAATTCGGATTCACCCACAAGCGCTCAGGCGCGGTGATCGGGTCATGCGACCGGGCTTTGGGGGCAAAGGCGCGCGTAGGCTGTCGATTGCGAACTGTTCTTTAACTTTCGCGCGTGTTTTGCCCGCCAAAACCGCATGCGCATGACTCGGTCGTCGCGCCGGGTTTGAACCGAAGCCTTGTGTCTTTAAAGTGCTCTCTCTGCTTGAATTCGCGCCCAATTTGCCGTCAGAACACGCATTTGTGCCAAACTGGCGCGTTTATTGCTTTAATTTGGTGCGTTTTCAAGCAGTCATCTGAAAACGCACCAATAAATAGCAACTCAATTCAATTCAAACAAAGAGGTTCTCATGGAAGCACTAAAACAGGGCACGGATGCCTTGTTCATCCTTCTCGGCGGCATCATGGTGCTGGCCATGCATGCGGGTTTTGCGTTTTTGGAGCTTGGCACCGTGCGGCGCAAGAACCAGGTCAACGCGCTAGTCAAAATTCTGGTGGATTTTTCAGTGTCCACCGTGGTGTATTTTTTGGTCGGCTATGGCGTAGCCTATGGCACGCATTTTTTTGTGGGCGCTGAACAACTGGCCGCCAAAAATGGCTACGAGTTGGTGAAGTTTTTCTTTTTGCTGACCTTCGCTGCGGCCATTCCCGCCATCATTTCTGGCGGTGTGGCTGAGCGCGCGCGCTTTTGGCCGATGCTGTTGGCCACTGCTGTCATCGTCGGGTTCATTTATCCGTTTTTTGAGGGTATCGCCTGGAACCAGCATTTTGGGGTGCAGGCTTGGCTCAAGAGCCTGACCGGTCAGGAATTTCATGACTTTGCGGGCAGCGTGGTGGTGCATGCAGTGGGCGGTTGGATAGCTTTGCCAGCCGTGCTGCTGCTGGGCGCACGCAGCAACCGCTACCGCAAAGACGGCGCCATGTCGGCACACCCGCCCAGCAGCATTCCGTTTCTGGCACTGGGGGCCTGGATTTTGACCGTGGGCTGGTTTGGCTTCAATGTGATGAGTGCGCAAACGCTGGACAAAATGTCGGGCCTGGTGGCAGTGAATTCGCTCATGGCGATGGTCGGCGGTACGCTGGCGGCGCTGGTGGCCGGTAAAAACGACCCTGGCTTTGTGCACAACGGCCCGCTGGCTGGGTTGGTGGCGGTGTGCGCTGGCTCGGATGTGATGCACCCCATCGGCGCGCTGGTGGTGGGCGCGGTGGCCGGTGCACTTTTTGTATACATGTTCACCCTGACGCAAAACAAGTGGAAGATTGACGACGTGCTGGGGGTCTGGCCGCTGCATGGCCTGTGCGGCACCTGGGGCGGCATCGCGGCCGGCATTTTTGGTAGCCAGGCGCTCGGTGGCCTGGGTGGCGTGAGCATTGGCGCGCAACTGATCGGTACCGGCATGGGCGTGGCCTGGGCGGCGGTGGGTGGCTTGCTGGTGTATGGCGTGGTCAAGCTCACCCTGGGTTTGCGTCTGAGCCAGGAAGATGAATACGACGGCGCGGACTTATCAATCCACAAAATCAGCGCTTCGCCAGACCGAGAAGCAAATTGGTGAATTTTTTGTCGCATTGGGGTAAGCTGTAGCCACTTTCAGGCTTTACACAGGAGACCTTCATGAGCGATACACAAAACAGTGGTTTTGGCAAATTTGTACCCGGCTTTGATTTTTTGCAGAACCTGGCCAAAGGCGCATCTCAAGCCGTGCCGCAAATGCCCAACCTGAGCAACTGGATTGCGCCCACGCTCAATGAAGAAGAGCTTGAAAAGCGCATCAACGAGCTCAAGGCGGTGCATTTCTGGTTAGACCAAAACTCCAAGGCATTGGGGGCCACGGTGCAGGCGCTGGAAGTGCAGAAGATGACGCTGGCGACCCTCAAAGGCATGAACTTCAACATGGGTGATGTCGCCAACGCCTTTAAGCTCAAGGCGGCTGACACCATGGCCGCAGGCATGCAAAAGGTCACCGAAAAAGCCGCCGCCACCGTTAAAACCGTGGCTGATGTGGCCGGGCAAACCGAAGCTGCAGCCGAGGCGGTGGCAAAAAAGGTGGGCAACGCCGCCAAGCCGGCCGCTTCAGCCGCCGCCGGCTTGGTCGATCCGATGCAGTTGTGGACATCACTGACCCAGCAGTTTCAGCACATTGCCGCAGGAGCCATGAAAGAGGCGGCCAAGGCCAGCAGCATGGACATGGGCAAGAACCTGGTCAAGGCGGCAGCCAAAGAAACCTTAAAAGCAGCTAAAAAAGGAGCAGCTAGCACAGTATCCAAAAGGGCTACAGCCAAAAAAACAACTAATAAACCTGTGACCAAACCGAATACACGCAGCCGCAGCTGAACCACTTTTGCATTGCCTCGTGTGAAACTTTTTCCTTACGCCCACGCCACGCATCCGCAGTGGGGCATGGCCGCCAACCTGGTGCTGGCGCAGTTGCGTGCCCAGATGGTGCTGCACGGTTATGCCAGCAACCCGACGCTGGCGTTGCTCTACATCACCGACCACTACGCGGCGAACGCCCAGGAAATTCTGGAACACCTCAGCGCCGAACTGCCCGAGGTCACCGACTGGGCGGGCACGGTAGGCATCGGCATTGCCGCCAATAATGTGGAGTATTTTGACGAGCCCGCGCTGGCCGTGATGCTGCTTGAATTACCCAGCGACCAGTACCGCGTGTTCTCGGGCGTGGCTCCGCTGGGGCTGACGTTTGAAGCCCACACCGCGCTGGTGCATGCCGACCCCAGGACATCTGAGGTGGCGGAACTGATCGAAGAACTGGCTCAGCGCACCGACTCGGGTTACGTGTTTGGAGGGTTGTCGAGCAGCCGGGGCCAGGCCGTGCAGTTTGCCGTGGCTGCAGACGGCAACGTCAAAGGCCAGGGCGCGGCCAGCGGCGTGTTCAGCGGTGGGTTGAGTGGTGTGGCGTTTGGTCCTGGGGTGGTGCTGGTGTCTCGCGTCACGCAGGGCTGCCAGCCGATCAGCCGGGCGCACCAGGTCACCGGCGCAGACCGCAACGTGATCCTGACGCTGGACGGCGCACCAGCGCTGGAAGTCATGCTGCACGAGTTGAATGTGACGCTGGACGAGCCGCGCGAAGCCCTGCAGGCGGTGCGCGCCACGCTGGTGGGCATGACAGATTCCACCACCATGTCAGAGACTGCACCCACCGTGCTGCGCACCGGGAACTTTGGCCCCGACGTGCTGGTGCGCCACATCATTGGCCTGGACCCGGCACGCGCGGGGGTGGCCGTGGCCGATGTGGTCACCGAAGGCATGGAGCTGGCCTTTTGTCAGCGTAACGTGCAAGCCGCACGGGCTGATTTGATGCGCGTTTGCGCTGAAATTCGAGAAGAGCTGGAGCCGCAGGAACAAGCCCTGGAAACCGCTGCCGCGCTGGCTGCGTCAGAGGCAGAGGCTGCCCCGCATGAAGCGCGTGGCATTGCAGGTGCCATTTACGTGAGCTGCACCGGTCGTGGTGGCGCGCATTTTGGAGCGCCAAGCGCCGAGCTGCAGATCATCCGCCGCGCCTTGGGTGACGTACCGCTGGTCGGTTTTTTTGCCGCCGGTGAAATCGCCCGACATCATCTCTATGGCTACACCGGCGTGCTCACGGTTTTTTCAACCAAATAGACTTCTAGCCCCTGTTAAAAAAGGGTTAGGTGCTCATTTTAAAGTAGCAATTGTTGACCAGCTAAAGGCGCTGGCCTGATGGGTTAGGCGCTCAAAAAGGAAAGTCAAATGCATCTGCAGCATCCTGCTGTTGTTGGCGCAGCCAGCGTTTGAAGAAGGCGTCGTCTTGCACTGCCAGCAGGTCTTGCTGCATTGAGGCGATGTCTTCACGCAACTCTTGTTCGGCATCCTTCAAGTGGCGGCGCAGCGCGCCAGGGCTCAGGGTGCTGAACATGGGCAAATCCAGTTCAATGATCATTTGCCGTTCAAGCGCGTAGAGCTCGTCGGTGAGCACTTTGACCCGGTCTTTCAGGAGCGTGGTCAATGCCGCCATTTTTTCTTTGGCCATGTTGACCATTTGCGATGCGTCGGTGAGTTCGGCGCGCAGTTGCAATTGCAGCAAAGCCAACAGGTCGCGCTTTTCATAGGCCGTGTTGGCCTCTTTCATCAGCGCGGTTTTGCGCAGCTGCTCTTGTGGATTGGGTTCCCGGTCGGGGTGAAGCGCGCTGACCAACTGGCGGTAAATGGTGCGCAACGCCCCAGTGGCATCTTCGGTTTGCGCTTTGGCAGCAGCCTCGGCTTTGCGTTGGGCGGCCGATTTTTTGCGCGTGCTCTGTTTGTGCTCGCGTGCGGCGGCCTCCTCAGCCATTTTGGCATTCATCTTGGCGGTGGCGGCACGCATCAGGTCTTCGATGCTTTCGTATTCAGCGTCATCGATGGACTCGCCCAGCATGTTTTCCATGAACATCTTCATGTCCGACGCGGCTTCTTTTTCGTCTTCCTCTTCGGAGATGTCGTTGTATTTGTCAAACAGGTCGGCCATGGCCTGGTCGCCGTCATGAGCCAGTGCCGCGGCCATCTGACTCAGGATGTCGGTGGCAATGATCTTTTGTTTGGCGCTCAAGCCTTTGCGTTGCAGTCGGCTGTCAAGCCACAATACCATCTGCCGCATCAAGTCGTTCTGTTGTTTCTGCAGGGGAGCCAGTGTTTGCGCAGCAATCTGGCGGTGGGCATCAGCCAGCTGGCGGGTGTCTTCTATCTTTTGCGCCAAGGCTTCGGTTTGCTTGAGCAACTGGTTAAAGCGCTTTTGTGCAGGCGACACGACACCATTGCCAAATTGCAGCGCCGACACAGCCAGCTTGTGCTTTGAGGCTTCTTGGGCGTGTTGCGGTTGCGAGCTGTCGTTGAGGCGTGAGGGCTTTTTGGGCATAGCGTGTGGCGTGCTTGAGATGCAGGGCAGGATTTATTGGGGACTTTTAACAGATTGTATTTTATATATAAAATCAGGCTGTAGCCCTTGTAATACATGCCTAGTCAGCTATGTAATATATAGCTAATCGGATGCAAAATTGACCTATGGTGTGGTGTTAAACCTGGCGCGCAACCGCTGCCAACGCTATTGGAGCCGGAGCTTTAGCATGCGCCCCATGCGCCAGGGTCAGGAGGCACGTTCCTGCGCCAGCAGGGCATTGAGTAGGGCTTGAAGCAGGCGCAGCGGCTGGCGAAACACATCGAACCAGAAGCTGTCCCAGTTAACGTGAAACAACGCCCACAGCTGACAAGAATGGCGGGTTGAAACCCGCCCTACGCAGGACACGCGTGTTTCATGCTTTGGGGTGTCCTTGTTGAACATGAACGTTAGACCATGGTTGATTCATGGGTGGCAAGTAAATATCCATGCAATCGTGGAGTTCCATTACCTGATCTGTGAGGGTAAATGAACCTCTTCCCGGTCGACTTCAAACCTTGCAATCTCAAAATTCCAGCCAAATTCATGGCTGGAATTTTTGGAGTTCTGTTGTGGCCGCGAGTGCGGCGATGGTTTCATCAATAAGCTGTTTGCCATTGGCTTGAACGGCGACTTGCGCGATGGTGTCAATCAGACGTTTATAAAAATCAGGCGCACCCGTGAGGTGCTGCCAAAAATCAGCGCCGACCAAAACTGGGTAACGGTGATCGTCACGCAACGCTTTGTAGTGACCGCTCAAATTTTGCTCTTCCCCATACAAAACACCAACGACCAAAGCAGATGTTCCCATTTTGGAATTGTTCGTTTTGGCTAATCGCAGTGCTTTGGTGAAATGCCCGTGGATGGTTTGCACATCGTCTTTGTTGATGGTGTTTGGGCCGAGTTTGACTTGTGCATAGGTTTTCTGCCCGGTGACGGCATCGTTGAATTCGATGTCAATGCCATCCGTGGTGCTGCCAAAGACTTCTTTGAGCACCTCGGTTGTGAATTTTTGAATGTTGGTGCCAAAACTGGTGGTGATGGATGTGCCGAGCACGCGTGGCAAAACAAGGGCTCGCGCAACAGTTTCTGGACTGATCGCGCCACTGTGAAAGGCAGCCAGGTAGGTCACCAGAAATGGGTTGATGTCAAAAGCTTTGGGGGTTGATAGCCTGGCGGTGTTGGATTTGTGGTTTTCCATGATGACCGCAGAAAACCAGTGCGCCGCTTTGTCAAGCAGAGCATCTTGTAGATGTTTATCCATGAACCTAGATTCCTCAGTTGACCGCTTGTTTTCTTCAATAAGTGCATAAGAACCTTGATTATTTCAGCCTCAGTCAGGTTCGCCTTTAGGGTGAGCGCGCGTCCAGCTGAGGATTCTAGGATGAAGGAACTTCATTTGGGTATGCATGGCAAGTATCGCTTGAGGGCACATGGAACCTGCCATGGAACCTGCCATAGAATAACCATGACCAATCTTGAATACTGGGGTTATACACATGGATTCTCATTTTTTCTCACTCTCTGAGGTCGCTGATGTCATGGGTGTGTCCAAGGAAACACTGCGCCGTTGGGATAAAAACGGCAAGCTCAAATCAGTGCGACACCCAGTTAACAATTACCGCGTTTACACCCCAGAATCCTTGAAGCAGTTTGAATCCCATGGTTTCGTTTTTGCGCGTTCTGCCGATCAGATGCACGAAATGCCCGTGTCGGTTCCCAACCATGCCTACAGCGTGGTGGAGCTTTTTGCGGGCGGTGGTGGTTTGGCCGTAGGTATGGAGCAAGCTGGCCTGCAGTGTGCCATGCTCAATGAGCTTAACAAAGAGGCCTGCAACACATTGCGAATGAATCGACCGCATTGGGATGTTCGCGAAGGTGATGTTTCCAAAATTGATTTCACCGAATTCAAAGGCCGGGTCGATGTGGTCACGGGTGGCTTCCCTTGCCAAGCCTTCAGCTATGCAGGTAAAAAATTGGGGTTTGAAGACGCACGCGGGACACTGTTTTTTGAATTTGCCCGTGCAGTGAAAGAAATTGAGCCGCTGATTTGTGTGGGTGAAAACGTGCGCGGATTGCTCACCCATGATGCAGGACGGACGATTGCTGGCATGACATCTGTGCTTGATGAGTTGGGTTATGAGGTGTTGCCGCCGCAAATGCTCAAGGCCATGTTTTACAAAGTGCCGCAAAAACGAGAGCGCTTGTTGATCGTTGGCCTGAAGAAAGGATTGGGTTTGAAGTTCGCTTTTCCCAAACCATGCCAAGAGACCTACAACATGCGCGATGCGCTCAAAAAAGGGCGTTTGTTTGATGCTGATGTACCTGCATCACCTGGTCAACAATATCCGGCATGGAAAAGAGCGGTGATGGAACAAGTGCCGCCAGGTGGGTACTGGCGCAACCTGCCACTGGATGTGCAAAAAGCTTACATGATGAAAAGCTTTTACCTGGGTGGCGGCAAGACAGGCATGGCGCGCAGGCTTTCCTGGGATGAGCCGAGTCTGACCTTGACCTGTAATCCTGCACAAAAACAAACCGAGCGTTGCCATCCTGAACACACTCGGCCGCTGGCAGTTCGTGAATACGCGCGTATTCAGACCTTCCCAGATGCCTGGCAGTTTTCTGGCTCTGTAGCAGCACAGTACAAACAAATTGGCAATGCAGTGCCTGTCAATCTAGCCAAGGCTATTGGACACAGTTTGATTGATGCGCTGAATGCGTTTTACGCGCTTCATCCATTCCTCTTTTGCAATGGAAACAGGAGTCTTATAGAGGGCATCTAGTAGCCCGTTTCGCCAAAACACTTACATAAAATCGTGCCTTTTCCAGCCTGGCGTTGTGGTTCGTCGTTGACACAGCTACGGCTATGTCGCCTCCTATGGCCTAGCCAGTCTGGAAAATTCATCGATTTCATTTTGTAACCGTTTTGATGAAACAAACTACTAGGAGGCTGTCGGACTTTCGGCGTCGATGCGTTCTCGAAGAGCGGTGCAGCAGGTGGCAGGATTGAGCAGTCGCGCTACCAACCGAACTGATGCATCAAGCTCTTGGGTTTATGGCAAACCAGGTTTCGTCAATCTGGCCATGTAAGAAACCATCAAGTCATGCGACTATAAAGGCAGCACCTCTTAACTCCAACGTTCTGTGCTGACCCCTTACCTCCATGCCTCATGCATGGAGCAAGATCGTTAATCTGCTAAAGGATATTGACATGAGCAACCCAAACCAATCCATGGCTACCCGCCCTATTTCTGTCGCCGCACTGGCTTTGGCCATGAGTGCTGCTTTCACCATAGCCGCCACCCCCATGGCCGCACAAGCTGCAGACACCGAAAAATGTTTTGGCGTGGCACTTAAAGGCAAGAACGACTGCAAAGCCGGCGCTGGAACCACCTGTGCAGGTACGTCCAAGGTGGACTACCAGGGTAACGCCTGGTCGATGGTACCCAAGGGCACCTGCGAAAAGACCGTATCCAAAACCTCGCCCACCGGCCACGGTCAACTGAAAGAGTTTAAAGAAGTCAAGGCCTGATGCTGGCCAACAGCAGCGAAGCGTCCACCATGTCGTCAAACGGACTCAAGCCGTCAGCACCGGACTTGGGCAGCGTCACTGCCTCGCTACCCAAACGAGCTGGGGTGGGCTTGAAGCCTGAACATTTTCAGGAAATTCTGGCCAACCGGCTTGACATCGGTTTCTTCGAAATTCATGCTGAAAACTACATGGTGCCGGGTGGCCCTTTTCACCATTATCTGACCCGCATTTGCGAACGTTATCCGCTGTCCATTCACGGCGTGGGCTTGTCCATTGGTGTCGATGCCCCATTGAATGTGCAACACCTCAATGCACTTCAAACCTTGTTGCAACGTTACCAACCACATGCTTTTTCAGAGCACCTGGCTTGGTCTTCCCATGGCGGGACGTTTCTGAACGACTTGCTTCCGCTGCCCTACAACACCACTACTTTGCAGCGTGTGTGTGACCATATTGACCAAGTGCAAAGCCACCTGGGGCGGCGCATGCTGCTGGAGAACCCAGCCACCTATGTCGAATTTCTCGCCTCCACCTGGGACGAAGGCGCTTATCTGACCGAGGTGGTGCGCCGCACCGGCTGCGGTCTACTGCTGGACGTGAACAACGTGCATGTCAGCAGCGTCAACCACGGCCGCGACGCGCACGCCACCATCCGATCCATGCCGCTGTCGCAGGTGGGTGAAATTCACCTGGCCGGTTTTGCCCAGCAGCTTGATGCCAATGGCGACCAGCTGCTGATCGACAGCCACGGCGCGCCTGTGGCACAAGCGGTATGGGACTTGTATGCCTTTACCCTGAAGCTCACCGGCCCGAAACCCACACTGCTGGAGCGCGACAACGATATTCCCGCTTGGCCAGTGTTGCTTGCCGAGGCCTCTGTAGCGCAACGCCAATTGATGACCCTGTGCGAAGCTGGGCAACCGCATATCTCTGCAGTCACAGTTGAGGTGACCGAATGAACAGTCAGACCAGTTTTGCCACGCCGCTGCTCGACCCCGAGCAACCGTGTCCCAGTGGCCTGACAACCTGGAACCACTCTGACCCGGCCGTGCGCTACGGCGTCTACCGAAACAACGTGGTGGTGTCTCTCATTGATGCGTTGGCAGACACCTACCCAGTGGTGCAACAACTGGTGGGCGAAGTATTTTTCCGCGCCATGGCCAAAGTGTTTGCACTGGTCAATCCACCACTCTCGGCAGTCATGGCTTATTACGGGCAAGGCTTTGCCAACTTTATCGCCAGCTTCGAGCCTGCTGCATCAGTACCTTATCTGTCTGATGTGGCGCGGCTGGAGATGGCGCGGGTACTGGCCTACCACGCCGCAGATGTGCCTCCCCTTGCAAACGCAACATTGCAACAGGCATTGACTGACGCTCATCAACTCATGCACTTGCGAATAGGCTTGCATCCGTCTGTGCAAGTCTTGGCATCGCCTTATGCCGTCGTGTCTCTGTGGACGGTGCACCAGAGTGATGCTGCTCTGGCAGCAGTGAACCCGGATGTACCCCAGAGCGTGCTGGTCTTTCGACACGCGCTGGAGGTGAACACGCTGAAACTTGCTCCCGGTGCGGTCATCTTCATCCATATGCTTCTGTCCGGTCAACCTTTGATGGCTGCAGCCAACCAAGCCATTTTGCAGGATTCCGCTTTTGATTTAAGCTCCACGCTGGCGCTGTTGCTGCGCTGGCAACTCATCACTCACCTCACAATGGGAGAAAAAAACCATGAGCATGCACATTGAAAATCTTCAGGCAACAAACACAACTGGCGACAGCCTGCTGACAGGTTTGCTGCACCAGTTCATCGAGCTGTGCAGCCGCATCCCCAATTCATTGTTGGCTTTTTTGGCGCGCTTCAGCATCGCGTCGGTGTTCTGGAAATCGGGTGAAACCAAAATCCAGGGCTTTGCTGTTGACATCATCAACGGCGAATTCACGCTGGGATGGCCGCGCTTGTCAGACACGGTGGTGGATTTGTTTCGAGACGAATACCACCTGCCACTGATCCCGCCCGAGTTCGCTGCCACCCTGGCTGCCACTGCCGAGCATGTATTTCCAATGCTGCTTTTATTAGGCCTGGCCACGCGGATATCGGCACTGGCACTGCTGGGCATGACGCTGACGATTCAGATCTTTGTCTACCCCGATGCCTACCCCACCCATGGCACTTGGGCTGCCGTGCTGCTTTACCTGATGGTATATGGGCCGGGCATGCTGTCGCTGGATCATTGGATTGCAAAACGTCAAGCCTAAGGAACAATGAACTCATTTTTGAGTTGGTTTGGTGCACACCTGGCGCGTTACCTGGCCAAAGAAGTCCACGTCGATTCGGCCGCACCCGCTACGGTGCCAGCACGTCTGCTGGCAACGCTTCGTCCCGGCGATGTGCTGCTGGTGGAAGGCCACAGCCGCGTCAGCACCGCCATTAAATACCTGACTCAATCGACCTGGTCACATGCCGCGCTGTATGTCGGCAACGCGCTGGCCACAGAGGGTAAGAACCCGCAGCACTGTTTTATTGAAGCCGATACGGTCGAAGGTGTGCGCAGCGTGGGCATGGATGCCTATGTCGGCCTGCATTCACGCATTTGCCGCCCGGTGGGTTTAAGCGCCCAAGAGTGCCAGTCAGTGATTGCCTTTGCCATAAACCGTATTGGCAGCCAATACGACTTGCGCAACGTGATTGATCTGGCGCGCTACCTGCTGCCTACGCCACCGGTACCCTTACGCTTTCGCCGCAACATGCTGGCGCTGGGTAGTGGCGACCCTACGCGGGCGATTTGCTCGACCCTGATCGCACAGGCGTTCCAGTCGATTCGTTACCCCATATTGCCAATCACCACAATTCAAAACGACGACCGTCCAGACTGCCCTGCCTGTGTCAATGAAATATTGAGGGTGCGCCATCACAGCCTGTTTGCGCCACGCGACTTTGATGTGTCACCGTACTTTCAGGTGATCAAGCCCACCATTGAAGTGGGTTTTGATTTTCATGCGTTGACATGGGGCGATGTCACCACGCCTAATTCTTAGCTTTATCTTCGCTGGCTTCGTCCGAACCTTGGGCATAGGCCTTCATGGCCTGACTCAAAAACGGTATTTGCAGACTGAAGTTTTTGCAGCCCGAGCACATCATCACATGCATTTTAAGGCTGAGTTTTTCTGCCAAAGACAGATCGCGCTCTTGTGACTCGGATATCAGACGAGTGGCTTGGTGGCAATTCATCATGCGCGTTCTCCCTTCAGAAACCAGGTGTTTTCAAGGCACTCGCGCAGGCGCAGACGTGAACGGTGCAACATCACATTGAGGTTGCTGGTGGTGATGCCTACGGTACTGCAAATTTCAGCTGTTTCCAATTCCACAAATTCTTTCATCATGAACACCCGCGCCTGGTTTCCAGGCAACGTTTCCAGGCAAAGTTCAAATACTTTCCAAAACTGGTTTTGATGCAACGCACTTTGAGGGTTACCCCAGGTGGCTGGTTTCTCGTCGCCCTGCCAAAAACCACTGTGGTCAAAAAGCTCAGAAAAATCTTCAGCCTCTTCGTTTTCATGCAGCAGGCTGTTGGCTTCAAGCATGCGCTTTTTTTGACGTAAAAAATCGGCAATTTTGTTTTTCAATATTGCAAATACCCAGGTTTTCAATGCAGCCCGACCGCCAAACGACTTGGCGTTTTTTAGTGCGCCCATCAACGCCTCTTGCACCGCATCTTCGGCGTGTTGGCTGTTGGATAGTTGCAGCGTGGCGAACTTGACCATTTGGCGGCGCAAGTCGGTCAGGAAAGCGGTATCTGACAAGATGGATACGTCTGAACCAGCCGACTGTGGGGAAGCAGAGGATAAAGTATTCGTCATGAGTTTTCCCGAGAGGTCGCTTCGTTCTTGGCGGCACTGTAACTTGCCACGCAATAGGGGACAAGGTAATTCAAAACGATATGCAGCCACGAAATAGCAGCGCCAGCCAGAATGGCTTCGCCTTGATTGACCAGATTGAGAACCGTCCCCACCACCAACGCAATGCGCAATGAATTTTGAACGACTTTGCCCGAACAAGCGATTTGCAATATGGTTCGCATCAAAACTGCGCTTTCATTGGGGTCATGGTGTGTGCTCCAGAATCTGAGACGTGGGTATTGAACCTGAATTTGTGAAACGCCCGATAAAACGGCGATTGATCCAATCTTTCAAGTGCCAGACCCATTGTCCCCCAGCCGACCAACGCCCCCAGGAAACCACTGCATAACGCGAACCACACCAAAGCAGGTAGAGTTTGCGGCGTTTAGGCACATGGGCTTGGAACACACCGCCATTCAACATGACAACCAGATTGTGCGCCAGAACCGAACCCACATGAAACGCATCCTTGTCTGGGTTCGACATGATGGCATCTGCGCGTGCGCAGACATCACCTGCCGCAAACACGTTGGGATGCGACACGCTTCGTTGGTGTTTGTCCACCAACAGATAACCATGCGCGTCCAATCCCAATTTAGACCACCCTAGCCAAATAGGTGCACGCGCCCCGGTAGCGGCTATGACCCGGTCTGCAGGCAAAAGTCGGCCATCAGAGAGCAATACCCCTTCTTCCACACCTACTCCACGCAAAAAATGCAGCCCTATCCCAGCTTGCTTGGTCAAACGTGTTACACGAACCTGCACACCGGGTGCATGACCAGGCAACAACCCGGACTCAGATGCGACCAAGTCCACACTACCTTGCACGCCCGCTAAGGAAAAGGCGTGCTTTGCGGCCAATGCCATTTCTACCCCAGCCACTCCGCCACCCACCACTACCAATTGATAGCCTGGTGTGGCTTTGGCTTGTGCCAACAGGTGAGGCCATTGAGCCACAAAGTTGTCCACAGGCTTGTTGGACAACAGTTTTGTTCCCAACACTTCCAACCATGAGGTATCAGTCTCACTGCCCACATCCAAAGACAACAAGTCGTAGTCCATGGACTTGCCTGCTTTTAGCGCCACACAGCGCCGAGCAGCATCCATACCCACCACTTGATCCAGCAGCAACCGAACACCAGCGGCCTGAGCCAGCAGTTCAAGGTTAACGCGACAAGTCGATAACGGGTATTGTCCTGCCACCCAACCCGGCAACATGCTGCGATAGTTATGGTAGCTTGAAGAAGTAATAAGCACCACCTCAAGCCCAGCAGGGCACTGGGTTGCCAAGGCGCTCAGCACTGCCAGGTGTGCGTGACCACCTCCGACCAACACAAGTCTTGTTTTCACTGAGTTCTTTCTGATGCCATGATCTTTCGCTTTGAGTCGGAAAATCTCAACTGTTTGTTACAGGAATATATGGACATTCGAAAATTTTTCAGAACAATGTAAGAACTGCAGCCCCCGCCGCGACTACACCAAAGAACGTCGGGATTCACCTGATTTTCTGAAATCCTCAACTGGTCAACCGCAATTTCAATCTCATTCAAAAGGACATCACCATGCGCAACTTTTCAACTCAAATCGCTAAAACCATCGGCTCAGCAGTGGTCACTGCAGCAGCTCTTTCTGGCGGTGCATTTGCTGCTGGCTGTACAGCTGCAAAATGTGGCCCAAAAACCAGCATGACCAAATGTGGCGCTTGCAAAGCCAAATGTGGCGCTAGCAAAGCCAAATGTGGCGCTAAAAAAGCCAAGTGCGGTGCATGCAAAGCCAAATGTGGCGCTAGCAAAGTCAAGTGCGGAGCTGCAACTGGCTGCGCAGCTGCCAAGTAATTTGCACCTTTTTTCTTCGCAACCTTGAGAAGTATTCCCATGAGATCACTATCTTTTACCCTCTCAAAAGCCCTGGCCTCTGCGGTGGTGACGGCTGCTGCCTTGGGCGGTTGCGCCATGGCTTGCCGTGCGTGCACTGGTAATAAATGCGGAGCGAAAAGCAGCATGCAAAAGTGTGGTGCCTGCAAACCGAAATGCGGAGCGTGTGCAACCAAGTAATTGATTCGGTTTCAATTCACCAGTAACCATGGGGCTCTGGTTTAGCTGAAATGACCGCATCCTCTCACCTTCTTCGCCACTGGCGCACTGCGTCACGTGCGCAGATTGCCAGCACGCTGGATAACGCGCACACCAGTGTGGCAGCGTTTGCCGACGCGACCGCAGCGCAAGGCTCATTAATCCAAAGCTGGGTTGCAGGGCAAGAGGTGATTGAATACGATCACTATCCGTCAGACGACGTGGTGGATGTGCGGCACGGCTCACAGTTTTATTACCACGCCCACCGCGACGGTGACCAGGAGCACGGCCACCTGCACTTGTTCTGGCACGCCACGGCCAGCGGGCGCAGGCGCTATTTCCAGCCCGAAAAGCCACGCTGGAATCGCACCGAACCCACGCATTTGTTTGCTATTTCACTCGATGCGCGTGGCCTGCCCGTGGCGCTGTTTACCGTGAACCAGTGGGTTACCGACGGCCATTGGCTGGATGCCAACACCACACTTGGCTGTGTCGACCGGTTCGTCATGGGTAATGTCGACGGCCATGAAACTTCTTGTCGCTGGCTGACCGGTTTTGTGCGCTTGTATCGACCGTTGGTTAAAGAGCTGCTGATCCAGCGCGACCAGCGCATGGCCCGGCGCTCTGACATGACCAAAGCCCTGCGAGACCATCGTCTTGAAGTGCTGAGCTCGATCCCGATCGACTGGATGGCCGATATGGATGCGTTGCAAACCGAGGCGGCGCGTCGCAAGCTTTAAGTTGAATCCCGCCTTACACGCGACGGCACATCTGGCGTGCTTCGGCGTGGTCTTGCTGACCACCGAAATGAACCGGGTAGCAGCGCCTGCGGATGTCCTCCTTTTTTTTGGAAAGTCTCCCATGAACATCACCAAACTCATCTTTTCTTTGCTGTTGACCTGCAGCGCTCTGCTGGCACACGCGCTTGACATTCAGCCTTATTCTGCGGCTGCATTGGCTCAGGCGCAGAAGGCTGGTCAGCCTGTTGCCTTGCATTTCCATGCCGACTGGTGTCCCACCTGCCGCGCCCAAACCACTGTGCTGCAAAGTCTTAAGGCCGAATCAGGGCTGAACATCACCGTGCTGGTGGCTGACTACGACGCTGAAAAAGACCTTAAACGCCGCTTCAATGTGCGCGCCCAATCCACCCTGGTGGTGTTGCGCGGTGACAAGGAGACTTACCGCGTGGTGGGGGACACCTCGACGCAAGGTCTACGCAGTGCATTGAAATCGGCGCTTTGAGTCAGGCGCTGGCATGTCTTTGGCCTTGTCGGTACCGCAAGTCGGTTTGAGTCTGTTGGCGGGCAGCCTGACCACGTTGTCGCCCTGTGTGTTTCCGCTGTTGCCCCTGGTCTTGGGCGGGGCCTTGCAAGGCAACCGCTTTGCGCCGCTGGCCATGGGCGTGGGCATGACCGGCTCATTTGCCTTGATGGGCATGCTGCTCGGCGCCGTAGGACCAGCGCTGGGCCTGGACGGTGACACGGTGCGCACCGCTGGTGCGGCCATGCTGATCGCTTTTGCTTTGGTCATGCTGGTGCCGGCCCTGGGTGCGCGTTTTACCCAATGGATGCTGCCCATTGCCAGCTCGGCCAACGCGGCCTCCAGCAAACTCGACGGCGGCTCGCTGCTGGGCGCGTTGATGTTGGGCGGTGTGCTGGGTCTGGTGTGGAGTCCGTGCTCCGGGCCGTTGTTGGGCTCGGCTCTGACGCTGGTGGCCAGCGAAGGCGGTATGGCACGGGGTGGCCTGGTGCTGGGTATTTTTGGTTTGGGTGCGGCCATTCCGTTGGTGGCGGTGGCCTACGCCTCGCGCCGTGGTTTTTTGCGCGTGCGCGACTGGGTGTTGTTGCGCATGGAGCGGGTGCGCTTGGGCTTTGCCCTGTTGCTCGGCGGCATGGGCGTGGCCATTCTGACTGGGGGTGATAAATGGCTTGAAGCCCGGGTGCTGCAATGGCTGCCAGATGCCTGGGTCAACCTTACGGTAGGCATATAGCCGGCGCGGATGGCTCCACCATAATGTGGCTTCTTTTCCTTCAGAAGCTGCCACCTCCATGGATACCCGCCAAGCCCTCGATAGCCGCGCCATCACCTTGATGCTGGTGCTGTGCGCCATTTGGGGCATGCAGCAAGTGGTACTGAAAGCCACCGCCCATGACATCGCGCCCATCATGCAAATTGCGCTGCGCTCGGGTGTCGCTGCGCTGCTGGTGGGGTTGGTGATGTGGTGGCGCAAGGAGCCGATGAATTTACGCGACGGCACACTGCGCCCGGGTATGGTGGTAGGGGTGCTGTTTGCGCTGGAATTTTTGCTGGTGGCCGAAGGCCTGCGCCACACCAGCGCCTCGCACATGGTGGTGTTTTTGTACACCGCACCGATGTTTGCGGCGCTGGGTCTGGCCTGGCGCTTGCCCGCTGAACGCCTGGGGTGGCTGCAGTGGTTGGGCATTGCGCTGGCGTTTGGCGGCATTGCGGTCACTTTTTTGGGGCGCGCACCGGCTGCCAGCCCAGCTTCGGGGGACATGCTGTGGGGTGATTTGCTGGGGCTGTTGGGCGGTGTGGCCTGGGCCGCCACCACAGTGGTGGTGCGCAGCTCCAGCCTGTCCAAAGCGCCGGCCACGCAAACCCTGTTGTACCAGCTGGTGGGTGCTTTTGTGCTGCTGCTGGTGGGTGCGTTTGCCACCGGCCAGGCGCGCTTTAACCCCACCCCCACAGTCTGGGCCAGTCTGGCGTTTCACACCCTGGTGGTGTCGTTTGCCAGTTTTCTGGTGTGGTTCTGGCTGTTGCGCCAGTACCTGGCCTCCAGGCTGGGCGTGTTCTCTTTTTTGACGCCGTTGTTTGGCATTGTGTTTGGGGTCTGGCTGCTGGGTGAGCCGATGGAGCTGCGCTTTTTGCTCGGTGCCCTACCGGTGCTGCTGGGCATTGTGCTGGTCAGTGGCGGTGGCTGGCTGCTGCAGTGGTGGGTTTGGGATAAGCGCACGTGAATCAGGGAGCTGCCCCGCGCTGCTTGGTGGTCAGCAGCGGCAGCAATTGCACCCCTATCATGCTGAAGAAAATCAGCGCGCAACCCACCAGACCTGCCGCGTTAAGCTGGTCACCCATCAAAACATAGCCAAAGGCGGCGGCAAAGACGGTTTCGGACGACAGCAAAATGGCGGCATCGGTGGCGTGGGCATAACGCTGCGCCACCACCTGCGCGGTAAAAGCCACGCCCACCGACAGGATGCCGGTGTAGGCAATCGGCACGGCCGCTGCCTGTACGCCAGCCCAGTGCACGGGCTCAAAAGCCAGACCCCATGCCAGCGCCAGCAGACCACACACGGCAAACTGCCCGCCCGCCACCAGAAACGGTGCTTCCATGCGGTCAGCGACACGGCCGATCAGCACCACATGCAGCGCCCAGGGCAGGGTGGAGGCGATGATCCACACGTCACCACGGCTGATGGACAGGCTTTGCGCACCCGACAGCAGAAACGCCCCCAGCAGACAGGCCAGCGCCGCCGGCCAGGCCGACCAGTGCGGGCGATGCCGCAGCAGCAGCCAGCCCAGCAGCGGCACCAGCGGCACATACAGCGCGGTCAGAAAACCGGCGTTGGTCACGCGGGTACTCATGATGCCAATTTGCTGCATGGCTGCACCCATCAGCAGCAGTGACCCCAGACCCGCAATCTGAATCGCATCCCCCGGCTGCAACGCCAAGTCAGCGCGCTGCAGTTTTCGCCATTCCCAAGCCATCAACGGAGCCACTAGCAGCACGCCAATCAGAAACCGGATGCCGGTGAACACCATCGGCCCCACATGCGCCATGCCTTGCGCCTGAAAGACGAAGGCCGAGCCCCAGATCAGGGCGACCAGGGTGAGCAACAGATTGGCTTGGATGCGGGACATGCGTGAGGGCGGTGCAGTGGGGCCTCGTGTGCTATGTTTTATGTAGCTGCTAGCCCATATTTATAAAGGGCTAGAGGCACATTTTATGCATAAAATTGCACGTGCCTCGTCGGGTGTGGCCAGGTCGCGCCCAAGCTCTTGACCCAGCCGCGCGATGCGCGCCACCAGCTGCGCGTTGCTGCGGGCCAGTTCGCCCTTGCGGTAGTACACGTTGTCTTCAAAACCGACGCGCACATGGCCGCCGAGGACGATGGCCAGGGCAGCCAGCGGCAACTGCGCTGCGCCGATGCCGGCCACCGTCCAGGTTGCATCGGGCGGCAGTTGTGAGCGCAAATACATCAGCGCCTCCGGCGTCCCTGCCATGCCGCCGGGTATGCCGAGCACCAGGTCAAAGTGCGCCGGGCTGTCCAGCAGGCCTTTTTTGAGCCACCGTGCAGCAGTGGTGAGCATGCCGGAATCAAAAATTTCCAGCTCGGGCTTCACGCCGTGCGCGCGCATGGCCTGGGCAAAGGTTTCCATGTCGGCTGGGTGGTTCATGAACACGTCGCCACCAAAGTTGACCGTGCCCATGGAGAGCGTGGCCATCTCGGGTTTCAGCGTCACCGGGGCAAGGCGTTCCTGCGCCGTCATGCCGACCGCGCCGCCGGTAGAGACCTGCACGATCACGTCGCAGCGCTTCTTCACCTCTGCAGTGATCTGGCGGTAGACCTCTTTGTCTTGCGTCGGTGTGCCATCTTTCAGGCGCGCGTGCACGTGCACGATGGCCGCACCTGCGGCGGCGCATTCGGCGGCGGCGATGCCGATTTCTTCGGGTGTGACCGGCAGCGCCGGTTGCTGTGCGCGGGTGACTTCAGCGCCAGTCAGTGCGGCGGTGATGATGAGTTTTTTCATAGCAGCTGGCGCTTAATTATTCGGGGCTGGAGGCTTGTTTCGTTGGCAACTGGCGGGCACGACGCAGGTGCCGCTGGCGCGGCATACCACGATGGGTTCAGCCAGCACGTCGGCGGCGCTGGGTTGCCCAGCCACGCCAGCGGGCACGATCACCTTGCGTGCTTCAAACTTCATTTTGCGCGAGGTCTTGCCCATAGCGACGATGCTGCCCGTGGCCTCGATGTAGTCCCCGGCGTGCACCGGGGTCAGAAACTCGACGCTGTCGTAGGCCACAAACAGGCCCTCGTCGCCGTCGCTGCGGATCAAGAGCTCGGTGGCCACGTCGCCAAACAGGTTGAGCATGCGTGCGCCGTCGACCAGGCCACCGGCGTAGTGGGCGTCGTGGGCGCTGATGCGCAGGCGGATCAGGCTGGTGATAGGTTTCATTGAAAGTCCTTTTTTTGAAATTCGTCTTTGTTAGTTTTATGGATCACTTGTTGCGCTTGCGTTTTTACCCGCGCCGCGGCAGTCTTTGGCGGCCTCCT
>MNXW01000232.1 GCA_001871515.1 Comamonadaceae bacterium CG2_30_57_122
CGGTTGCAAGCTGGAAACCGATGGGGCCAGTGGGGAGTATCTGGGTGCGCGCAGCATCAAGTTTTACCCGCACCCCGGCGCGCATCTGGTCAAAAAACCGGGCCGCTGGATTGTGGCCGCCGAGCTGGTGGAAACCACGCGCTTGTTTGGCCGCGGCATTGCTGCCATTGAGCCGCAGTGGCTGGAGCAGGTGGGCGCGCACCTGTTGAAGAAGCAGCTGCTTGACCCGCATTGGGAAAAGAAAACCGCCGAAGTCAATGCGCTGGAGCGGGCCACGCTCTACGGCATTGTGGTCTACAGCGGTCGGCGCGTGGCCTACAGCCGGGTCGATTTGCCCGGTGCGCGCGAGATTTTTATCCGTGAGGCCTTGGTGGGTGGCCAGTGGGACACCAAACTGCCGTTTTTGGCTGCCAACCTCAAACTCATCGCCCAGGTGGAAGACCTGGAGCACAAAGCGCGCCGCCAGGACGTGCTGGTGGACGATGAGCTGATCTACGCTTTTTACGACCAGCAGCTGCCCGCCGATATCTGCAGCGGTTTCACCCTGGAAGCCTGGTACCGGGACGCGGCCAGGATCAACCCCAAGCTGCTGTTCCTCACCCGCGAGGAGCTGATGCGCCACGAGGCTGCTGGCATCACCACGCAGGCCTTCCCCAAAACCGTGCGCCTGGGCGGTGTGGACTGCGCGGCCACTTACCTGCACGAACCCGGTGACCCGAAAGACGGCCTGACCGTGACCGTGCCGATTTTTGTGCTCAACCAGGTCAATGAGGAGCGCTGCGAATGGCTGGTGCCCGGCATGCTCAAAGACAAAATTGCGGCGCTGCTGAAAACCCTGCACCAGCGCCCGCGGTCGCGCCTGGTGCCGCTGCCCGAGTCGGCCCGCAAGATGGCCGAGCAGTTGAACGAACCCGCGCTGTTTGGCCACGGATCACTGATCGAAGCGGTGCTGAAGTTGGTGCGGCTGGCCACCAGCGTTGACGTGGTGCGTGCTGACATCAAGCTTGACATGCTGCCGCTGCACTTTTTCATGAATGTTCGGGTGGTGGACGAACACGGCCGCCAGTTGGGTCAGGGCCGCAACCTGGGCGCGTTGAAGGCCGAACTGGGCGCGCAGGCGCGTGGCGCGTTCCAGGCGCTGGCGGCGCTTAAATTAGGGCAGGGCGCGGCCGGGGCTGGTGCTGGGATTTATAAGCCAAATCAGCCTCTAGCCCAGGTAGAACCTGCGCAGGCAGCTACATTTAAAGTAGCAGATTCAGACCACCCGTCAGGCCGCAATATTTCAAGATCAAATCAAGCTGTAGCCCAGACGAATCAAGGGCAAGCAGCTTCAAAAAAAATAGCAAACTCGGCGACTCAAGCCGCCGCCCAGCGCCACACCGCCTGGACTTTTGGTGAGCTGCCCGAGCTGCTGGAAATTCAAAAAGGCGGTGTCAGCCTGATCGGCTATCCGGCGCTGATCGATGCGGGCGATGCCGTCAGCATCGAGGTGTTTGACGAACCCGAGGTGGCCGCTACTAAACACCGCGCCGGCCTGCGCCGTCTGTTTGCACTGCAGATCAAGGACGCGCTCAAGTACCTTGAAAAAAACGTGCCAGACCTGCAAAAAATGGCCGTGGCCTACATGCAGGTCGGCAAAGCTCCCGACGGTTCGGGTACCGGCGGCACGCTGGAGGAGTTGCGGGAACAAATCATTGGTGTGGCGCTGGACAGGGCTTTCTTGTTGGAGCCGCTGCCCACCGATGAATTTGCTTTCAAGAAGCGCATTGACGAGGGGCGCGGGCGGCTCACGTTGATCTGCACCGAAGTGGCTCGTTTGAGCGCGGTGATCCTGGCCGAATTCGCCACCGCTGCACGCAAGATCAAAGACAGCAAAAACGCGCCGGAAGCGTCGGCAGATGCGGCCCAACAGCTGGCAAGATTGATGCCCAAGAAGTTCCTCAGCGTTACCCCCTGGGGCAGCCTGCAGCACCTTGCCCGCTACCTCAAAGCCATCACCGCCAGGCTGGAAAAATACCGTGCCGACCCGGCCCGCGATGCAGCGCGTCTGAAGGAACTGCAGCCGCTGGAGCAGCGTTATTGGCGTCTGGTGGCCGAGCGCAAGGGTGTGATGGACGCGCGCCAGCAAGAATTTCGCTGGCTGCTGGAAGAACTGCGGGTGAGCTTCTTTGCCCAGGAACTGCGCACGCCGCAGCCGGTGAGTGTGAAAAGGCTGGAGAAAGCCTGGGCGCAGCTGGAATAAATGATTGAGGTACGGGCTTGTCAGCCAGTTGAATTGTTGGCTGCTGACAATGGCCGTATTGAATCTTGAACCATCTCGGTTGAACACAAATAACGGTATGAGCAAAGTACAAATAGCAGGTGGTGGGATCGGTGGCCTGGCGGCTGCCTTGGCTTGCGCACAAGCTGGGCATGCGGTCACGCTGTGCGAGCGTGCGGCTGAGGTTTCTGAAGTGGGGGCGGGCGTGCAACTCGGCCCCAACGTGGTCAAGGTGCTGTACGGCTGGGGTCTGAAGGACGCGTTGCACCGGGTGGCGGCACAGCCCGCACACATTCAGGTGCGCAGTGCCACCAGCGCCCACCGGCTAGGGCGTTTGCGCTTGGGCGAAGCGTTTGAAGCGCGTTACGGAGCCCCTTACCTGACCGTGCATCGCGGCGATCTGCATGGGGTGTTGTTGGGTGCAGCACGCGCCACAGCCGGTATTGAGCTGCACTTTGGCAGCAGCTTTTTGCACTTCGCCCAAGGTGACGACGGGGTCAGCACCGACTTTTCTAACGACCTGCACACCTGCAGTGACCTGTTGGTGGGGGCTGATGGCGGTTGGAGCGCAGTGCGCCAAGCCCTGCTCAACGACGGCACGCCGCAGCCCACCGGACATCTGGCCTACAGGGCCATGGTGGCGCAGGCTGATTTACCGGCGCACCTGCGCTCGGATCAGGTGACGGTGTGGCTTGGCCCCCGGCTGCATGTGGTGCAGTATCCCGTGCGTGGTGGTGACTGGCTCAACGTGGTGGCCATCGTGCATGGTCAGGTGCAGGGCGACATGTCGTGCTGGGACCACAGCGCCAATGCCCGTGATCTGCAGCACTGCATGGCTGTGGCGTGCCCTGCGCTGCAAGACCTGGTGGCCGCCATTGGTTACTGGCGCTTGTGGCCGCTGAGCATTCGTCCACCGATGCAGGGTGCGCATGAACATGCCAAGGGGCGGGTGGCCCTGCTGGGGGATGCCGCGCACCCAATGCTGCCCTACCTGGCGCAGGGGGCGGGCATGGCGATTGAAGATGCGGCGGCCCTGGCCTGGGCGATCACGCCAGTGGGCCTGCCCCATGCCGATACAGAGTCGGTGTCTGCGCAGTTGCAGCGCTACGCCCAGGCACGTTGGGCACGCAACGCCCAGGTGCAGGCGCGAGCAATCAAAAATGGTGAAATTTTCCACGCCACCGGCCCGATGCGCTGGGGTCGGGATCTGGCCATGAAGGTGCTGGGGGAACGCTTGCTGGACATGCCGTGGCTGTATGCGGGCAGCGCCCACCCCTGATTGTTGAATGCTATGCAATAAATAGCTATAAGCCCTTTATTTTAAAGGGCTAAAGGCCATTTTTATCAAGAGTCTGATTCGACGACTGCGACCGCAGTCTGGCTCACACCACAGTCCACATAAGAGATTTGACCGGTCATGCCCGAGGCCAGGTCACTGAGCAAAAAGGCGGCCACGTTGCCGACTTCGTCAATCGTCACATTGCGCTTCAGGGGCGAAGCTGCGGCAGAGATGCCGAGCAATTTGCCAAAGTCCTTGATGCCACTGGCAGCCAGGGTTTTGATGGCCCCGGCACTCAGGCCGTTGACACGAATGCCTTTGTTGCCCACGGCATCGGCCAGGTAACGCACCGAAGATTCCAGTGACGCTTTGGCCAGACCCATGGTGTTATAGCTGGGCACCACGCGCACGCCACCCAGGTAGGTCAGGGTCAGCAGCGATGCGGTCGGGTTCAGGTAGGGCAGGGCTGCTTTGGCCATGGCCGGGAAGCTGTAGGCGCTGATGTCGTGCGCAATGCGAAAGTTTTCGCGCGTCAGGCCATCCAGA
>MNXW01000249.1:0-3319 GCA_001871515.1 Comamonadaceae bacterium CG2_30_57_122
ACGGCTACATACTCAAACCCTTCTCAGAGCGCGAACTGGCCACCACCTTGCAAATGGCTTTTTACAAGCAACAAGCCGAGCAACGCGAACGCGACCTGCGCCAGCACAGCCAGGCGGTTTTAGCGCACATGAGCGAGGGTGTGGTCACCCTCGACCCGCAAGGCCGTGTCACCAGCGCCAACCCCAGTGCTGCAGCCATGTTTGGCTACACCACCCAAGCCATGCTGGGCTTGCACATTGGGCAATTGCTGCCCATGCTTGCGCCTGAGGCAGATGCCGCCGCAGGGCTGCTGCGCCAGCACAGCGCCTGGCAAGCCCTGACCCAAACACCGCACAGCGAACCTGAGGGCCTGCGCCAAGACGGCTCATCCGTGCCTTTGAGTTTGACGCTGTCAGACCTGCCCCAAGGCGTGCAGCTGCACACCATCTGCATCTTCAAAGACCTCAGTGCCCAGCGCCTCGCTGCTGCCCAGCTGCACAGCCTGGCGTTCACCGACGCACTCACCGGTTTGCCCAACCGGCGCGGCCTGATGGCGCATCTGCACGGCGCGCTGTTGCACGCCGCCCAAAGCCAGCATTGGGGTGTCCTGCTGTTTCTGGATTTGGACCACTTTCGCCAAGCCAACGAAATGCTCGGCCCCGGCTGCGGTGACGACCTGTTGCGAGAATCTGGCCAAAGGCTGCTGGCGTGTGTGCGCGCAGAAGACACGGTGGCGCATTTTGGGGGTGATGAATTCATGGTGTTGCTCGGTACGCTGAGTACAGATCAAGCCACGGCTGCCACCCGCGCTGAAGCGGTAGCCGACAAAGTCTTGCACGCGTTAAGCCAGCCCTACAGCCTCTGCGGCCACCACTACAAGAGCTCAGCCAGCATTGGCTTGGTGTTGTTTGACGGCCGTTCGAGTGATGTAGACGAGCTGCTCAAAACAGCCGACGCGGCCATGTACCAGGCCAAGGCCGCCGGGCGCAACGCCGCCCACTTTTATGACCCGGTGGTGCAGGCGATGGTGCTGGCGCGTACCAGCCTAGAGAAAGACCTGGAGCGCGCCCTGGAAGCGCATGAATTTGTGCTGCACTACCAACTGCAGGTCACCGCACAAGGCGTGCCGCTGGGCGCAGAAGCACTGGTGCGCTGGCAGCACCCCCAGCGTGGTCTGGTGATGCCGGGCGAATTCATTGCGCTGGCCGAGGCCACCCGGCTGATCCTGCCCTTGGGGCAGTGGGTGCTAGAGTCCGCTTGCCAGCAACTCACCCAGTGGGCGCAGCGCATGGACACCAGCCACTGGGTCATGGCGGTGAACGTCAGCGCGCTGCAATTTGCCCAAGCAGATTTTGTGGCAAGCGTGACCAACACCCTGGCACGCAGCGGTGCCAACCCGCAGCGCCTGGAGCTGGAGCTGACCGAGTCGATGCTGGTGGAAGACCTGCCCGCCGTGCTTGACAAAATTGCCCGCATCCGCGCCTTGGGGGTTCGGTTTTCCTTGGACGACTTTGGCACCGGCTACTCCTCTCTGGCGCACCTCAAGCGCCTGGGCATGAACCAGCTCAAAATCGACCAGTCCTTTGTGCGCCACATCCACAGCGACCCAGACGACCAGGTGATTGCCGAGACCATCATCCACCTGGGCCACAACTTTGGCATGCAGGTGATTGCCGAAGGCGTTGAAACCGAGGCCCAATGCCAGCTGCTGACGCATTTGGGCTGTGATGCCTTTCAAGGCTTTTTGTTTGCCAAACCCGCAGCCGCAGAGAGCCTGCTGGGTCGCTGAAAATATTTGAACAAATATGCCTCTAGCCCTTATGTATTATGGCTATATTGCTATTGATTGATGACTAAACGTATCTGCTTGACGGTGCTGGCCTGGTGCCTGTGCAGCAGCCTGTTGTGGGCGCAGCAGGCGGCTGTGCCTTTGCCTGGCGCGGCTCAGAAGTCGATCACCGTGGTGCTCGATGACGACTACCCGCCGTATGTTTTTCGGGATGAGCATGGCGATTTTCAAGGCATTTTGATAGACACCTGGGCGCTGTGGCAAAGCAAAACCGGCGTTGCGGTGAACCTGCGGCCCTTACCCTGGCAGGCCGCGCTGGACATGATGCAAGCCGGGCGCGCAGAGGTCATTGACAGCATTTTCCAGACTCCGCAGCGCCAGGCAATTTACGACTTCACCCCACCCTATGCCAGCATTGAAGTGCCGCTGTTTTTCCACAAAAGCGTCAGCGGCATCGTCAATGCCCATACGGTCAAGGGCTTCAGGGTGGGGGTCAAGGCGGGTGATGCCTGCATAGAGGCTTTGTCAGCGCAAGGCGTCAGCAGTTTCAGCACCTACCCCAGCTACAGCGCGGTACTGCAGGCTGCCAAGCTGGGCGAGCTGCGGGTGTTTTGCATGGACAAGCCCCCGGCGCTCTACCTGCTGCACCAGCTTGGGATCAACCAGGATTACCTTTACACCGAATCCTTGTTCACTGGCGCCTTTCACCGTGCGGTGCGCAAGGGCGACAGCACCACGCTGGCGCTGGTGGCAGGTGGTTTTGCCAACATCAGCCCAGAAGAAGCGACCCGAATCCAGGAAAAATGGTTTGGCGCAACGGTGCCAGAACCCGACCTGGCCATGCACCTGTACCAAGCGCGCTATGCCTTGCTGGGCATGGCTTTGCTGGCCGCAGGGTTTGTGCTGTGGAGCCTGATGCTGCGCCGGCGGGTGCGTCAAAAAACACAAACCCTGTCCGACACACTGGCCGCGCTTGAACAAGCCAAGCAATCCTCAGACGCCGCGCTCAAGCGCCTGAACAACATTGCCAGCAACCTGCCTGGCATGGTTTACCAATACCTGTTGCGCCCGGACGGCAGTTCTTGCTTTCCCTATGCCAGTGAAGCGATTCGGGACATTTACCGCGTTAGCCCGGAGCAGGTCAAGGAAGATGCCGCAGGGGTGTTTTCCCTGGGCTACCCAGAGGACTTGCCCGGTGTCATGGCTTCCATTCAAGCCTCTGCTGCCAACCTGACCCCGTGGCAAAAGGAGTTTCGCGTCCAATACGACGATGGCACGGTGCGTTGGCTGTTTGGCAACGCGCTGCCCGAGCGCCTGGCCGATGGCTCGGTGCTGTGGCATGGGTTCGTGACGGATGTGACCGAGCGCAAGTTGGCCAACGACCAGTTGCGCCAGTTGTCGCGTGCGATCGAGCAGGCGCCGCTGGCGGTGGTGATCACCGACCTGCAAGGCAGCATTCAATACGTCAACCCCCAATTCAGCCAGGTCAGCGGTTACAGCGCAGCAGAAGTCTTGGGGCGCAACCCGCGCATCCTTCAATCAGGTCAAAC